>PMEV01000084.1 GCA_003154855.1 Bryobacterales bacterium
CCGGGCAGAAGCCCGGCGGCAGCCTGAAAGGCCGCCCCACAAGAGGCGCTACTCGACGGTGACGGATTTGGCCAGGTTGCGGGGCTGATCGACGTCCAGGCCGCGCAGGGCGGCGATGTGGTAGGCCAGCAACTGGAGCGGGATCACGGTGACCACCGGGCTGAGCATCCAGGGGGTTTCGGGCACCCAGAGGACGTGGGTGGCGAGCGGTGGAATGACCCGGTCGCCATCGGTGGCGACGGCCACCACGGCGCCGCCGCGCGCCCGGGCCTGCTCGATCTGGCTGATCATCTTCTCGTACCAGGGATCGCGCGGCGCGATGACTACGGTGGGCATGTGGCGGTCGATGAGAGCGATGGGGCCGTGCTTCATCTCGCCGGCGGGGTANNGCGCGGGCGACGGCCTCGACGTCGGCTTCCCGGTCCAGGCACTGGCCGACCAGGTCGGGTACGAGGCGCAGGTTGTCGATGAGCGAGCCGCGGGTGGCGTCGTCGAGCGTGCCGCGGAGGTCGGCAAGCAGGATGGCCAGCATATAGAGATCGACCAGCGGGGCGGTGAAGGCTTTGGTGGAGGCGACGCCGATCTCGGGGCCGGTCTGCATGGCGATGTATCCGTCGGCGACGCGCATGGCTTGCGAGCCGATGGCGTTCACGATGGACCACAGCACGGCGCCCTTGCGGCGGGCTTCCTCCATGGCGGCCAGGGTATCCACGGTCTCGCCGGACTGGCTGATGGCCAGGACCACCGTGTCCTTATCCACGATGGGGTCGCTGTAGCGGAACTCGGAGGCGATCTCGACTTCCACCGGGATGCGGGCGATGCGCTGGATGAGAATGCGGCCCACCAGGCCGGCGTGGGCGGCGGTGCCGCAGGCGGTGATAACGATCTTCTTGATGCGGCGGGCCAGCTCGGGGGTGAGGTTCAGCTCGGGGAGGCGGATGCGGCCGTTCTCGAAATCGACGCGGCCGGAGATGGTGTCGGTGAGCGAGCGGACCTGCTCGTGAATCTCCTTGGCCATGAAGTGGCGATACTCGCCCTTCTCGGCGGCGACGGGGTCCCAGGCGATGGTGTGGGTTTGGTAGCGGACGGGCTGGCCCTCCAGAGTCTGGAGCTCGAGCCCCTGGCGGGTGACCACGGCGAGCTGGCGGGACTCCAGGAAGACCACCTTGCGGGTGTGGTCCAGGATGGCGGGCATGTCCGAGGCGACGAACATCTCGCCGTCCCCGATGCCCACCACCACGCCACCGGCGTTGCCGATGCGGGCGGCGACGATCTTGTCGGGCTCCAGCGCGGAGAGCACCACGATGCCGTGCGCGCCTTTGATCTGGAGCAGGGCCTCGCGCACCGCCTCGACCAGGACGAAGCCGCGCCCGATGTAGCGCTCGATGAGGTGGACGATGGTTTCGGTGTCCGTTTCCGAGCGGAAGACGGCGCCCTCGGCGGTCAGCTCCTTGCGCAGCTCGAGATAGTTCTCGACGATGCCGTTGTGGACCACCACGACCTGCCCGGTGTTGCCGACGTGGGGATGCGCGTTGCGGCTGCTGGGCACGCCGTGAGTGGCCCAGCGCGTGTGTCCGATGCCGATGTGGCCGTGGACGGGCGACTCCTGGAGCAGCGCCGCCAGGCGGGATAGTTTGCCAACTTCGCGGCGGACCTGGATGGCGCCGTTTTCGAGCACGGCGAGGCCGGCAGAGTCATAGCCGCGATATTCGAGACGCTTCAGGCCGTTCAGGATGATGGGTGTGGCGTCCTGTGGGCCGACGTAACCTACGATTCCGCACATGGGAATCCCTCCTTGGTCAGTTGTCGTCTCCACTCGCCGCGGCTTTGTCCGTCCGGTTGCCCGGGCGGCGTTGTCCGCGACGTTTCCTGGAGGGAAAGATGCGGGTGATGGAGCACCCGGAGGGCATCCGCTGAACGTTCGATTTTCCCGGGGCGAAATTGCCCGGCCGCCCCGGTATCCCCGCCTCCCGCGAGGCGGGAACCCTCAACCTCGTCACCCGGCGCCAGCCCAGGATCGAGCCAACGCGGGTCATGCGCTGCCTTTCCCTGCTACCGTTCCGAGTGTAGCATGGGGGCGGGCTGGGGGCTCTTAACCCATCTCGACCAGGACCTGGTTCTCGGCCTCGAGCTCGGCTGCGGGAATGAAGTTCCCGCTTAGCTCGCGCCCGTTGAGCAGCAGCTTCTTCACGCCTTTCTCGACTCCGGCGGGGTTGGTGACCTCGATGGTCAGTAGCTTGCCTCGAAAGACGCGCGTAACCTTGAATCCTTTCCAAGCGGAAGAGATGCAGGGGTCGATGCGTAGACCCTCGTATTCCGGCTGCACGCCCAGAATGTATTGGGTCGCGGCGAAGTAAGACCAGGTGGCGGACCCGCTTAACCAGGGAAGGCGCGAAGCTCCGGCCCGCGGGCTGTACTTACTGTGGGTGAACTGGCAGTAAACGTAAGGCTCGATCTGCCGGACTTCGGCCCGCGTGTTGTAAGCGCCGGGCAGATAGGCCTTGAAATAGCGATAGGCCAAATCGCCGTGCCCGAGCAATGTCTCCGCCATAACCGCCCAGCCCTGAGTGTGGAGGAAAATGGCGGAGTTCTCCTTCATTCCCGGATTGAACAATCCGGCGCGCATTACTTTGAAATCCGTCTTCACAAAGGGTGGATCGCATAACATCAGTCCGAACTCCGTACTCAGGCGCTCTTCGACGGATTGCATAGCCCGCGCCGCCCGCGCCGCGTCCGCATGCCCGCTGAGCACGGCCCAGGATTGCGGATTCAGGAAGATGGTGCCCTCGACGCTCTCCTTGCATCCGTACTTGAATCCATCCTCGCCGAAGGCCCGCGCNNTCGGCGGGCTGGGCCAGCATCCGGCAGACTTGCTCGTACACGGCCAGCGCATAGCGCAGTTGAAACGCGACGAAGATGGATTCGCCCCCGGGCCCCAAACGGATGCAGTCGTTCCAATCGGCCAGGAGGCCGCAGGGCAAACCGTGCGCCCCGGAGCGGTCCAGACTGAACTGGATGGCCTGTCGCATGTGGCCCAGAACGGTCGCCTCGCCTCGATCGGCATAGGGCAGCAGGCGTCCATAGAAACCGAGGTCGCCGGTCTCTTTGACATAGGCGGGAATGGCGTTGAACAGCCACAGGCAATCGTCGGAGCGGTATTCGTCCTCACGGGGAGGCGGTTCCGCTCCGGGATGATGGCCGAACTGCCGCACCACGGGCATGGCGCCACCGGTAGAGACCTGGCCCGTGATCATCAGNNCGCTCTCCGGCGTAAATCAAGCTGGCCGCGCGCGACCACGCGTAAGTGATCAGGCAATTGAACGGGCTCCACATATTCAACATGCTATTCAGGTCGGCGTCCGGAGTCTCGACCGTCATGCCGGCGATTCGCTCGTGCCAATAGCTCTTGAGCTTGGCCAGTTCGTCGCCCACCCGCGCGAGACTGCCAAGCTCCGCCACGGCCCGTTTCCCGTCCTCCTCCGCCTTGCCGGGGCCCATCAGCACCCAAAGCTCTTTCGTCTCGCCGGGCTCCAGCGCGATGCGGGTTTGCAGCGTTCCGCATCCGTTATCGCCCACTGCCAGGGAATTGGTGCATTCGCCGCGCTCGACCACCTCGGGGTTCGCATACGTCCGGTATGTGCCCAGGAAAGCCGTCCGGTCCGTATCGTAACCGCACACCTCGGCGCCCGCTAACGCCAGAAACGTGTGCCGGCTCTGGTCGTGGTTGTCGAAATCCTCGGGCTTATGCGGAACGTTGACGTTGATCCCATGGCCGATCATCCCATCGACGAACCTCATCTTGACGATGTGCTGCGTGTACTGCAGATTGACCAGGTCCTGGTAGGCGTTCCAGTTGCCGGCATACTCGACATAGGTGAACGCGCTGAGCCGCCGGGGCCGGCCGCTCGCGTTAGTCAGTTTGACATGCCAGCACTCGAAGTTCTTGCCCAGCGGAACAAAGTAAGTGGTCTCGGACCGCACGCCGGAATACTCCGAGGAAATTACCGTGTAAGCGCTGCCGTGGCGGCACTCCGAGCGGTACTGGTCCAGCGGCTTGCCCACAGGCTGCCAGGAAAGAGACCAGTAATCCTGGCTGTCGCGATCGTGCAGGTAGATATAGCGGCCCGGCTGATCCATGGGGACCGCATTGAAGCGCAGCCGCACAAAGCGGCCCAACGCCGCCGACTTATAGAAACTGTATCCCCCGGCGTTATTAGTAATGATGGCCCCATAATCCGTGTTTCCCAAGTAGTTGCTCCAGGATTTCGGCGTGTCGGGCCGGGTGATCACGTACTCTTTGCTGGCATCGTCGAAGTAGCCGTACTGCATGCGTCGTTTCCTTTCGCTGACCGGGCTGGTTCGGCCTGCGGCGCGCCGCCCGGGAGCCGCGCCTCCCATCTAGCATAGCCCAAGGCGGAGGCCCTACCACCCCCTGGTTTTTGCCTTACTCCCTCCGCGAAACGGTTTCCCGGCCCGATTCTTCCTCTGATGGCTGACCTGCCTCCGGAACTGATTTGGATTGCATTGCCCTTGCTCATTGCGGGGGCCGCGGCTTTGGTGACCGCGCTGGTGATGCAGGCCCGGGCTGAAGTGGCCGTCTCGCGGCACCGCGAGACCCTGGCGGAGGCCCGCGCCCTGCTGGCCACGCAGCATCGCGCCATGGAGGAACGGGTCCGCGCCACCGAGGAGAGCGCGCGGCGCAAGGCCCTGGACGAGTTCCTGGCGTCGATTCAGACCGAAGAGCGGCAGTTCCTGCGGGAGATCCCTTCCTGGTTCTCGACGCGCAGGTCGCTGGTGGTGCAGCAGCGGGTCTGCTTCCGAAACGTCCCGCTCACCGATTGGGTGGAACAGGAGTTTCCGGACACCAAGGAACTGGTCCGCATCCCTTTGCACACGCCGGAGGCGGCGCTTCCGGCTCCGCCCGAGCCGCCGGCCGTGGTGGTGGAGGTTGCTACGACAGGCAACGGCCGCCGCCTGCTGAGGTAGCCCGCATTTCCCACTCGTCGGCCCTTCGATGCCGCGGGCAGAGGCCGGACCTGGCGGTCCGGCGCGGTCCGGGAGGACCGCCCTACTTAGGCTACTTCCCCATCCAGAGCATCCTCGCGGCCACCACCACCAGGAACCCGGCGTAGAGGCGGCGGATCACGGGCGTGGGCAGGCCGATGGTGATCCGGGCGCCGAAATAGGCCCCCAGGAATAGTCCCAGCGCGATCAGGGCCGCATAGCGGAAGTTGATGAAGCCGCTACGGTAGTACTCGGCGGCCCCGAGCAGGCCGACGGGTGGAATCAGCGCCGCCAGGCTAGTGGCGATGGCCTCGGTCTCCTTCATCTTCACGATCAGCAGCAGCGCCGGCACGATGATCAGGCCGCCGCCGATTCCGAACATTCCGGCGAGCACGCCCGCCAGCAGTCCAATTCCCAGGAGTATCCAGTAGGTCATGGCATCCTCAGGATAAGACCCGCGGCCCGGCCGCGTCCACTGGATGGCAGTTGCTAGAATGGAATCAGCCCATTCCCCATGCTAGCCACCGCCAGCCTCGCCGAAGAAATCCTGCAACTGAAGCGGGAGCGGCGGGCCATTTTGCTGGCGCACTACTACCAGGAGCCGGAGATCCAGGATCTGGCTGATTCGGTTGGGGATAGCTTGGAGCTGGCGCGGCGCTCGCGGGACTTCGAGGGGGACGTGATCGCCTTCTGCGGCGTGTGGTTCATGGCGGAGACGGCCAAGGTGGTCAACCCCACTCGCACGGTGGTGGTTCCGGACCGGGAAGCCAGTTGCAGCCTGGTGGAGAGCTGTCCGGTCGAGCCGGTGCGCGCCTACCGGCGGCTGCACCCGGATCACGCCATCGTGAGCTACATCAACACGTCGGTGGAGGTGAAGGCGGAGAGCGATATCCTGTGCACCTCGCGCAACGCGGTGGCGGTGGTGAACTCGATCCCGCCGGAGCAGCCGATTCTGTTCCTCCCGGACCGCAACCTGGGGGACTGGGTGCAGAAGCAAACCGGGCGCCAGAACATGACCTCGTGGCAGGGAAGCTGCATCGTGCACGCGACCTTCGCCGCCCGCAAGCTGGTTGCGGCGCGGATGGAACACCCGGGTGCGCGGGTGGCCGCCCATCCCGAGTGCCCGCCGGATGTGCTGGCGCTGGCGGATTTCGTCGGCTCGACGACCGCCATCATACAGTACTGCGTCCAGACGGGCGGCGACGAGTTCATCGTGATGACCGAGAGCGGCGTGGCGCATCCGCTGCACAAGCTGGCGCCCGGGAAAACGTTCTACTTCATTCCCGCGGAACACTGCAACTGCAGCGAATGCCCGTATATGCGGCGCAACACGCTGGAGAAGCTGCGCGACTGCCTGCTCCGGATCGAGCCCCGCGTCGAGATTTCCGAGGAATTGATGCGGCGGGCGCTGGTTCCGCTGGAGCGCATGCTGGCGCTGCAATGAACGCCGGACTGCGCGACACCTTCGGGCGGCTGCACGACAACCTCCGCGTCAGCATCACGGACCGCTGCAACATCCGCTGCTTCTACTGCATGCCGGAGCGGGACGCCGCCTTCGTCGAGCGCCGCGAGATCCTGAGCTACGAAGAGATCGAGCGGTTCGTGCGCATCGCGGTGGGGATGGGAATCAGCAAGGTGCGGGTCACCGGAGGCGAGCCGCTGGTGCGCAAGGACGTGCCCGAACTGGTGCGGAAGCTGGCCGCCATCGACGGGATCGAGGACCTGGCGCTGACCACCAACGGCATTCTGCTTCCGCAACTGGCCGAGCCGCTCTACCAGGCGGGCCTGCGCCGCCTCAACGTGCACCTGGATACGCTGGATGGCGAGCGGTTCGCGCGCATCACGCGGCGCGACGACCTCGAGCCCGTGCTGGAAGGGCTGGCGCTGGCGAAGCGCCTCGGATTCGCCCCCATCAAGATCAACGCGGTGGCCGTGAAGGACCTCTCGGAGCCGGACTTGGTTCCGCTGGCGCACTACGGGCGCGAGAACGGCTTCGAGATCCGCTTCATCGAGTTCATGCCGCTGGACGCGCAGGGCCTCTGGGACCGCGGCCGCGTGTTGATCGCCGATCAGATCATCGAGACGCTGTCGCGCGAGATTGGGCCGCTCGAGGAGATTCCCGACCGCGATCCGCGCGCGCCCGCCACACAGTACCGCTACGCGGACGGAGGCGGGACGATCGGGTTCATCGCCTCGGTGAGCCGCCCCTTCTGCCGGAACTGCAACCGCATCCGGCTGACCGCCGACGGCAAGCTGCGCTACTGCCTCTTCGCGATCGAGGAAACCGACGTAAAGAGCCTGCTGCGCGGCGGAGCCCCGGACGACGAAATCGCCGCCAGGATACGGTCGACCGTGCTGGCCAAGTGGGAAGGCCACGAGATCAACACCGCCCGGTTTGTCGCTCCGCCGCGGCCCATGTACGCCATAGGCGGGTAGTTTCATCCTGGCTAACTCGGAGGTTCCATCGGGGCCAAGCTGCCCGTTCCGTATTCTTTCGGAGAATCACGCCCCCTCCGCCGCACTACCTCTGCGTAGTGGCGGCGATCCTCTGGGTAGCACGAGCCGACTGGCTCCACCAGATCACCGAGCCGGGCAAAGCGCGCCTTGCGCGGGCCGGCGAGACTCCTGCCCATTTCGGCTTTCGGCACAGCCGGCTAGAATCCCAAGGGCCTCCATGCACCTTTCGGACAGGAGCCAGAGAGCGCTTATGTCCAGGCAACCGCGTGTGCTTTAAACCGCCAACCAAGACGCGCATGCACCGGCCAAATGTGCGGCACAGCACGCTTGCGAGAACGCAGGGGGATAGATGCAATGAGAACAGGGCTATTCCTGTCGCGAGATGATGGGACAATCTCCGATACCGTAGACGTCGATGCTTTGGCGAGCGCCTACTCATCTCTCGCTGTTGCCAGAGTGTACGACAGTTTCTTTAGGTATGCCGACCAGCGGGCCCTGCTCGACACAGTGAGAGAAAGCCGGCTGGACGCCGTCGTTCTGGCCGGCAACTCTCCCAGGCATTTCCAACAAGCGCTGGACGGCGACCTGGTACTGAATGCTCTCAAGCGCCATGGCATCAACGAGAACAAGCTCGCTTTCGCAAATATCAAAGAACAGGTCGCGCTGCCTCACCAAGGCGACCGGGAAAAGGCCACCCGCAAAGCGCGAACGCTCATTGACGTGGCCCTGGCCAAAGTCGAGGCATCCCCAGCCGTGAACTCCACTCTGCTGGCGCCCCGGCGATCGGTTCTTATCGTGGGCGCCACCGCCGGGGGTCTGATCGCCGCCAGCGAACTGCTGGGTAAGGGGTACAGGGTCTACATCGTCGAGAGCGGGCCCTCGCTCCGCCTGCCGGCCGGCCTGAAGGACGATCTCCTCCCTGTCCTGACGGGCCTGCAATCCGACCCGCGGGCCAGGTTCTTCTTCGACGCCACGATCGCGGACCTTTCGGGATACTGCGGCCAATACACGGTCGGCCTGAGATCGAGTTGCGGCGAGTGTACTTTCGCTGCTGGGGGAATCATACTGAGCGTTGGCAACGATCCGGCTTTGGTGAAAGCGCTCAGATCCACCATGCGCTTGAGCATCAATCGCGACGGTTTGCCCGAGGAGGAGGGGTCGCGGATCGGACAGACGACGGATCCGGGAATCTGGCTCATCCCCTTCGCGAAAACCAGCGGCGGCCTCGAGGCTGAACTGAGCGGAGCCGCCGCGGCGGTGTCGTCGCTCACGACGGAGTTGGACGCCGGCGAGCTGGAGCATCCGCTTTTCATCACAACGATTGAGGAGTCGCTATGTGGAGGCTGCGGCACCTGCGTGAAGACCTGCGCTTTTTCCGCCTCCCGCATCGACCTGGCCCACAAGCTTTCGGTCGTCGATCCGGAGAGATGCAAGGGATGCGGAAACTGCGTCACTGCCTGTCCAACCGGCGCGCGGGACCTCCTGAGTTACCCCAGGGAATACGTCAGCCGGGCAATTCGCTTGCTCGGCCAGGCCACTGCGGGCAATGGAGATCCCAAGATACTGGCTATCTTCTGTCGGACCTGCGGCCAACTCGCCGTCGACGCAGCGGGGGCCGCCGCCAAGCCGGGCGCGGGGCCGGCCTATTCTCCGGGCGTGATGCCATTGCTGGTGGAATGTGGCGGCAGCGTCGACACCCAGTACGTCCTGGAAGCCTTCCGCAATGGCTTCGACGGCGTAGCGCTGTTCATGTGCCGGGACGGCCACTGCCACAACGTTGTGGGTAACACGGATTTGGAGCGGCGTCTGGGACTCTTCCGCGCGGTGCTGCGTTCTCGAAACATCGACGGCGAGCGGTTGCGCGTGGTCCCCGTGTACGCCGACGACGGTCGGCTTGTCGGCGAGGAACTCAATTCCTTCGGCCATGACTTGACGGCGATGGCGGCTGTCGGGACAAGGAGGTAGCATCCAATGAGTGGCAGAGTCCCTGTTGCAACTACCTGGTTGCAGAGCTGTTCCGGATGCCATATTGCGCTGCTTGACTTGCATGAGGAACTTCTGGATCTCCTCGGTTCGATCGACATACGGTACTCTCCGATAGTCGACGTCAAGGAAGTGCCCGAAACAGACCTGGGAATCGTCGAGGGGTCCGTTGGCAACCGAGACAACACCGAGATGCTGCTGAAGTTCCGGGAGAGATCGAAGACCCTGATCGCCTTTGGAACCTGTGCTTGCTTCGGCGGCATACCCGGTCTTCGGAATCTGTTCACGCGCGAAGAGCTGCTTCGGCGCGGGTACGTCGAGACCGAGAGCACTGTGGATGGAATAGTGCCGGCGGGCCCCGAACTTCCGGCGCTCGAGCAATACGTCAAGCCTCTCAACCAACTTGTGCCGGTTGAGCACTACATCCCGGGATGCCCGCCGCTGCCATCCACGATCAAGAAGAACCTGGTCGCGCTGCTCGGCGGCGGGAAGCCGGAGGTGAAGAAACGCAACCTCTGCGAGGAATGCGATCGCACGAAGAAGAAGCTGCTGGTCGCTTCCAGGGATTTCGTCACCGACTCCGTGGTCTCTCCGCATGAACTCGACAACATCGACCGTTCGCTCTGTTTTCTCGAACAGGGCGTGCTGTGCATGGGGCCGGCGACCTGCGAAGGGTGCGGCGCCAGGTGTTTGGCGGGCAATATGCCCTGTCGTGGCTGCATGGGGCCTACGCCCCACGCACTCGAGCAGGGGGCGAAGAGCATCAACGCTCTGTCGGCCATCCTGCCGGCGGGTGGCCTGATGTTTCAGGAAGACGTCGTGGGCGTCGGCTACCGTTATTCCCTGCCGGTCTCCATCTATCCGCATCTTGCCAGTGAAGTGGAGGGGACGGAATGAGCGAAACGATTACCATCTCTCCGGTCTCTCGCATCGAGGGACATGGTAAGGTTACGATCCACTTAGACGATAATAACCGCGTAACGGAATCGAGACTCCACGTGGTGGAGTTCCGCGGGTTTGAGAAGTTCTGCGAGGGGAGGCTGATGTCCGAGATGCCGGTGATCACCACCCGGATCTGCGGAATCTGCCCGGTCAGCCATCACCTGGCCGCGGCCAAGGCGTGCGACGACGCGCTGGGCGTGGATATTCCTCCCGCGGCGAAGAAGTTGCGGGAGTTGATGCACATGGGCCAGGTCATCCACTCGCACGCGCTGCACTTCTTCTTTCTGGCGGCGCCGGATTTTGTACTGGGACCGGCTTCCGATCCCGCCAAGAGAAACATTCTCGGAATCATCGAGGCGGATCCCGAGCTGGCGAAGAAAGCGATACGCCTGCGGAAGTGCGGTCAGAACATCATCGAGCGGGTAGGGGGACGAGCCATCCATCCGGTGACGGCCATCCCCGGCGGGATGAGCATACCTTTGTCGCATAAGGATCGGTTCGTGACCGCCAAAGAACTCGAGGATGGGCTCGAGCTGGCCAGGCTGGCGCTCCAAACCGGCAAAGGAGTGTTTGAGAAGTATGCCGGGCTGGCGCCCCGATTCGCGCCCATCAAAACGAAATACATGGGCCTGGTCAAAGATGGGAATCTCGACCTATACGATGGGAAACTGCGCATCGTCGACGAGGACGGTGGGAGACTGGATGAGTTCGACCCTCGAGAGTACCTGGACTTCCTGGGAGAACGCGTCGAGGACTGGTCTTACATGAAGTTTCCCTTCTACAAGAAGGAAGGATACCCTGAAGGCGCCTATCGTGTAGGGCCGCTTGCCAGGTTGAATGTAGCCGAGGCGATCGCCACGCCGCTAGCCAACCGGGAACTGGTCGAATTCAAGAAACTTGGGGCGGGCCATCCGGTGCACGAGACTCTGTACTTCCATTACGCCAGGCTGATCGAGCTTCTGTACGCCGTGGAACGAGCCCGTGAGCTCATCCATGACGACGAGATCGTCGGCGAAGACGTGCGGGTCAAGGTCGACCGCCGGAGGGGCGAGGGTGTTGGGGTCGTCGAAGCGCCGCGTGGAACTCTGATTCATCACTACTGGGCGGACGACTGCGGAAAGATCGAGAAGGTCAACATCATCGTCGCCACAGCCCACAATAACTCTGCCATCAACAGGAGTTTGAGCGCGGTCGCCAGGGAATTCGTCAAGGGCGGCAAGATCGAAGAAGGCGCTCTGAACATGGTGGAAATGGCCGTTCGTTGCTACGATCCGTGCCTTTCATGCGCCACCCATGCCATCGGCCAAATGCCCTTGAGGATCAGCCTGCTCGATGCTGAGGGAACAGTCGTCGACATCGCGGAGAGGAGCGCCTGAGATGGATGCCCGGACTGTCAGGGAGACTGTAATCAAGCCGAAACTGGTCGAACTGTTCGGAGCCTCCATGGCGACCTCCCTAATCACGAGCGCCGTCTTGGCCGGGTTGGCCGGAGCGTCCGAGCAGGAGAAACTGGCGCTCATGACGGGCTGTATTTGCAGCGATCCGAGGGTTCTTGGCATGTGGGGCAACGCTCGGGCCGAGAGGCAGAAGAGGGAATGGCTGACCCTGCTGTAGCCCAGCGCCCGGCCGGCTCGGAGAGAATCCCGGCGGCAGGTTGCGGAAACCTCCTGCGTCGAGACGGCGATCTCGGACCTTCCACGGTCGAGGGGTAGGAACGTGGCAGCGGCGTGCGCGGCAGGGGTCCAAACCGCGAATAAGATAATGCGCCCGAGCCGGCGAGCCACGCCCCGATTCTCGAGGGACTGGCTGGTTTCGCGGCGTTGCGCCTTCGTCGCCGCAAGGCTTGAGCCAGGTCCGCCCGCGGATCATCCCGTTCGTCGACCTGGCCGGCCCTTCTGCCAGAGTTGCGACTGCATCCGCCCGACCGTCATGGCGAAGTGGGAAGGCCACGAGATCGATACCGCGCGGTTTGCCGCCCCGCCGCGGGCGATGTACTCGATCGGCGGATAGTGGGAAGCCCATCTGATACAATGGCCCTTCTGGACGGGAGGACGTTTCATGCCATTCGGCAAGTGGGCGGCAATTGGCGCGTTGGGGGTGCTGGGACTGACTTCCCAAGCAGCCAGCATCAAGAAGCAACCATTCGGCAAGATGCAGGAAGGTAAACAGGTGGAACTCTACACATTGACCAACTCCAAGGGGATCGAAGTGGCGATCACCAACTATGGAGGGACTATTGTTAGCTTGAAAGTTCCGGACCGCACCGGGAAGATGGGCGATGTCGTGCTGGGCTTCGGCTCCGTGAAGAGCTATCTGCAGAACACGGCGTATCTCGGGGCGCTCATCGGGCGCTACGGCAATCGCATCGGGAACGGCAAGTTCACGCTGAACGGCGTGGAGTACAAGCTGCCGCAAAACAACGGGCAAGCCACCTTGCACGGCGGCCCGAATGGGTTCGACAAGGTGATGTGGACGGCGAAAGAGGTTCCCAACGGCCTGGAGCTGACCTACCTCAGCAAGGATGGCGAGGAAGGGTTTCCGGGGAACCTGCCGGTGAAGGTGGTCTACACGCTGAGCGACGACAACGAACTGAAGATCGACTACAGCGCGACCACCGATAAGGATACGGTGGTCAATCTGACCAACCACGCCTACTTCAACCTGGCGGGGGAGGGACAGGGCGAGATCCTGGGGCATGTGCTGACCATCCACGCGGACCGCTTCACGCCGACCGACGCCGGCCAGATTCCCACCGGCGAACTGAAACCGGTGGAGGGCACACCGTTCGACTTCCGGAAGCCGCAGGCGATCGGAGCCCGCATCGGCGAGCAGGACGAGCAGTTGGCGCGGGGCTCGGGGTACGATCACAACTTCGTGCTCAACCGCAAGGGCGTGGGCATGGAACTGGCGGCGCGGGTGGTGGAGCCGCAATCCGGACGCGTGCTGGAGGTGCTGACCACTGAGCCGGGCATACAGTTCTATTCGGGCAACTTCCTGGACGGCACGCTGCAAGGGAAGAGCGGGAAAGCGTACCAGCAGCGCTACGGGTTCTGCCTGGAGACGCAACACTACCCGGATTCGCCGAACAAGCCGGCATTCCCGTCGACGGAACTCAAGCCGGGCCAGCACTACCACACCACGACGATTTACAAGTTTTCTGTGCAGAAGTAGCGGGAGCGGGAACTACAGCGCGGCCAGCACCTGGGCGGCGTGCCCCTTGGCTTTGACCTTGGGGAAGATCTTGCGGATCCGCCCGTCCTCGCCGATGAGGAAGGTGGTGCGCTCAACGCCCATCGCCTTCCTGCCGTACATGGACTTCTCCTTCCAGACGCCGTAGGCCAGGGTGGCGGCCTTGTCGACGTCGCACAGGAGAGTGAAGGGCAGTTCGTAATTGAGCTTGAACTTCCGCTGGGCGCCTGGGCCGTCCGGCGAGATGCCAAGGATGACGGCGCCGCGCGCGGCGAAGGCCTCGGAAGCGTCGCGGAACTCGCAGGCCTCGGTGGTGCAGCCGGGTGTAGCGGCGCGGGGATAGAAGTAGAGCACCACCTTCTTGCCGCGCAGGCTCGCGAGCTTGAACGGCTCGCCGCTGTCGCTAACGAGCTGTATGTCGGGTGCGAGGTCGCCTTCTTTCATGCGATGGTTACCTTGGTTCCCAAGACTTCAACGCAAGCCCAAACTCCGCGGGATCGCCGAGCATACCGAGATAGTAGTCTTCGTTCGGATAGGGCTTGTAAATGTGGCCGTACTTACATAGGTTGCAGTACTTGACCCAGCGCGGGTTGGTGAGATCCTCGGCCCCGAGGTCCGTGAAGGTGAACGTAAACCAGGGCCACACGCGGAGGTAGTCCACCGCGACTAGCGGGATCTTGCCAGTCTCTTCCTTGACCGTTCCGTAGACTCTGACCAGCGACAACGCGGGCAGGTTCTTGGGATCGGCTTCCAACGCGGCCTGAAAA
This sequence comes from Bryobacterales bacterium, assembly GCA_003154855.1. Taxonomy (GTDB): domain Bacteria; phylum Acidobacteriota; class Terriglobia; order Bryobacterales; family Bryobacteraceae; genus Fen-330. Next base: position 14,343 of record PMEV01000084.1, read on the forward strand.
TCGCCACCGCCGGCGTGAGAGACCAGCATGATGTGGCAATCGGTCATGCCGTCGAAGTACTTGTGTTCGATCAGCAGGGTGAGATGCCCACCGGAAGCCGAGATGCCCCGGAGGACTCCGAACCAGCTCACCGTCTTCCCCTTCTTGCCGAAAATAGTGTATGGGCGCATGAACGAGCCGGTGATCTGCTCCTTGGCAGGCAGGCTCTTGAGAAAGGGCGCCTCCCGTTCGAGCGGGGTGTAGCCGCAGGTAGCCAGCGAGTTTCCTCGCACAAGCTGCTTGACGGGCTGTATGTCCATTGGAGTCTGCGCCAGCGCGGTACAGGCTAGCGAGAGAACCGGCACTATCCAGCGCATCGTCGTCCTGCGGGTGCGTCCAGCCACTTTCACTCCACCGGCACCTTGGCGCCGGGGGAGGGACCGGTGGCGGAGAGGTGCTCGATGCGCTCGTCGATCAGGGTGCGGACGGCCTTGAGAAACTCGAGGCGGGAATTGCGGAAGTGCTCGCGCGCGGCCTCGGAGCGCGGCTGGAGCAGGTCTCTTAAGTGGTCCGCAACTTCGCGGCATACGCAGCGCTCGTTGGCGGGCGGCGGAGCGGATGGTTGATCGCTCATGATGGTACCTCCTTCATTTCGACGGTGAGAACACTGCTTTCGAGCCTCGCCCGGCTGGGCGTGAGAGCGGCCATGGAGGTGGGCAGCCCGATGTGGCGGCGGAAGGTGCCGATCTCGACCACTAACTCATCGCCTTTCTTGAAAAGCCCGATCTCGCCCTTGGTGGCGAACGGCAGCAACACCCGGACCTCGTAGAAGCCCTCCCGCTTGCCGAAGGTATAGGGGCGCTCGGTGCGGGTGACCGCGGCCGGATCTTCCCCCTCAGCATACATCACCGCGGCCAATTCCTCCAGCCTTTGGCGGCCCAGGACCTCGTGGGTGAACAGAGGAACGCGGCGGGTGGGAACGGGGGCGAAGTAATCTTCGATTTCGCGGAGGATCTTTTCCTGGGAGGCGTGCCACTCGTCGAACCAGGCGCCGGCGGCCTCGCGGGGAAGCACGCGGTTAACGATGACATTGTCGACCGTGAGGCCGTGGAGGGAGAAATAGACGAAGGCGCGCTGGGTCTCGCGGAGCACCATCTTCTCGGGATTGGTGACCAGGCGGACGCTGGTGACTTGGGGGTCCTCCATCAGCTCGTCGACGCCGGCGAGTTTGTCGAACAGGTTGCGGATATTGGCGAAATAGCTGTCGGGGGGCAGCTCGAAGGGCGCGACGCGATTGGCGATGGGACGCACGGCCTTGAGCACGCTGCGCTGGAAGGGGAAGATGTGCTTCATGTACCAGTCCAGCGTGGTGGGCATGCTGATGAAGCGCATGGACTCGGCGGTGGGGGCGGCGTCGAGCACGATGACGTCGTAGCGCTCCTCGCGGCGGTACTGGTTGATGTACATCATGGCGCTGAGCTCTTCCATGCCGGGCAGAATGGCGAGCTCTTCGGCCTGCACGCCGCCGATGCCGGTGGTGCGGAGCAGCGAGACGACCCAGGTGGAAATCTCCTGCCAGTGGCGCTGAATCTCTTTCTGGATGTTGAGCTCGAGGATGGCCAGGCGGTCGCCAAGGGAGAAGGGGTCGGAAGTCTGGGAGTGGAACAGGCCGGTGTCGAGGTCGAAGGAATCGGCCAGGCTGTGAGCGGGGTCGATGCTCATGACGAGGGTGCGGTACCCGAGCTGAGAGAGGCGCACACCGGTGGCGGCGGCCAGGCTGGTCTTGCCGACACCGCCCTTTCCGCTGAAGAGGAGGATGCGCATAAGTTCATTGTAGCGAGGGCGGCCCGGAGTGCCGGCGGTGGCGGCGCCGGGTTAAGATGGCGGTATGAAGACAGTGGGCCTGTGGCTGGCGTGCCTGAGCGTGGCGGGGATGGTAGCGGCGAAGGGCAAGGGGGACGAGGCGAAGGGCAAGGTGGTGTTTCAGCAATGCATGATGTGCCACCGGGGCGACAGCACGGATAAGAAGATCGGACCGGGGCTGAAGGGGCTATTCCAGAAGGAGAAGCTGCTCAACGGGAAGAAGCCCACGGAGCAGACCATCCGCGCGCGGATCGACGAGGGAGGCGGTGGAATGCCTCCGTTTAAGGATATGCTGTCGGATCAGGAGAAGGACGATCTGGTAGCGTACCTGAAGACGCTGTAGGGGGTGGGGGCTTTCCGGAGGGACCCGCCGGCGGGCTGGCGCTTCCCGATAGCTACTCGGAAAAGGGCGGCGCATCGAAAGTGCAGACACCGCCCTGACGAGAAGCCTAACCGGCCGCATTGGCCAGCAGCGATTGGATCTTACTGAACACTTTGCTGATGCTTGAAGAAACACTAGGCATCAGAGCCCCGGCAGCCACCGCAACGAAACCCGCCATCAGGGCATATTCGATCAGGTCTTGACCTTGATCGTCTTTCGCAAACTGAATGAGACATTTCATGATGTCTTTCTTATCGTCCCGTTTGGCGGTTTCGGCGATTTAATCGTATTCGAATACGTGGCGCGAAACTATAGGGGGGAAGGCCTTACACGTCCGGAGAAAGACCGTAGGCAGCCACTAGTGGAAGGCGACCGGCGCGTCGGCGTTCCCAATCTTGACGATGCAACGG
>PMEV01000055.1 GCA_003154855.1 Bryobacterales bacterium
GCTGCCGGGGCCTGCGGTTGCCCATCACGGAGGAGGCTGCCCGCTCCACTCTTTTCCTGCCGATTTTCCCGGGGCTCACGGAGGCGCAGCAAGACCGCGTCATCCGCGTCCTCGAAGAGGGTTTGACGTCATGCCGGACACAGGCGCCCCAAGCCTGACGGGAATCTCCGCCGTCTTTCCCGCCTACAACGAAGAACGCAGCGTCCGCTCCACTATCGCGCGGGCCTTGGACGCCATGCGTTCCATCGGCCTGCCCTTCGAGATCCTCGTCGTCGACGACGCCAGCTCCGACTCCACCGGGCGCATTGCCGAAGACTTGGCCCGAGAGAACCCGGAAGTGCGGGTGCTGCGCAACCCGGCGAATCTCGGCCAGGGCGCCGGCATAGTTNNTCTCGGGCGCATGTTGCCCCTCCTCGAGCGGGCCGACATCGTGGTGGCGAGTCGCGACCGCCGAGCCGGCTATTCCATGCGGCGCAAGATCATGTCCGTTGTAAATGGCACGCTATTGCGCTTGTTGTTCGGCCTGAAGCTCCGCGATTTCAACTTCGTCCAGCTCTATCGGCGGGAGGTCTGGAGATCCATCCGCGTGGAGTCGCACAGCACGGCCTTCCTGACGCCCGAAGCGTTGATCCGCGCTCGCGACATGGGCTTTCGCATCGTCGAAATGCCCGCCCGGTACCACCCCCGGCAAACGGGAAAGGCGACCGCGGGAAGTTTCCAGGTGGTTTCCCGGTCCCTGCGCGACATGCTAACGTTTTGGTGGAAACGGTCCATCGCCCGCCGCGAGTACCGGGCGCAGTTNNCTATATTGGTCACCGGCGGCGCCGGCCTAGTCGGGTCCCATATCGCCGACGAGTTGGTCAAGCAGGGTGCCGCCCAGATTATCGTGTACGACAACTTCGTCCGCGGACGGCGCGAGAACTTGGACGCAGCATCGGCCAGCGGCCGGCTCACCATCGTTGAAGGAGACATCCGGGACTGCCAGCGGCTGCGTGAAGCCATGGAGGGCGTCGATATCGTGTTTCACCAGGCCGCCATTCGCATCACGCAGTGCGCCGAGGAGCCCAGGCTGGCCCTGGAGGTCCTGGCGGACGGCACCTATAACGTCCTGGAGACGGCGGTCTCGACCGGCGTGAAGAAGGTCGTGGCCGCTTCCTCCGCTTCGGTGTACGGCCTCGCCGGCGAGTTCCCCACCCACGAACTCCACCATCCCTACAACAACCGCACCATCTACGGCGCCGCCAAAGCGTTCAACGAAGGCCTCCTTAGATCCTTTCACGATATGTACGGCCTCGACTACGTGGCACTTCGATACTTCAACGTCTACGGACCGCGTATGGACACCCATGGGGCTTTCACCGAGGTGCTGATTCGGTGGATGGACAGGATCGCCGGCGGACGCGCCCCCATGATCTTCGGCACCGGCGCCCAAACCATGGATTTCATCTATGTCGAGGACGTTGCCCGGGCCAATATCCTCGCCGCGGCCGGCGGCGTCACCGACGACGTCTTCAACGTTGCGAGCGGGGTGGAAACCAGCCTGGACGATTTGGCCCGCGCGCTGCTGAAAGCGATGGGCTCCTCGCTGCAGCCCGAGTATGGCCCCGAGCGAGCCGTCAACCCGGTCTCGCGGCGTCTGGCCGGCACGGAAAAGGCCGGGAGGATGCTCGGTTTCAAAGCCCAGGTCTCTTTGGAGGTGGGCCTGCGCGGACTGGTGGACTGGTGGCAAGCCACGCGCGCGGCCTCCCCGCACTCGCCCACCGGAGAGGATGCGGCTTGATCCCCATTACAAAACCCTCCCTGGATGAGCGCGAGGCCGAGGCGGCGCGGCGCGCCATCCTCTCCGGCTGGGTGACGCAAGGTTCTCAGGTGGCCGCCTTCGAACGTGAATTCGCCGCCGCCCTCGGCGCGCCGCAGGCTTGCGCCGTCTCGAGCTGCACCACCGCGCTCCACCTCGCGTTGCTCGGGGCTGGCGTCCGCCCGGGCGATGAAGTCGTCACCGTGAGCCACTCCTTCATCGCCACCGCCAGTTGCATCCGCTACTGCGGTGCCATCCCGGTGTTTGTCGATATCGATCCCGGCACCTTCAACCTCGATCCCGTGCTGGTCGAAGCGGCTTTCACCCCCCGCACCGCCGCCCTGCTCGTGGTGCATCAGCTCGGCATGCCCTGCGATCTGCGCGCCCTGCTCGAAATCGCACGCCGCCACTCGATCCCCGTCGTTGAGGACGCCGCCTGCGCTATCGGCAGCCAAATTCTCTGGGACGGGGAATGGCAGTTCATCGGGCGACCCCACGCCGACGTGGCCTGCTTCTCGTTTTACCCCCGCAAGCTGCTCACCACCGGCGACGGTTCAATGCTCACCACGCGCGACGTTGCCCTGGACCGCAGATTCCGCCTCTGGCGGCAGCATGGCATGGACGTTTCCGACGCCTCCCGCCACGCCTCCCGCCAGGTCGTGTTCGAGAGCTATCCCGAACTCGGCTACAACTACCGCATGACAGACATCCAGGCCGCCATCGGGCGCGAGCAGCTCAAGCGCCTTCCCGGACTGGTCGCCGAAAGGCGCGAGCTCGCCGCGCGCTATGCGGAGCTGCTCGCCGGCATTCCCGGACTCGGGCTGCCCTGCGAGCCCGCCTGGGCCCGCAGCAACTGGCAAAGCTTCTGCGTC
>PMEV01000088.1:0-4503 GCA_003154855.1 Bryobacterales bacterium
CACCCACGAGTGCAGCTCGTAGCGCCCGGTTTCCGCTCCGTACTGGATCGAAGTCGGGACGAGCTGCGCCATGGCCGGCTGTCTGAAAAAGGTGGGACCGCAGCGAGCGTGATCGAGCAAGCGGTCCATGGTGACGAAGACTTCGCCGGAAGACTGTCGTGCAAGCGGAAGGCGATGAACGGAGGCTGGCCGAGGACATCGAGATCGTTTGGATAGTGCGAGCGGCCTGAGAGGCCGCCGCAGGCCAAGGGCCTGCCCCACGAATGTAGAAACTCCAGGCGCGGTCCGGGCCAGAGTCAAGCCGGATCACCCCCGGCGGGAACTTTCCCGGCCTTCTCCTAATACTTCCCCACTCCCCGGTCGATATGACTTTCAGGCGGCATCTCTCGCAACGTGCGTAGCTCTGCGCGAGCGGCCGCGAGGCAGTGGACGGCAAACGCGGGCTTTATGGAGGCCCGGCCATGAAAGTCAATGAAAGCTCTTTGAATCAAGCGGCGGCATCGCAACTGGGAAAAACGCAACAAACGGCTCCAGTCAAGCCGGGCGGGCCGGCGAAAAGCGGCGAGGCGCGGTCGGGGCAGCCGTCGGACCAGGTACAACTCTCCGACCTCTCGAGCCGGCTTCTGCAGACCTCGGGCGCGCAGTCTCCCAACCGGTCGGCCCGGGTGGAGCAACTGTCGGCGGATTACAAGGCCGGACGCTATCGGCCCAACTCTCAAGCCACCAGCCAGAGGATCGTCGACGATGCGATAGGCCATGCACCATAGCCCCGAGAAAGCCGATGCAGGGTTGGTGCGGCAAGCCCAGGTCCGGGTGCGGGAGGCGCGCACCTTACTGGCGCGGCCCAGCGTCCGCAGTGTCGAGGAGACGGGTGCTCCCATCCAGGCGGCATTGGGTTGCCTGCTGACGCTGCGGAACTCGTTGCGCTCGGCGGGCGCTCCGCCGGAGCCGGGCGAACTGGTGGCCGCGTTGGGCGAACTGCGCAGAGAGATTCTGAGCGCGAATGTGTTGCTGGAAGGCGCCGCCAGGTTCTACCTGGGTTGGGCGCGCCTGTTCTACGCGGCGGCGTGCGGCTATACCCCGACAGGCGAACCGGCCACGCTGGTACCCGCGGGGAGGTTGTCGGTCGAACTCTGATTTCGCTCGCCGGAGACTCCCATGTCCGGAATCATTAGTGCATTGACCAGTGCCGCGGACTCGTTGCGCGTCTTCGACAGCGCCTTGTCGAATGTCCAGAACAACGTTGACAACGCCTCCACTCCCAACTTCGCCAATCAGGAGGTCACTCTCGAGGCCCAGAAGTTCTCAACCCAAGAGGGCTTGGCGGGTGGCGTCGGGACCGGGCCGCTGCAATCCACTCGCGACGAGTACGCCGAGCAGGCCGTACGCAGCGAGCAGCGGCAATTCGGCGCGTTCCAGCAGACCACCAACGATCTCAACAGCGTGCAGGGCCTGTTCGACGTTACCGGCAAGAGCGGCGTTCCGGCCGCTCTCAGCGGGCTGTTCCAGGCCTTCTCAGCCTGGAGTGTGGCGCCCAACGACACGCTCCCGCGCCAGCAGGTGATCGACGCCGCCACCACCGTCGCCTCGCAGATTTCCGAGAACGCCACGGCCCTAAACACCGCCTCCCAATCCGAGAGCCAGCAGATTGGGGACGCCGTCACCAGCATCAACAGCCTCACCTCGCAACTCCGCGACCTCAACGTCCAGATGCAGGCCGATTTCGCCGCGCAGAGCGATCCCGGCGTCGACGCCCAATTGCACAGCACGCTGAACAGTCTGGCCCAGTACACCGATTTCACCGTCTTACGGGAGGCCGACGGCACCGTGACGGTGCTGATGGGCGGGCAAGTGCCTCTGGTGATCGGCAGCCAGCAGCACGCGATTTCAGCCAATTCCTCGGGCACCCAGACGGCGATCCGCGACGACCAGGGCACCGACATCACCGCGCAGGCGACTACCGGGAGCCTGGGCGCGATGGTCGCCATGCGGAACACCACCCTGCCTTCCTACCTCTCGAACCTGAACACGCTGGCAGAAGGGCTGGCCGATACAGTCAACTCGACGCTGGCGGCGGGGCAGGACCTCAACGGCAACCCGGGCGCCCCGCTCTTCACCTACAATGCAGCCGTGGGCGCCGCCGCCACGCTGGCGGTCAACCCCATCGACCCCTCCCAACTGGCGGCCGCCTCCACCACCGCGCCGGACGGGAATGCGAACGCGCTGGCCCTCGCTTCTCTTGCCAGCCAGACCCAGCCGCAACTGAACGGGCTCACCTTCTCCGGCTATTACGGCCGGCTCGCGACCCAAGTCGGGCAGGATGTTACCGCGTCCCAGGCCGGACAGGACGCCCATCAACAGTTGCTGCTCCAGGCGCAGTCGTTGGTCCAGAATAAGAGCGGAGTCTCGCTCGACGAAGAGGCCGCGCAGTTGATGCAGTTCCAGCGCGCCTACCAGGCCACCGCGCAAATGATTGTGGTGCTCAACGAGCTGACCCTGGACACCCTGAATCTACTCCAGCCAGGCGTCGCATAGGGAGAACGCAATGATCACCAGCTTGGATGTCTCGAACCTCCGATTCCTGGAGGCGGTCAATCGGATTCAAAACACCGCCGAGCAGGCCCAGCGCCAGATCGGATCGGGGCTGAGGCTGCAGTCGCCATCCGACGATCCGGCGGACGTCAGCGCTTCCATCCTTACCAGCGCCGAACTCAATCAAACCGTGCAGGTTCAGACCAACCTGGGGCGGGCCACCTCGGAAGCCAATACCGCCGAGCAGGCGCTGGAGAACGCCACCAGCGTGCTCCAGGACGTGAATACCCTGGGCTCGCAGGCTCTCAGCGGCACGCAGGCCCCCGCGCAGTTCACCACGCTCTCGGCGCAGGTGCAGGCCGACCTCCAACAGCTCGTGGCGGCCGCCAACACCACCGTCGAGGGGCGCTACGTGTTCAGTGGCGACGACTACATGGTCGCGCCCTACACCGTCGACGCGACCCAGCCCAACGGCGTCTCGCCTTATGCCGGCAGCGCGGCGACCCGCCAGATCATGGACGCCAACGGCGCCACTTTCCCGATCTCGGAATCGGGGGACCAGATCTTCGACAATGCCTCCCCGGGCGCCAGCGTCTTCGGCGCGGTCCACGCCTTGCAGGTCGCGCTGGCCAACGTTCCCACGGTTCCCGAGGGCGACCCCGCCTATAATGGCCAGTACACCGCCCAGATGACTGCCATCCAGGCGGCCATGGGGCAGCTCGGCGCCGCGCAGACCCAGCTAGGCGGCGTCTTGAGCTTCTACGGGACGGTCCAGGACCGCCTACAGACGGCCACCACCACCGCCAACCAGTTGCAAGTTACTCAGCAGACCGACCTGAGCAACGTCCAGGACGCCGATGCCGCCCAGGCCGCGCTGAATCTGAGCACGGCCAACACGCATTTGCAAGCGGCCATGTCCGCGCGCGCCATGCGCAGCAACAAGAGCCTCTTCGACTACATCGGCTAGCCCGCGCTACGAATCGCCTCCCACACCGTTTGCTATCATGCATGTGTCCGGTGCTAGGACTGCATTCCCATGGATAGCCAACATCGTTCTTACGTTCCCGAGAAGACCCAGATGCGGGAGTTCACCTTCCGCGCCGTGCTGCTGGGCCTGGTCATGACCGTGATCCTGGGCTCCGCCAACGCCTACCTGGGCCTGCGCGCGGGCATGACCATTGCCGCCACCTATCCGGCCGCCGTCATCGGCATGGCCATGCTGAAGCTGCGCAAGGGCTCCATCCTCGAGGAGAACATCGCCCGAACGGTGGGCTCGATCGGCGAATCCGTCGCCGCGGGCGCGGTGTTCACCATTCCGGCCTTCGTGATCTCGGGAGCCTGGAAGCGATTCGATTCCCCGGTCGCCTACTGGGAATCCACCGCCTTGATGCTGGTGGGCGGCATCCTCGGCATTCTGTTCGTGACCCTGCTCCGGCGCGTGATGGTGGAAGACCCCGATCTGCCGTTCCCGGAATCGGTGGCCGCCTCCCAGATCCACATCGCCGGCCAGCAAGGTTCGCGCGCCGCCAAGATCCTGTTCTGGAACATGGGCGCCGGCGCCGCCATCTACTTGCTCGGCGCATTCAACGTCTTCTCGGCCAGCAACGCCGTGCTGCTGCGCATCGGCGAAATGGGCAAGAGTCTGGTCAAGCTGACCACCAAAGGCTATTCGCAGGACGTGAGCGTAGGTGGCGTCACCCTCGCCACGGCGCCCGCGGTCAGTCCGGCCTACCTGGGCGTCGGCTACATCATCGGGCCGCGCCTGGCCGCGCTGAACTTCTCCGGTGGCGTGCTGGCCTGGGGCTTGCTGGTGCCGCTGCTGGCCTACTTCCTGGGGCCGCATCTCCCGGGCGGCCAGAACCTGGATTGGTCCTCGGTGAACGATGCCATCTGGAAATCCATCGTCAAGCCCATCGCCGTGGGCGGCATGCTGGTGGGGGCCTGCTTCACCCTGTTCCGCATGCGCAAGAA
>PMEV01000088.1:4543-4724 GCA_003154855.1 Bryobacterales bacterium
CTGGTGATGATCGTGCTGGGCTTCTTCTTCGCCGCGGTCTCCGGGAATCTGGTGGGTCTGATTGGATCCTCCAACAATCCGGTTTCCGGGCTGACTCTTGCCACGCTGGTCGTGGCGGCGTTACTAATGGTCGCCATCGGAGTCTCCGGCTTGTCGGGTGTGGCCGCGGTGCTGGGCGTGG
>PMEV01000088.1:4789-5849 GCA_003154855.1 Bryobacterales bacterium
CAGGCCGGGCTGATGGCCGCTCTGGCCAAGGGCATCGTGGGCGGCGACATGGCCTGGCCGCTCATCGGCGTGGGCGTGCTGATGGGCCTGGCGCTGATCATGATCGAGGTCCGCAGCCCCATGCTCTTCGCGGTGGGCATGTACCTGCCGCTGGAGACCACCTTCGCCATCTTCATCGGCGGCATCCTCCGCTGGGTGACCGACCAGCTCCGTGAGCGCCGCAGTTTCAANNGCCTGGTGCTGCTGGCGCTAGCCGCCATCATGATCCAAGTGCCGCTAGCCAACGCCGGCCGCCCCGACGAGCCGGCGCCGCCAACGGCCATTATGTAGCCTACATCCTGTGGGGTCAGGCTTTCAGCCTGCCGCCGGGCTTCCGCCCGGCGTCGAGATCGTTGCCGCTCTCTGGATCCTGCGTGCGGCTTGCGCATCTGCTCCACCTGACTTTGACTGGACCTCGCACCGAGTTGCTGCGCCAGCATCGATGTAACCAGTTGATTCAGGCTCACGCCCTCGGCCCTCGCTAATTCAGCCAGGCGCCGGTGCAAGCTTCGGGGTACACGCTGGACCCATTTGCCGCTTGGAAGTGGCTCGTCGTTTTCCGGTTCCGGTATCGGTTGTCCCGTCGCCATGCAGTCGTCCAGCCAGAGCTTCTGCATTTCGCGAAGATTCTTCAGAGCTCTAGCCTCATTGGCCCCGTGCGATATGCAGCCAGGCAGTTCTTCTATGCGCGCGACCACGTCGCCTTCCTCGTCGCGACGCAAACGAACGGTATACGGCAGCGAGAGGTAGTGCGAAACGGGCTTTACAGGCTTATTCATCGTACAGCTCCAGATCGATCGTCGCGCCGCCGAATTCATCGGCGTAGCAACAACCGTCGCGCCCAAGCTGTCTTACGACCCGCGCGATGTCATCCAGCCTGATTCCGTGAGCGCCGCAGTTTCAACGGCGCACAAAAGGCCCGCGTCGAGAATGCGGGCGTGCTGACCGCCTCCGGCCTGATCGCGGGCGAAGCCATGGCGGGCCTGCTGATTGCCGCCTACCGCTTCCGCTACGCCGGCGT
>PMEV01000263.1:0-177 GCA_003154855.1 Bryobacterales bacterium
GGACGCTGCAGGGCGTATTGGCGGTCGCGCGGGACGTCACGGAGCGCAAACGCAACGAGCAGGCGCTCCGGGAAACGAACATCGCGCTGGAAAGCGCCAAGTCCGCCGCGGAGGAAGCCAACCTGGCGAAATCGGATTTCCTTTCCACCATGAGTCATGAGCTTCGCAGCCCGCTCA
>PMEV01000263.1:203-10771 GCA_003154855.1 Bryobacterales bacterium
CGGAATCCGTGTCGTTGGCCGAGGTCATGTCCGAATGCCAGGCCATGATGGAGCCGCAGGCGCAACAGCGTGGCATCGGCATGAGCTTTCCCCAGTTCGACAACCCGTTCTTTGTCAGCGCCGACCGGACCCGGTTGAAACAGATTGTCATCAACCTGCTATCCAATGCAATCAAATACAACAAGGAGCGTGGAACGGTTCTGGTAGAATGCGCCACGAGCGCCCCGGGGCTCACTCGCATCAGCGTCAAGGACACCGGCGCGGGATTGTCTCCGGAAAAGATGGCACAACTATTCCAGCCGTTCAATCGTCTCGGACAAGAGGTGGGCGGCGTGGCTGGCACGGGCATCGGCCTGGTGGTGACCAAGCGGCTGGCGGAGCTGATGGGGGGCGTGCTCGGCGTGGAAAGCACGGCCGGCGAGGGAAGCGTGTTCTGGTGCGAGTTGATCTCGTGCGCGGCACCACAACTCATAGCCGACAACGGCGATGCCGCAGCATCCGACTCGCCGCCAGTGCCGGCCGGCGCGCGGCCGCGCACCCTGCTCTATGTCGAGGACAACCAGGCGAACATGAAACTGGTTGAGCAACTCGTCGCGCGGCGCCCCGACCTGCGGCTGTTGACCGCGGTGGATGGTACTCTCGGCATCCAGGCGGCGCGCACCGCTCAGCCGACGGTGATCCTGNNTGCGCGCGGACCGGGCCACGGCGCACATTCCCGTCGTGGCCCTCAGTGCGAACGCAATGCCACGCGACATCGAAAAGGGCCTGCAGGCTGGGTTCTTCCGCTATCTCACCAAACCAATCAAGATCGACGAGTTCATGCATACGCTGGACGCAGCGCTGGAATTCGCAGAGGAACAACTTTGCCGGCGCAAATGAAGCGGGAGGAATGTTATGGCTGGTTCATCCGTCCTTCTGCTCGAGCGGATGCCGCGCGGCGCCGGCCATGTTCCCATCATGTCTACGATGGATGCAAAATGCGGGGCGATCTCCGGCGATATCGGTAGCTGTTCCGTCGGACTACCATGCCCGGCGGTCATGTCAGCTTAACCGAAGCCTCCTCGTTGCCTTTTCCCGCCGGTAAGCCAGTAGCGGGAGATACAATTACGCTCTCGGGCTTAGGAGGATGCACGTTAAGTTTAGCGTCCAGTCGAGAACCAAATGTGTTTGCATAGATTTTTGTGAACTCGGCGCCAAAGAAGAACAATTGGGATGAGTAATACACCCACACCAGCACGATGACGAGAGAACCGGCCGCCCCGTAAGCCGAGCCGAAACTCGCTTTGCCGAGATAGATGCCGATGAGCTCCTTGCCAATTGTAAACAGTAAGGAGGTAAAACATGCACCGACGATTACGTCGCTCCATTTCAATTGAACGTCCGGCAAGAACTTGTAAATGGCTGCGAACAGGAATGTGATCACCACAAACGAAATCGCGAATACGGCCACGCGCAATACGGATTCGGGAGCGGGCAGCACTGAACCAAACAGGGAGCCCAGTGCGGTAATAGCGGCATTCAGCGCTAACGAGACCAACAACAAGAAGCCCACGCCCAAGATCAATCCAAACNNAGTAGAACCGCTCTCTTGCCAGACGAAGAAAGCCGCGAAGGCTTGAAACAGCCGCCGCCGGAACATGCCAAATCGTGTTAAGCGCGTCGCGCAGTTCCACCACTACCGCGGACGCTCCCAAAACCAGCGTGAGAACGCCAAGTGCAGTCGCCGCCGTGCCCGTTGCGGGCTTGGAAGCGGACTGAATCAAACCTTGGATTGCTCGCGCCCCTTCCGTTCCGACCAGATCCTGGATCTCCCATATGAGCTGGCCTTGAGCCGCCTTTTGGCCAAACGCAAGCGCAGCGACGGCAACAACGACGATGAGGATAGGGGCCAGGGACAGCAACGTGTAAAAGGCCAGGGAGGCGCCGAGGCGCGGTGCGTTGTCGTCGATCCAGGCCTTGCCGGTCTCTTTTAGAAGTGCGCCGATCTGGGCGCGCCGGAGCCTTGAAAACTGCCGGATGCGCTGTACAACCTCTTGAATCGCCGAAGGTTCATTGGTTGACATTCTTGGCGGCCTCCGCGGCCCGCGGCCGCACGGCGATCGGAATGGTTCCCCCGCCACTGTCTGGAGATGCGTCGATTCGATCCACAGGCGAATCCTTGCCGCCTCTGGCATCGGCGGTGTAGTTAGGCCATTCGCCGTTGTTCGTCGACGGCTGGCCTGCGGCGCGGCCCCACATTTGCGCGGGAAGGGAGGCCAGCAATAGGGCCACCGCTAAAGACGGCAACGCGGAATTGTTCGGCGTTTCTGTTTTGAGGAACATACAGTGTAGCTCTTTCGGCGCTCGCTCAAGATAGCCGCTAGTATACATAATTCGCGAGGCCTGGCGGAAGCCTCCCATGGCGCGCTACTTCTCATTGGGCCGTTTTGGGTTACCACCGAGGTTCTACCGGCTGCCCATCCACCTTTTAGTATGGGGCACGAACTGCCGGTAGTGTTAGGTTCGCCCTGCGGCGGCGACCCCGCAGCGGAACGACCGCCAGGCGTACTCTCGCTGTGTCGCCAATCCACAGCGAGGCGATCCGTCTTGAGCATTCCAGCCGAGGATTTCCGATCCATCGCCCGCATTCTCGCCGCCGGCTATCCACCAGACGCCTCGTCTGTTGGGACTCCTTCGGCGAAATTCCACGCGACCGGCAGAGCGAGTCAAAAGGGTTCCCGTTGTGCGGAAGACTCGCTGCACGGCTTGCGGTCTTTGCAGATCTGTTTGCCCGCACGCCTGCTGGCCTGGCAGCTTCCGGGAAGCCGTTACCCACCACGAACTCCGGGATCGCGGCGGCTTCATTGTGGGGCGCTCTCGCGGCACGCGATACTATGGCAGTTGACTTGCCGACCTCGATACGGAGGTTCAGCGAGAAAACGCAACGGTCGCGGGTGGATATGCTCCACGAGCGTAACGATATGGTTCGATATCGGTAGCATGCTCCAGCCCGCCGCAATCCGGGGGAACCGCAAGCGGAAACGATCCAGGTTCTCAGAAACCGGACGGCGCCGGGACAGCGGACTGGCTCAAGCGAGCGCCCGTTTGTATAGCGCCATGAGCTTGCCCCAAGCGTGCTCGGCCGCGGGCCGGTCGTAGATCGGCGCGCCGTCATGGAGTGGCATATCCGGCACGCACCAGCCATGCAGCGTCTTCGGGAACAGTTCGATTTCGGCGGCGACTCCGGCGGCCGCGAAGGCTTCCCTTAGCTTGTCCCTGGCGTCCGGCTGCCTCGCGTCGTCGCTCGACGCCACGGCGAAATACATTTGCGCCTTGATCTTCGGCGCGAGCAGATGTGGGCTGTCGGCTTTGTCGGTCACCAAGCCGCCGCCGTGGAAGGACGCGCCCGCGCCAATGCGATCGGGCAGCGCCGCGGCTGTCCTCATCACCAGCGGGCCGCCCATGCAGTAGCCCTGGGTTCCGATCTTCTTCTCCCGGTTCACCTCTTCTTGCGCGTCCAGGAATGCCACGTACGCGACGGCGTCCTTCTCTGCGTTGCCGGGCGCGCTCACCGACGCTATCAGCGGCACGAGCCTGGCCCGGTCGGCCGGATTCCGGAAACTGAAGCTGGCCGGTTCCCAGCGAGGAGCTTCGGCCATGCGATAAAAGGGATTGGGGACGAGTACCGAGTATCCCTCCGCGGCAATCCGCTGGCCTATTTCGCGCATCGATGGCCGCAAGCCGAATGCGTCGGCCCACAGCAGCACCCCCGGATGGGAACCCTGCCTCGGGTGAATGAACACGGCGTCGCTGGTCCCATCGGGAGTCTCAATCTCGACGCGGGTCTCGACGACGTCAAGGCCTGGCGCGGCCGGCCCTCCCGTCGCAGCCAGCCCCGTGTCCCCTGAGTGAGCTGCCGAGTTGCGCAGTGCGATATCGCCGGGAAGTGCGTCATTCCTTTGCCGGTCCTTCTGGTCTGCCATCATGCCCGTCCTTCGAAGAGTGTATCGCTTCTTGAATGGTGCGTGTTAACCCCTGATATCGGTAGCTGTGCTGACTGGCCACCGTGCCCGACCCGCCGCAGCGGAGCGACATCCCAGAATCGGAGTTGCGGGAAGGAACATATTGCCCTGGAAAGTCCTCTTCCGAAGCGGGAACAGGAGTTTCCCGCCCAGCGCCTCAGGCTCAAGTGCGAGGAGAGCCTCGACGTTCGGAATCATCTGCACAAGTTCGTACATAGCGCCTCCAATGCGTATGATGTCGCGCCATATCGGAAGTTGTTTTCCGCGAGCTTGATCGGACGCGGCTGTGGGCTGTTCTTCGCTTAGAGGACTTCAGCAGCAGCCTGCCGGGTGGCTCCTAAACCATATGCCGTCAGGGGGGGGACCTATCGACGAGCGCGGTGTGTCGATAGCGCGTAGGTTACAATGGCCCTTCGATGACTCGTTTTTTTCTGGTCTTCCTGGCAGTTGCGCTCGCGATCCTGTTCGGCTTTCAGTACTTCATTTACTTCTCGACCACGCGCCTGCTCGAAATCCATGGCGGGGGGGGCCGGAGAGCCCTGGCAGCCGCGCTTTTCCTTCTGCTGGCAGGCGCCATCGCGTCCGTGTTCCTGCAGAGGCGTGTGGACAGCGCTCTGGCGCGCGCGGTGGCCGGAACGTTTCAGCTCTCTCTTGGGTTCGGGCTGATGCTGGCCATAGCATTCTTCCTTGCGTGGGCCGTTTGGGTATCCACTCGAATCTGGAGCTCGCAACTGCACAGCGCACCTTTCGGCTGGAGCGCGATTCTGCTGGCGGTTGTGTTCTCCGCGTATGGCGTGTGGAACGCGACCCATCCTCGGGTGGCGAGGGTCACGGTGCGCATGAAGGACCTTCCGCAAGAATGGCGCGGGAAGATGATCGCGCAGATCTCGGATCTGCACCTTGGGTTCAGTGTCGGTGCTTCGTTCGCCGAGCGCGTCGTCGAGATGGTGGACGCAGAACGTCCGGCCGCGGTGGTGATCACGGGCGACCTGTTCGACGGCGACGACCGCGGCCTGGACCGTCTGGCCGCGACGTTCAACCGCCTCAATGCTCCGATGGGGATCTACTTCATCACCGGCAACCACGAGACCTACGTGGGCGTGGCTCGGGCAGAAGAAGCGCTCCGCCGGACCAAGGTGCGTGTGTTGAACGACGAAGTGGTCACGCTTGGCGGGCTACAGATCGTCGGCATCGCATACCCCGAGAGGGGCGAACACAAGGACGTCGCAGCGGCCATCCGGAGCGTACGCGGGTTTGATCCGGCCCAGGCGTCTGTCCTGCTCTACCACAGCCCGGTGCAGATACCCCAGATCAGAGCGACCGGCGTGCGGTTGCAGCTATCCGGGCACACACACCAGGGACAACTGTTCCCGTTCCAATTCATCACACGGCGAGTCTATGGAAAGTACGACCACGGGTTGAACGTGGAGGACGGCTTCGCCATTTACACCTCGCCAGGCACGGGAACGTGGGGGCCGCGTATGCGCACCAGCGCTCGCGCGGAGGTCGCGATGATCCGGCTGGAGGCGATGTAGGGGGCGCTGTTTGGCCGTCCAGCTTCGGTAACTGACAAAACCTTAAGGCACGAGTGGCACTCAGCAGGCCTTGGGAGCAGTTAGGAACTGGTATTGGGAGTCTTCTAGTCAGCGGGGCCAACAAGAGCATCGGCTTCGAGATCGCCCTACGCTGCAGCCGCGCGCGAAGCTCCCGCAAAGTGATCCCCAGGCAACGCGCGAGCGTCTCCGCGAGGCTTGGCTTCCCTGCAATCTTACCGCCGCTGCGTGGACTCTTCTATGGCGCGTTCCAGTGCCGCCACGCGCGCGTCGATATCCTCGATCTCGATGGCCTTGGCCGTGTGTCCCAACACGATATCCGCGGCGCGGAGCCGGGTGGACGCCGGCGCGCTTGAATCCACCATGATTTTCAGTACAGCGGAAACTGCCGCGCCGGACGCCTGGTGCAGGCGGGCTGTGGCTTGCCCGTATGCCGCCCGGCGCGCCCTCCGATAGGCGTTGTCGAACTCCGGTCCGTTCAGCCATCGATACAACGTCCTCGGTGCGACTTTGACGGCACGGGCGGCGTCTTCCACGTTCCGGTTGGATAGGAGCGCGACGAGCGCTGCTTCTTGCTTGGGCCTCAGTTTTGTGACATCCCCTGACATTCTCGGCCACCCATGCCGCCCACATCGCCAGTCCTTCGCCATCGCCCGTCTGTTGCACAATTGCCTTGCTTTTCAATCACTTCGGAGTGATGAATGTCCTGACCGCGCAAAGCGTGGCACCAAGGAGATTCAGAATGACGTTCACAATCGACAGCGAAAACAACATCACGGCGTTTGGCTCCGCAGAGGAAGCCGCCGCCGCAACCACCACCCCCTTCGATTTCTTCGCCAGTCGGAAGGAACTGGCGGAACTGATCGCCGGCTGGCCGGCGGAGCGCCTGGTGGCCCTCTGGAACAGCCTGCCGGGCGTCGAGCCGGTCAAGGGGTTCAAGAGCCCCAAGACGGCCGCCAGCCGCATCTGGGAACACATCCAGGAGCTCGGCGAGCCTACTCAGCCCGAGGCGGAGCCAGCGAAGCCGAAGGCCGCCAAGAAGGCCAAAGCCGCGCCACGGAAGGCCCGCGTTGCGCCCGCGAAGGCCAAGGCGAGCAAGAAGGCCACCCCGGCCAAGAACGCGCCCAAGGGCAAAAAGGCCGCCAAAGCGAAGGAAGCCGCCGGGCCGCGCGAGGGCAGCAAGACCGCCCGGGTCGTCGCGATGCTACAACGCAAGAACGGCGCTACGCTGGCCGAGATCATGACCAAGATGGGCTGGCAGAAGCACACCGTCCGCGGGTTCATGGCGGGCGCGATGAAGAAGGCCGGCTACACCGTCGAGTCCTTCAAGCCCGAGGGCGGCGAGCGCACCTACCGGATCAGCCAGTAGCATCGAACACCCCTTCCTAGGCCGCCCGGCACTGCCGCGGCGGGCTTTTCTTCGGCACCTCGCGATGCCCTTGCTTTCGGAGCCGATCAGAGCAATGAATGGTGTCGATGAAAGCCACAACGAAGACTACCAAGAAGCAGCCGGCCCCCCGGACAGAGCAGGAACTCCTGGCCGAGATCAAGAAGCTCGCCTGGGAGTTGACAGACCGCCGCGCTCGCAACCAGGTTCTGATGGCGGTGGGGCAAGGCGAGGACTGGCTTAACGGCAAGGACTCCTGAGGAGCGCAACGATGGACACCACCAAGATCAACGACCGCGCGATGGAGCAGGCGATCCTCGCGGACGCGAACGAGGCGGACATGGACGCCGAGACCGCCGCGCGGATCAACGCCGCCAGCCTCCCAACGGAGCAGGAACGCCGCCAGTTCAAGCACGACTTCCGCCGCCACGTCCGGAACATCGCGGATGGCAACCCCTTCTACAAGTAAGCCGCCATTCACCGAAGCCGCCGCCGGGCTTAACGATCCGGCGGCGGTTCGGCGTCTTCCTGCAGAATCCTCAACTCCGCCGACCAGTCCGCAAGCGCGAGGCACAACCCCTGCACGTCGGGATGCCCAACCCGGATCTGGGCTTTGATGGCCGCGATCTCCTGGCGGCAGCGCTCCATTCATGCTGCCCCCTTGCGGCGTTCCTCGGCGATCTCCTCGAACGTCCTCCCATCGCCTTCGAGCGCGGCTTGCTTGTCGGTATACTCCTGGTACCGCCGGCAAATAGCGTCGGCGTAGCGCGGGTCCAGCTCCATCAGCCGTGCCACGCGTCCGCGGCGCTCACAGGCGATCAGCGTGGAACCCGATCCGCCGAACAGGTCCACGACCAGGTCGCCCGCCTTGCTGCTGTTTAGAAGTGCGCGCTCGATCAACTCGACCGGCTTCATGGTGGGATGCAGGCGATTCGCGGTCGGCTTGTTCTCTTCCCATAAGGTGGACTGCGACTTGTCCCCGTACCAGGAGTCGCTCTGCCCCACCACGTGGCAGTAGAAGATCGGCTCGTGGCGGAACTTGTAGCGGCCAAAGCCCCATGCGAACGTGTTCTTGGCCCAAATAATCTGGCAACGCACCTCGAAACCGGCGGCCTCCAACGCGTTCTGGAACTCGCGCTGCCAGCAGGACGGATGGCACACGTACAGCGAGGCACCCGGCTTCACGATCCGGCGGTAGCTCGCGAAGGTAGTCGCCAGAAGCTCGCGGAACTGCTCGTCAGTCATCCGGTCGCCCTGGATGGTGAGCCGGTCCTCGGTGTAGCCCTCGTAATCGACGTTGTACGGAGGGTCGGTGAAGACGAGGTCCGCGGTGGCGCCGTCCATGAGTCGCGCGACGTCGGCCTCGTTGGTGGCGTCGCCCGCCAGCAGGACGTGCGGCCCCATCCGCCAGAGATCGGCTGCAACGCTGATGGGTGCCTCGGGAACATCTGGGACCGCATCTTCGTCGGTCAGTCCTTCTGTAGCTTCCTCGGCGGCGAGCAGACGGGCAAGTTCCTCGTCATCGAAGCCGACCAGACTGAGGTCGAAATTCCCTTCTTGGAGGGCCGCCAGTTCCAGCCGCAAGGTCTCCTCGTCCCAGGAAGCGCCGCTGATCGCAAGCTGATTGTCAGCGATGACCAGGGCCCGCCGCTGTGCTTCTGAGAGATGCCCGAGTTGGATGACGGGCACTTCGGTCATACCCAGTTGGCGAGCCGCCAGTAGGCGTGCGTGGCCGGCGAGTACGTCGTTGTCCGCGCCCACCAGGATGGGGTTGGTCCAGCCGAACTCCCTCATGGATGCCGCCACCTGCGCAACCTGCTCGGGCGTGTGCGTGCGGGGATTGGTGACTCGCGGAATCAATTGATCTATCGACCACCGCTCCACTTGAATGTCGATTCGGATCTTCATGGGTCACCCTACCTTCCGCCGGTTGGCGTAGAAAGGCGCCGGCCCGTTGTGCTGGATTCGGCGCGCGTCCCGCAGCCGCGGATTCTCGACCTGCTCCACCGGCACGCCGCGCTCGGCGGCCATCTCCGCCATGGGCTGGCCGGTTTCCGCGAGGATCGGTTCCTCGCCCGTCAGGTTGGCAAGCCTGCGCAGCGCCACATCGCAGTACGCCGAACCGATTTCGATACCGTAGCCCACGCGATTCAGCACGTGAGCTGCGGCGATGGATGTCCCGCTGCCGGCGAAGCAGTCGAACACAACGTCGCCGGCATCGGAGAACGCCTTGACGAAGAACTCGACCAGCGCCCGCGGAAACGGCGCCGAGTGCGAGCCCTGGCTGCTCTCAGACCTGACCTCGATGACGTTGCTCGGCCGCGCGATGCCCTCATGCCTACCATCCATCAGTTTGCGGCGCATGTGGCCCCATCCCTGCGATCCTTGTGGTGGCAAGGAGGTAGATGATCCACGCGGCCCCGTCCCCAGCAAGCCGCTCCCGGACCGGGATTTCGGATTGTTCGGCGAGTAGTCGAAGCAGTCCTCCGACACGTGGCCTACGGCCGTGGGGCGGAACTTGATCTCCGCCTGGCGGCAAAAGTGGAAGACTGGTTCGAAAGCGTTCTTGAATCGGTTTCCCCAGCCGCCGGGCACGCCGTTGTCGGTCTTCCGCCAGCAGAACTCGTCCACGAACCGCCAGCCCCACAGCCGCTCATGCGCCAGCACGAGGTCCATCACGTAGAGATTCCGCTCGCCTTCGTCGGCGTGGGCTTTGATGTTGAGGAAGTAGGAGCCATCCGGCGCCAGAATCGCCTGGATATTGGCGGCCACGTCGCGGAACCAGTCGCTGTACTCCTCCGGAGGCACGGGCCTGAAGCCACTGGCAGGATCGTATTCGCGCTGGGTGGCGTACGGCGGCGAGGTGATCACCAGATTGGCGCGGGCGCCATCGAACAAGCGCTGCACCAAGTCGGGGTCGCGGCAATCTCCGCAGATCAGACGATGTCCAGCGATGCACCAGATATCGCCGGCGCGCGTAACCGGCTTGGCGGGCGCCTCCGGGATCTCCTCTTCCTCAGCCTCGTCGGCATCTGGGACTTCAGTATCCGCCAGCAACACGCGAAGCTCGTCGTCGCTGAAGCCCAGCCCGCCGAGGTCAAGTTCGGCATTCCGAAGTTCGGTCAACTCGCTGCGGAGGATCTCGTCATCAAAGGAAGACAGCTCAGCCAGCTTGTTGTCGGCCAACAGATAGGCGCGCTTCTCGATTTCGCTGAGGTGATCGAGGACAATCACCGGCACTTGGTCGAGGTCCAGCTTGACGGACGCGAGATACCTGCCATGCCCCGCGATGATGCTTCCCTTGGAGTCGATCGGGATTGGCGAGTTGAACCCGAACTGCGCAATGCTACCCGCGATCTGCGCGTCCGAGTGGCGCCTGGGATTCCTGGGGTACGGAGTGAGATCGGCGAGCTTCCAGTGCTCGATCCGCTGCGCCATCGCTTGCGAAAGCATGCCACCTTCCGATACGTCAAAAGTGGAGGTGCCTTTCGGAGGGTGCGCTTTGCGCTGGCCTGTCGAACCGAGCCTCTAATCCAAATATACGCCCAGAACAATTCGATGTACAGGTGTTTTGGACGCCTCGGCTGCGGCGCTCGCGAGAGCCTTGGTCCGGAGCACTCGCGAAGC
>PMEV01000263.1:10865-13607 GCA_003154855.1 Bryobacterales bacterium
CATTGAGCTACTGAGGAGCAACAGGTTGGCAGTCATCATTACAGCAGACGTGGGTCGTGCGCGTCAACCGAGGCAGAGACCTTAGGCGGGCGCTTGCCAAAGGCTGGCGACCACCGCCAACGCCGCGATGGCGGCGGTTTCGGCGCGCAGGATGTTGGGTCCGAGCGAGACCGGCGTCCAGCCGGCCTGGAGCGCAGCGGCACGCTCCGCGCCGGTCCAGCCCCCCTCGGGGCCCACCAGAATACTCACCAGGTCTTCCCGAGCGCGGCGGACGGGCAACGCGGCCGCCAGCGGCGAGGCACCCGGCTCTTCGTCGAGGAAATACGAGCAGGGGGACGCCCCGGCGATGGCATCTTCGAAAGGGACGGGGGGCAGCACCTCAGGCAGGCGGGCGCGGCGGGCCTGCTGGCTGCTCTCGCGCACGATTCTCCGCCAGCGGTCGAGCCGTTTCGCGGCGGCTCTCTCCAGGCCTTTTTCGCAGCGTTCGCTACGGACCGGAAGCACGCTTTCGACGCCCAGTTCGGTGGCCTTCTCCAGGGCGCACTCGAAGCGGTCGAACTTGATGAGCGCCAACAGAAGCCGGAGGCGGACCGGAGGCGGCGCCGGCGCCAGCTCCTCCAGAACGCGGAACAGTACACGGTCCTTGGCGAGCGACTCGATCTCGGCCAGGTACACCGACCGGTTGTCGGAGATCTCATAGCGCTGGCCCACTTCCGCGCGCAGCACCTGGCGCAGATGCCGGGCCTCCTCGCCGGCCAGCGAGGCGCGGGAATCGCTCACGGCATCCACGAAGAACCGGCGACGCGCCATGTGAAATAATGTAACTCGAATGATCGCTCACTTGCGCGGCACCCTGCTGGAGAAGCATCCCAACCAGGCGATTATCGAGGCGGGCGGGGTCGGCTACGACGTCACGATCCCCATCTCGACCTATGCGGCTCTTCCGGAACCCGGCGGCGAGGTGCGCCTGCGCATCCACACACACGTCCGCGAGGACTTGCTGGCTTTGTTCGGCTTCCTCACGCAGGAGGAGAAGTTCCTCTTCGAGAGGCTGATCTCGATCGGCGGCATCGGGCCGAAACTCGCGATTACGGTGCTCTCTGGCGTGGCCGTTGCGGACCTGATCGCGGCCATTCGCGGCGGGGAGGTGGAGCGGCTGGTTCGCATCCCCGGGATCGGCAAGAAGACCGCCGAGCGCATTGTGCTGGAGCTGCGCGACAAGTTGCCCGCCTCGGCCGCGGGAGTGGCCGCCACCCCGGCCTTGGGCGGGCGCGCGGCGCTGACCCCACTGGATCAGGACGTGCTCTCCGCCCTGGGCAATCTGGGGTGCGCTCCGGCGGCGGCCGAAGCGGCGGTGCGGAAAGCGAAACTCGAGGGCGCCACCGGCTTCGAGCCGCTGTTCCGCCGCGCGCTCGAACTGGTGCGCTAAGCTGAAGGGTCATGCGGGAGCGCGGAATTGTCTCGGCGGCGGCGCAGGCGGAGGAGCTACAGTTCGAAGCCAGCCTGCGGCCGCGCAAGCTGGCCGAGTTCACCGGGCAAACCAAGCTTAAGGAGAACCTGTCCATCGCCATCGAGGCGGCCCGCCGCCGCGGCGACGCCATGGATCACGTGCTGCTGTACGGTCCGCCGGGCCTCGGCAAAACGACGCTAGCGTCGATTATCTCGGCCGAACTGGAAGTCGGCTTCGAACAGACCTCCGGGCCGATCCTGCAGAAGAAGCTCGACCTGACCGGCATCCTGAGCCAGATCCGGGCGCGCCAGGTGTTCTTCATCGACGAGATCCACCGCCTGATGCCGGACGTCGAGGAGATGCTCTACGCGGCGCTGGAGGATTTCCGCATCGACATCCTGATCGGCGCGGGGCCGGGCGCGCGCACCCACTCGCTGCCGATTCCGCAATTCACGGCCATCGGCGCGACCACGCGGCAGGGCCTGGTGAGCGCGCCGTTGCGGGGGCGGTTCGGGCTGGTGCTGCGGCTCAATCATTACACCGTCGAGGAGCTGACGCTGATCGTGAAGCGGTCGGCGGGCCTGCTGGACGTCACCGTGGATGGGCCGGGCGCGCAGGAGATCGCACGGCGCAGCCGTGGGACGCCGCGCATAGCCAACCGGCTGCTGCGCCGGGTCCGCGACTATGCGCAGGTGCGCGCCGACGGGCACGTCAACGACCAGCTCGCCCGTACCGCGCTGGACCTGTTGGAGGTCGACCGTTTGGGGCTGGACGAGATCGATCAGAAGATCATGTCGACCATCCTGGAGAAGTATAGCGGCGGACCGGTGGGACTGAACACCATCGCCGCCTCGATCGACGAGGAGCCGGATACCATCGAGGAAGTCTACGAGCCGTACCTGATCCAGATGGGCTTCATCGACCGCACGCCGCGCGGCCGGGTGGCCACCGACCGGGCCTTCGAGTACTTCGGCCTGCCGCGCCGCCTGCGAGACAACCCCCAGAGCACGCTGTTTTGATGAAGACCGTCTACCTTTCCCTCGGCTCGAATTTGGGCGACCGCGAGGGCTACCTGCGCCAGGCCATCGCGCTCATCGGCGCGGCGGGGGTGCGCGTCCTGCGCCTTTCTTCGCTCTACGAGACCGAGCCGCTGGAAGTGCGCGACCAGCCCCGGTTCCTGAACCTGGTGGTGGAGGCGGAGACGGAACTGTTCCCTAAGCAACTGCTGGCGCGCCTCCTGAAGATCGAGCTCGACCTGGGCCGGAGGCGTGGGCGGCCGAAAGGCCCGCGCT
>PMEV01000228.1 GCA_003154855.1 Bryobacterales bacterium
GCTACCCAGACGAACGGCCGGTTATGCCCCTCCGCCGCCGTCGGAACCACCGGGATCGGGTGGCCGGCGGCCGCCAAACGTGCCGCCATGCTCTGCGCCATGACCGGCGCGCTGATCAGCACCACCAATGCTAGAATTGCGAGTACTTTTCCTAGATTCTTCATGTTGGTCTCCTTCCTCCTTAACGGCTAAGACGCCGCTTCAACATCCCCATCCCAATCAGCGCCGGACCCAGCAGCAGGAACGTCACTGGCTCGGGAACGCCGGGGGGGGTATAGGGAGTGTTGCGAATGCCCGCCGTGCCGATCCCGAAGTCCGGTTCATAATCGCCGCCAATGCCCCAAGCCCAGAACTCGGCCACATAGACATCCGGGTTACTGTCGAGCATCCCGATAAACAGCGCCGTGCCGGGAGCGTAGCCAGCGGTGCCGGTTGTGGTGTAGCTGCCGATCGGCTGGGAGCTGCTGTCGAAGAGCTCCACCGTCGCCGTGAACGGCCCGTAAAAATACGACTGGATATACGCTCCGGCTCCGTAATTGCCACTATCGAAGTTGACCGTGATGCCGGTCGGTGTGTTGCCGTCCGTGGCCCCATTGTAAATGATACCCATATCGGCCGGCATATTGCCATACCACGATGCGCCCTGTTGCCAGTTTTGGAAACCCTGTCCCGTTCCCTCCAAGCCCACCATGCCGGTTGCGCCTGCCGTGGACGTGAAGGACTGCGGCGAAGGGTATACAGTGTAGTCGTTCGCGCACCCATAGTTAACGCACCAGTCGACCGTGTCTTGGAAATCGCCGGGACTCGTGGTGCCGGCAATCGCGGCGAACGCGCTGCCGCTGGCNNACTTAACTCCCCCACACCGCCACACGCAGGGCGCGGGACACTCAATCCTCGCCTTAATTACCACTCATTGTCAAGGACAAAACCCTCCAGAATACTCTTAGAGGGTACTAGTACTCTAGCCCTACTGCGTGCCACCCTCGTTCGGGGGGGCTTCCGCATCCCCGGTGGCCTTGCGCAGCTTGGCCCAGCGCTGGAACGAGAACTTCTCGTGCCGCTGGCGGAAGCTGACGAAGTTGATCCGGCAATACTCGCAGCGGAAGGGCTTGGCGCCCATCTTCAGACACACCTCGGCGAACAGGCTGAGGTGCGCGCCGTGCTCGCTCCACAGGGCCAGGTCCGTTCTCCAGCAGCGGGGGCAGCGGGCGAACCTCCAATGCGTGAGACGCCAGGTGCGGTCGACGAAGCGTAGGCGGCAATCCCGGCAACGCAGCGGGCGAATTCCGAGCCAGCTCCAGCAACGCTCCCCGAAGTTATGCAGCCGCGCGTAGCGCAGGTTCCTGCTTCCACATCTTGGACAGGCAATCGGCATGCGGCTTCTCTAGTGCTCCCCTCCCGCCGTCAACGGAATCCCCCGCTCGCGCGCCACGTAGTCGTCCACATAGCGGCGGAACGCCTCCTGTAGCCGGACCAGCGTCTCCCCGGACTGGCGCATCGGCCGGCCCTCGATCGAGAGCACCGGTAGCAGACCGCGTGTGGTCGAGGTAATGAAGACCTCGTCGGCGCGCTCGAGATCCTCCGGCGCCAGCGTCCGCTCTTCCATCCGGATTCCTTCCACCCGCACCTCCTCAAGCAGCACCTCGCGGGTCACGCCGGGCAAGCAGCCGGACTCGAGCGGCGGCGTCCACACCTGCCGGCCCTGGGCGACGAACAGATTGGCCGAGGTGCACTCGCACACCTCGCCGCGCTCGTTCAGCAGGAGGACCTCGTCGAAACCCGCCTCCTGCGCCTCTTCCAGCATGGTCAGGTTGAGCGCCCAGGAGAGCATCTTGACGCCCCGGAACCGGTTCGCCGCGTGCCGCGCCTGGGGCTGCACGGACAAACTCACGCCGCTGCCCCAGGGTTTCAGGTCGGAGGTGAGCGCGATCAGATCGAATTCGCGATCCGCCCCGCCCTGCCAGATCCCGCCGCGATTGCGCACCACCACCACGCGCAATGTGGCGTTGCGTGCGCCGTTGGCCTGGATCAGCCGCAGCACCCGGGAGAGAATGGAATCGGGCTGGGAAGGGAAGGGAACGCGCAGCGTGTGGGCGTCGCGACTCATCCGTTCCCAGTGCCGTTCGTAGGCGAAGGGTACGCCATCCACCACGCGCAGCGTGCTGAAGACGCCCCAACCCGCCAGCAAGCCGGTCTGTCCGGGCGTGAGCACCCGGTCGGAGACCTCGCGGATTTCGTCGTTATGGAGGATGAAGCGATGCATCCCGAGCCTTTCCATTCTACCGAACTTCTCACTTCCAATTCGGGAACAGCGACGGCTTCGCGCGATGGCAATCCTCGATCAGGTCCGCCACGCGCCGCGAACGTTCGAGCAGCTTTTCCAGCAGCTCTTCCAGAGCGTCTTCCTCCTGGTCCATCCATTGCAGCGGCACCTGGCGATAGGCCTCATCGACCACCTCCGGCGGGAAGTGCAGCACCAGGTCCAGCCAGGGCTGGAAATCGTCCAGCGAGGCGACCGACTGGTAGACCAGGGGGCGGTGGTAGAGCCCTTGCACGGGGGATTCCGGGAAGTCCCAGTGCGGGCCGTTGAACAGGAAGCCCTGATCGATCATCCAGGCCAGAAAGGCCGGGCGGGCGCTGGCGCCGCCAGCGGTCCACTCGGTGACCCGGCTGCGGAAGAAGATCGCCTGGCGGCCGTCGGCGTTGGCCGTCCACTTGTCGAACACCAGCATGCCCAGGAACTGCCGCAGGTTCGCCACCTGGCTCAGCAGGGCGTCGGGGAGATAGTCGTAGACCGCCAGCTTGTCGGGGTGCTCGGGATAGCGCGACCCGAAATGCCAGCCCGGTTCCACCGGCACCGTGCGCGAGCCAAGCTGGATCGACACCTCGGGGTTTTCCCGAAGGAACTCCGGGCCGACCGAGATCAGCGCCGTCCGGGGAGCGGAGATCTGAAGGTAGCGCAGGAACGAGCCGCCGATGCACTCGTTGATCAGCACGCGCCGGTGCTGGGGGTTGTTGCTGAACTTGACGACGTAGAAGCCGCCGTCATCCGCCTCGATCAGGTGGCTCTGGGCGCCTCCCCGCATCTTGCGAACCTGCCGGCGTGCGTTGAGGGGCATCGGAATAGGGTACGCTAGGTCCTAGGAGAACTTTCCCGATGGAAGACGACACCGCCCATCCCGGCCCGGCGCGCAGCAAGGACGAGATCGCCCTGGAACTGATGAAATTCGTGGCCGTGACCACCGGCTACGGCAAAGGAGCGCCCTCGGCCGGCTACGCGGGGAAGGCGAGCGGGACGGCCGAAGAGTACGCGGAGGCGCTCCTGCAGCTCTATCAGCGTTGCCGCGCCGTGCTGAGCGAATGAAGAGGGCAGACCGACCGGCCTGCCCCAGACCACCTGCCCCACAGACGCCTCACCGCCGCATAGAGCCGCGGAGTCCTACTTCTTTGCGCCCTTNNCGGCCATCTTCGGCGCGGCCTTCTTGGCGGCCATCTTCGGCGCCGCCTTCTTGACGGCCTTCTTCGGCGCCGCCTTCTTGACGGCCTTCTTCGGCGCGACCTTCTTCGGTGGGGCCTTCTTGACGGCCTTCTTCGGAGCGGGCTTCGGAGCGACCTTCACCTCGACCTTGGCGGGAGGGGGCGCGGGAGCTGGCGCGGGCGCTGGCGCGGGCGCGGCTTTGACAGCCTTCTTGGCAGGCTTCTTCGGCGGCGCAGGGGGCGCGGCGGGCGGGACCACCACGGGGGCTGCCGGAGCGGCAGGGGCCGGCTCGGCGGGAGGAGCGGGCGGCGCTTCCTCGCCTTCCAGACCGTACTCTTCGAGTTCGGATTCCAGCTCTATGTGCTCATCGTTGTACTCAAAATCGTCTCGCTCGTCATGTCCAGCGAGCTCGAAAGAATCAAACATTTCCTATGCCTCCTGTACAATCGCGATCCACCCATAGAATAACTCGTTTTGCGGGGAAGGCAAGAGCGAACGGAAAAAAAACTGGAAAACAGTGGCGCGGTTTAGGGCCGCGTGGCGGCGCTCTTGGCGGCCGGCTTGCGATTCGAGGCGCGGTAGGCGGTCGCGGGAGCTTTGCGGGCCACGGGCTGCGGATTCGGGCGCGCGGCGGCGGTCTTGGACGGGGGCGCTTTGTGCTGGACCGCCCGCTTGTGCGCGACATGCCTGGCCGGGGACGGCGCCTGCTCCCTCACCACGGCCGGAATCACCAGCAGGTCGCCGGAGCGCAGGCTGCCATCCAGGGCGCGGTTCACCGCCACGATGGAGCCCGGCGTGACGCGAAACCGCTGCGCGATGGCCGCCAGACCCTCGCCATCGCTCACGCGGTGCGCGCGCCAGCAGCAGCGCTTGGCCGCCGGGATGGCCTCCAGCGCGGGCTGCAACTGCGGGCCGGAGTCTTTGGGAACGCGCAACTGCCAGCCGGCGGGGGCGATGTTCCTGAGCAGGGCCGGGTTCAGGTCCCGGAGTTGGGACACCGGGCATTCGGCCAGGTCGGCGAGCAGCAGCAGGTTGGTGGGGGCGGAGATCTCGAGGGTGTCGTAGGCCAGAGCGGGATCGGCGTCCAGGTCCCCCAGTCCGTAGGCCTTGGCGTTCTTGGCGATGATGGTCATGGCCAGGATGATGGGAACGTAGTTGGCGGTCTCCCGGGGCAGCACCGACCGGCGCCGCAACTCCCAGAAGTCCGCATACCCGGTGCGTTCCACCGCCCGGTC
This sequence comes from Bryobacterales bacterium, assembly GCA_003154855.1. Classification (GTDB taxonomy): domain Bacteria; phylum Acidobacteriota; class Terriglobia; order Bryobacterales; family Bryobacteraceae; genus Fen-330. The sequence continues at coordinate 4,714 of PMEV01000228.1, forward strand.
CACCGTGCCGGGACCGCAATTGTAGGCGGCCATGGCCAGATACCAGTCGCCGAAGTGCTGATAGAGATCGCGCAGGTGCCGCGCGGCGGCGCGGGTGGACTTCTCGGGATCCAGCCGGTCGTCGGACCAGGCGGATTGCGTCAGGCCGTACTCGCGCCCGCGAAACAGCACGAACTGCCACATGCCCGTGGCGCTGGCGCGCGAAACCGCCCGCGGCAGGAACCCGGACTCCGCCTGGGCCAGGAAGATCAACTCCTGCGGGACGCCTTCTTCGTCGAAGATGCGCTGAATGAGCGGGCGATACCGGCCGGCACGCTCCAGACCGTAGATCAGGGTCTTGCGGCCGCGAGCGCTGGCGAAGTAGTCGATGTAGGTCAGGACCGCGTCGTTCACCTGGAGCGGCAGTTGCGAGGCGGTGGCCTTCACCTGTTCGAGCACCTTGTCCTTCAGTTGCGGGTCGACGGGAAAGGTTAACTGGGGCAGATCCTCGAGCGGCGGTCTTTCGAAGCCCGGTTCCTCGAGATCCCCCGAGCCAAGTCCAGCCAAATCCAGCCGGTGGATTTGGTCGACCAGTTCTTCGAGCTTCCTGTCGAGGACGGCGTGGAAAGCCTCGGTATCCGGGGCGGTCAGCAGCAGGTCGGTGGCGCGATCAAACTCCTGGCGGGCGGCTCGCTCGTCTCCGGAGCGGTAGTAGGTCTGCCCAGCTTGGAGATGCCAGTCGGTCTCGCGGGCCAGGGCATCGGCGCGGCGGCTCTCGGAGGCGGCCTGGAGCACGACCACGGCGCTCTTGGCGTCTTCCAGGTCCAGCGGGCGCGCCACCAGTGGAGGTTCGTTGGCGCTCGCGGCCAGCGCGGTGGACCTGGGCGGAGGAGGAATGAAGGAATGCTGGAGCGCCTGGGACCCCACCGGCACGCACCCTACGAGCACTCCGAGCAGTGCCAGGAACCCGCCGTAAAGTGACGTTCTCGCAATACTACGCATGCCTATCCGAGCAAGACGGTAGACGGTCGGGTTTTGATCGGCAACAACCGACTGTAACCTATCTGTCATCAATCGGTCAAGCGCGCTGAAGAGGTTAGAGGGGGGGAGTACCAGGGGGTGGTTTTGGACCGGGCGGGATGCTGCGGGGGCCGGGTCGGGGGCGCGGGAGGCGGAGTGGGGGAGTACGAGGGGATGGTTTTGGACCGGGCGGGTGGCTCCGGCGGGCGGGTCGGCCGCGCGGGAGACGAGGGGTGGCGCCGCGGGGAGTAGCTCGGCGACGGCGTTGGCGGGGCGGGTGGCTCCGGCGGGCGGGTCGGTCGCGCCGGGGATAGAGTGGGGGGCTCCGGCGGGTGGGCCGGCCGTGGCGGAGACGGGGG
>PMEV01000026.1 GCA_003154855.1 Bryobacterales bacterium
TCCGGCCGGGATGTAGCAAGATACGAAGCTACTTAACGGCGTGACCGCTCCGCTCGCGTCCTCCGCCGCGAACGCGCACCAGACGGTCTGACCTCCCGCCATCGACCCGCCAGTGGACGACGTCGTAGCCTGCGCCGGCACGAACGGAGGCCGCGTGCTTTGCGAGAAAGTATTGACCGGCAGCAGACCTTGGATGCCAAAGATCCGCTCCTGCGGCGCCAGGCTATACCATCCAGTCGATGAATAAAGAGCCAGGCGGCTATTTGCGCCCGGATGGAGCGGGTTGATGGCATCGCCGCAGTCTCCGATCATGATCGGATAGGGCGGCCGCATCGGCAGCATCGATCCGGAGCCATTGCCGCCCGGCGTCGTGGCCTGCCCGTAAGCATTCGTGTACCAGGCATCCTCATGCCACTGCAGCAACAGGTCCACGGTCTCAAAGTCCGTGCTCGGCTTGAGTTGCAGAATGCGGAATAACTGCTGGCTGATGCCGGCCTGGGCCCAACTGAGCATCACAATCTGGCCGATCTGAAGCTTGACGCCCTTGAACGTCGTTGTGATCTGGACCTGGATCGTCCCGCCGGGATCGTTGCGGGGATTGCCCCACGCATTCTCCGCAAACCAGGTGTTCACGATGCGGCGGACCTGGTCGTAATTGGCGAAGCCCTCCGCCGGCGGCGCGGCAGTCGTATTCTGCGAGACCCGCTGCAGTGCGGGAAGGTCCGCCACGGTCAACGAATCCACCACATATTGGTTGTCTTCGTCCTGCCAGTTGACGGTCACCAGCGCCGGCAGATCCGAGTTGGCGCGCTGCACGATGTTGAACTTCGGCTTGCCGCGGCCCTCGTTGTCGCGAATGATGTTCGATTCGTCGAAGGCATAGGCGACGTAACCGTTTCCGGCCGTGCCATCGGCATGCACGCTGGCAACAGCCGTCGAGTAGTTCGATCCATCGGGCAGCGTGGGCTGCTGGTCCGCGAGGGTCTGCTTCACGACGAGCGTAAGCGCGCCGCCGGAGTTAGGCACGGCGACCCCGTTCATGGAACCGAGCATCCCGCGCGTGGCCTGAGCCGCGCTCCGGCGCTGCCGCAAGACGTTCTGGTACTTATAGCGGTCCTTTGTCTGGGTGTTGCCGTTCTGGTCGGCGTAGCTGACCGGGACCCCGCAAGCCGCGTCCGCCGCCATGAAGCTCGGCATGTTGATGTCGGCGATGTCCCAGCCGCACCAAAGCAGGAAATCCAGTAGAACCCATGGCGGCCGGCTCGTGCCGGCGGGATATTCGATCATGCCGCTCAAGCCGGTGTAGGGTCCGCCGGTCAACGTGCATGGGAAGCGAACGATCCACACGCCGCCCACATAATTCCAATCCAGGAGCGGCGCGAGCCAGATCTTATCCAGGCCGGCAACGCCAGTACCGCTAATTGTGAACTGGACGGCCTGGTTGAACGTCAACGGCGGAATACTGCCCGCGATGGTCACATAAGCATAGGTTCCATCAAAGCTCACGCCCGTGACGCCCGAGAAGACCTGAACCATCGGCCCGCTGGTCTCCACGCGTACGTGGGGGACCGAGGCCGACGTAGCCAGCGCAACCGGAACGACGATCTCGATTGCACAATACGAGCCATATGGATCTCCCAGCNNCTTGAACAGCGTGTCCATGTTCGGCGCGCCGCTGCGCTGGCCATTGTTGATGCAGCGCCAGCAGAACGCCACATCCTGCACGGCATACGAAGTACCATCCAGATCCACGGCGCAAGGGATGAGAGTATCGTTGAGAACCACCTGCAAGATGCCCTGCGCCTGACCGTAACAAACGATGACCTCGAACGCGGCCTCGTTGGCATCGCCGGTCGAGACGATCACCGGGCAATCGACCCACGCCGTGCCATACAGCATCGGAACGAAGTCGCCATACTTCGACTCGTTCAGATTGTTGTAAATCTCCTGCCAGTTGCCCGTGAGGTAGGAACGAGACTTGAGCGCCGTCGGCGGCTGAAATTGCATCCCGCCGAAGCGGCCCGTCTTGTTGGACGCGGAGTCCTTCGTGTACATGCCGCGGTTGACGCAGTCGCCCTTGGTGTAGCCGCACGTGGCGTAGGGCGTGCTCCCGCTCTGATAGTTCCCGCAGCCTCCCTGGCTGGGCGAGACGTCGGGCGAATAGCCGCACTGCCAGAAGTCGCTCAGTTCGTTGGTGGCGCCGTCGAGCCGTTGCGCCGCCGTCGCGGGGAACGACCACGGGCAGGTCTGCTGGATGTGGATGAACGGCGCCTGGATCTGCTCCATGTTGAGCTTCGAGCCGGCGGGAATGGTCAGCGAGGTGTCGTCGACGTTCGAAGCCGCCGAGCACAGGAATGGCCCGTAGACGACCGCGTCGGCAGAGAAGCTCCCGGTTCCGACGTTCCAGAAAACGAAGCGGATGTGCAGCACGGCGCCGCGGAAGCCGATGCTCATCTCATAGCCCCACAGCAGTTTGTCCGCGTCGGCCAGTTTCAGCGAGACCGTCGGCGGCACAGAGATGCCCTGCTGGCTCACGAGCTGAAACGCTGCCATGTCCTGGTTGAGGATGCGCGG
>PMEV01000242.1:0-1978 GCA_003154855.1 Bryobacterales bacterium
CGTCCACCGGGGTATACTCAGGCGGATGCGGAAACGTTCCCAGCCCCGGAACACGGTCTTCATCGCCATCTTGGTGCTGCTCATCCTGGCCCTCGTCTCTGCCCGCCACTGCCGCGACGGGATGCGACGGTTCCATCCCCCCCGAACCGTCAGCCGGGTCGCCCCCCGCCCCGTTCCCCAGGAGGCCCGCATCCTCCTGGTCGGCGACATCATGCTTTCCCGTGGCGTGGCCGCGCAAATGAGGAACGCGCAGGATTGGGATCTGCCTTTCCGCGACGTGCGCGACTTTCTGCGCTCCGCCGACCTCAACTTCGGCAACCTCGAATCGCCCTTCTCCACCCGCGGCCGCGCCACCCCGCACGGTTCCATGATCTTCAACGCGCCGCCACCGGGCGTCCAGGGCCTCGAGGATTACGGTTTCCGCGTCGTCTCCCTGGCCAACAACCACGCCTTCGATCAAGGCGCGGACGGCTTAGCCTACACCCTCCAGCATCTGCACGAGCACCACGTTCAGACCGTCGGCGCGGGCCATTCGCTGGCCGAAGCCTGGCGCCCGGCCCTTTTCGAGGTGAAGGATATGAAGGTCGGCTTTCTCGCCGCCTCTTACGCCTCCATCAACGATAACGGCAGCGCCACCAACCCCTATGTGGCGCGCATCGCCGATCTGGGCCGCCTGACCGTCGCCGTCTCCAACCTCGCATCCCAGCGGATATTCGTAATCGTTTCCATGCACGCCGGCGCCGAGTATACCTCCCAGCCGAACGCCCGCCAGATCGCCTTCGCCCATGCCGCCATCGACGCCGGAGCCAGCGTCGTGGTGGGGCATCACCCACACTGGACGCAGCCCTTCGAAAGATACAAAGGCGGCCTGATCTTCTACTCCCTGGGGAACTTCGTCTTCGATCAGGGCCAGGCGAAGGATACACGGGAAGGGTTGGCGGTCAAGCTGCACCTTCTCCAGGGCCGCCTGCTCTCGGCGGACTTGCAGCCCATCGAGATCGAGCGCTACTGCTGCCCGCATCTCGCCCCCGGCACAGCGCCCATCCAGGTTCGCCCCTAGCTGACGTCGTCCGGCTCGCTCCACGCCAGGCAGGCGGATGGGACCGACGGCACGAGCACCATCACGCTGAACACGTAGAAAAACGCCAGTGCCATGAGGTGGCGCGGCGTCACCACTTCCTGGAAATGGTCCGCGACCACGATGCTCCAGAAGCCCGAGAGCGCGACGAAGGATAGCAGCGCCAGCACGGAAACCACGTGATACGCCTGCCGGTAGGCGCGGTCCCGCACCTCCCTCTGCCGCTCGTCTATCAACGGATCGTCGCTCCTCTCGAACATGTTGTTCTGGATCACGGGCATGGCCCGGCGCGAGAGTAGCATCAACGCCACGAATGCCAGCGCCATCGCGACCGCTCCGGGCACAATCCAGATGGGGCTGCCATGAAACCAGAATTCCACCACCAGCCCAATCGCTCCCCCAAGCAGGAACGTGTACAGCGCGACCACCCAGCGTCTTCGCCCGGCCCGTGTCCGCATACTCGCCAATCCCACCTTCATCGCGCCCTCCAATCACCACCGCTGGCCAAAGAGTTGCTCGCTCATCGGGCGGAGCGGCTCCCGCGAAAAGATCGCCTCGATGGGCAGTCCGAAATACTCCGCCACCCGGAACGCCAGCTCGAGACTGGGGTTATAGTCGCCCCGCTCCATGTACCCGATGGTCTGGTAGCTTACCGCCAGGGCCTCGGCCAGCGCCTCCCGGCTCAGACCCCGCTCCGCGCGCAGCACCGCAATCCGGTTGTGCAACTTGCCCGAGGCGTTGACCCGCTCTGCCATATCTATCGAACCATTCCAACTGTATAATTAATTATACAAATTGTCAACGCCAGAAAATCGCAGCCCGCGCGTTCCCCCCTCCGCAAAGACTCGCTCAAGACCGCATCCAGGCGCCCGACATGGAGAAGATTCCAGCCGCGCGGGG
>PMEV01000242.1:1986-6583 GCA_003154855.1 Bryobacterales bacterium
AGCCTCGTGGAAAGGCCAAGATCGAAGTTCACCCGGTAATCGCCAGAGTCCGTAAGATCGTCGAACATCCGCATGCTCTGCACCAGCGAGGTTGACTTGGTCAGCTTGAGACTGTAATCGTCTCCCCAATAGGCTTCCGCGGTGCTCCGGGTCAGCGGTGTGCTGAAACTCGAGTGGTTATAATCCGCGCCGCCGACCACGCTCAGCACGCCCCGCGGGCCCTTCACCGCTTGCCATCCGAATCCCCCGCCCGCGACAAAGCGCAGGTCCAGGCTCTGGAACTTGTCGTACTCGTAGTCGTTGAACGTGCTCACGAAGAACCGCGAGCTGACGTTGCGGTCGTAGCGGATGCCTCCACGGACCGCTTGCGCGGTGGCGCTGTCCACCCCCCCGACCAGGGCCGAAGACTTGATCGCGTTGAAGTACACCCATATCTTGTCCTTGTTGGTCGCCCGCGCGGCCGTAACCCCCGTTGTGAAAGTCAGCGTTTTGGCATTGCCCTCGGCGCCCGCCAGGCCCACGGTGCCTTCGCCCGACCATAGCTCCAGCAGCCCTGGCGCCAGCATTCGCTCATAGGCCTTCTGTTCGTCGGCGTTGCGCATCGCGGTCACCTCCGCCGGCGCCGCCTCCAGTTTCGCGCCTAGGCCGGTCACCACCATTTTTCCGTCGACCGTGGACAGGCTGCCCTGAAGCGATTTCCCATCCTTCAGAACCACCGTGACCGGCTGGTCGGACTGGATCGAGACCACCTGGTCCCAAGGCGCGCCGACCACGCCGAAATTCTCGGTCTTGATGGTGATCGTCTTGCCATCCTGCTTGACGACGCTGCCCGTGACGCGATCGCCGTTCTTCATGACCACCTGGCCGGCCCAGGCGACGCTCAGGCCCAGGCACGCCAATACCGCGGCCCCGGCGATGGGGGCCTTATGGAAGACGTAGTGTCGCATTTCGCGGTGTTCCTCCCTGCCTCAGGCACTCAGTTGCGACGTGCAGTGCGGGCAGCGCGTAGCCGCAATCGGGATGGCCGTGCAGCAGAAGGCGCAATCCTTCGTGGTGGGCGCCGCCGGCGCCGCCGCGGGCTTGCGCTGGAACCTGCTCACCTGCCGGACGGCCATGAATACCACGAACGCGACGATCAGGAAATTGATCACCGTATTCAGGAATTGGCCGTACGCGAGCACCGGGGCCGACGCCGCCTTGGCCGCCGCCAGGCTCGCATAAGACTGGCCGTTCAGGCTGATGAACAGGTCTTTGAAATCCACATGACCTAACAGCAAACCGATGGGTGGCATCACGATGTCGTTCACCACCGAAGTCACGATCGCCCCGAAGGCGGCGCCCACGATCACCGCCACCGCCAAATCGAGCACGTTGCCCCGCGCTACGAACGCCTTGAAATCCTTCAGCATGCCTTTCCGCTCCTTTCGTTTTGAGCGCCGCAATCTCGCCGGCTCAAACCTCTGTCTAAAGACTATCAAGCCCGCGGCTCTACCGCCGGAGGCGTCAAGTCGGATCTCCGGTGCGTGCCGGGGGTCAATCCGCCAGGGGCCGCCGGCCGCCGAAGACCGCCAGCTCGAAGATCTTCAGGAAGCAATCCACGTCCGCGAACCCGATCTCGCGGAGCCACTGGCACTGCAATTCCACGGGCGCCAGGATGTTCGCCGCTTTGTCGGGACGCCGGTAATACGTCTGCGCCACTTCCTCGCGGCTCTTCTCAGGGTGCCGCCGGTGAAGGTGATCCACAAACAGCTCGTCGTTTATCGCAGCGCCCCACGCCGACGCCGGCGCGACATGCTCCACGTGGACGAACACCCCCCCGGCGGCGAGCAACCCGAAGATCTCGCGGTAGATTGCCCGTTTGCGAGCGTCCGGCTGGTGGTGGATCGAATAGCCCGAAACGGCCGCGTCATAAAGGCCGCCCTCGGCCACGCTCTCGGTCCACGAAGCGAGCGCGTAGTCGGCGTTCACGAAGCGAACCGATCCGGACTGGTCCGCGAAGCGCCGGGTGGCGGCCTCCAGCATGGGCGCCGAGAAATCGACCAGCACACCCTGTGCCTCGGGGTAATTCCCCAGGATGGCGGAAGCCAGAACGCCATCGCCGCATCCCAGGTCCAGGAACCGCCTGACCGGCCGCCCGCAGGCCCCGATGAGCCGCAGCATGACCTCGAGTTGCTCCCCGGCCAGCGGAATCGCGCCGCGGACGCCCTCCAGGTAGACAGCGGCAAGAGAGGACGTCTTCCAGATCTCATCGGTTCGTTCGGCCATGTTCGAGTGTAACGCGCCGGCGTTGGCCTCCGGCGGCGCGTGATAAGGTAAAGGCATCATGCGATACAGGATGGCGGCAAGCGGATGGTTGTGCGTGTCGATTGCCATGGCGCAGTCGGCGGGAAACGGGGCCGGCAAAATGCAGGACGCACAGGCGCTGGCTGACAAGGCGAAGATCGCGGCGGAGGCGCAGAACGCTTTCGGACTGAAACTCGTGGCCGACCTGGCCATGGAGCGGCGGCAGGAGAACGTGTTTGTGTCGCCCTCCAGCATCTTTCTGGCGCTCGCCATGTTGGAGAACGGCGCCGAGGGCCGGACTCGCGCGGCCATGCGGCGCACCTTGGAAGTGCCCGAGCTCCTGACCGAAGATGCCATGCAGGCTGCGGCCGCGGCGCTCTCGAAAGCGCTGCGATCACAAGACGGCGTCGAGCTATCCATCGCCAACGCGTTGTGGTCGGACCAAAGCCTGCCTCTGGCGCCGGCCTTCGTACAGCGCTGCCGGGACCTCTATGAAGCCGACGCGTTCACGCTCGACTTCCGGAAGCCCGGCGCGGCCGATACGATCAACCATTGGGTCGGCGAGAAGACGCGGCAGAAGATCCCGACCATCGTTACGCCGCAGATCGTCTCCGCTTCGAAAGCCATCCTCACCAACGCGGTGTACTTCAAGGGCCTCTGGCGCGACCCCTTCTCCAAGCAGGCCACCCAGGACGGGACCTTTCACCTGGCGGACGGCCGGCAGAAGAAGCTGCCGTTCATGCTGCAGCCCGCGCTCCACGGAGCCTACCGGAGCGGCGACGGCTTCGAGGCGGCGGTGTTGCCCTACCAGCGCTCGGGGATGGCGTTGTGCGCGATCCTGCCCGCGCCGGGGAAGAGCCCGGAAGAGGTCCTGGCGAAGCTCTCGATCGAGAAACTGCTTCGGGGAAACGAACCGTTCGACCTCGAGTTGCACCTGCCCCGGTTCACGCTGGGTTTCAGCGCCGGCCTCAAAGAGCCGCTCGGCCAGATGGGCATGGGGATCGCCTTCCAGTCTCCCGGAGCGGAGTTTGCCCCGCTGGGCTCGCCGCTGTTCTACATCGGGGATGTGCTGCACAAGACGCGGCTGGAGGTGGATGAAGAGGGCACCGTAGCCGCCGCGGCGACCGGCATCGCAATGCACGCGTCCGCCATGCGGCGGAGCCTCGAGAAGAAGACGCTGGTCTTCGACCGGCCGTTTGCCTTGCTGCTGTGCGATACCTCCAGCGGCGCCATCCTATTCGCCGGGGTCATCTACGAGCCGTAGCGGGGCACAAAAAAACCGCCCCGCGGCGCCGGTGCCGGGGGCGGCTTGAAGTTCGGTTGCGCGTCGCTTAGCGCTTAGTAATCCATTTCCCCGCCGCCGTGTCCGCCGGGCATGGGCGGAGCCGACTTCTTCTCCGGAATCTCCGCGATCAGCGCCTCGGTGGTCAGCATCAGCGCCGCGATCGAAGCCGCGTTCTGAAGCGCCGTGCGGGTGACCTTGGTCGGGTCGATCACACCGGCCACCACCAGGTCTTCGTACTTCTCGGTCTCGGCGTTAAAGCCGAAGTTGGGGTTCTCGTTGGTGCGCACGCGCTCGGCCACGATGGCGCCCTCGAACCCGGCATTGCCCACAATCTGCCGCAGCGGCTCTTCGCAGGCCCGCTTCACGACATCCACGCCGATCTGCTCGTCGCTGGGCAGCTTCACACCGGCCAGCGCCCCGGCGCCCCGCAGCAGCGCCACGCCGCCGCCGGGCACGATGCCCTCTTCCACCGCCGCCCGCGTCGCGTGCAGCGCGTCTTCCACCCGGGCCTTCTTCTCCTTCATCTCGGTCTCGGTCGCCGCGCCGACCCGGACCACCGCCACGCCGCCGGCCAGCTTGGCCAGCCGCTCCTGCAGCTTCTCGCGGTCGTAATCCGAAGTGGTCTCCTCGATCTGCGCGCGCAACTGCTTGATCCGGCCCTGGATGGACTTCTCGCTTCCGGCGCCGTCCACGATGGTGGTATTGTCCTTATCCACCGTGATGCGCTTGGCCTTGCCCAGGTCGTCCAGCTTCACGCCTTCCAGCTTGANNCGCCGAAGCCCGGCGCCTTCACCGCGCAGGCGTTCAGCGTCCCGCGCAGCTTGTTCACCACCAGCGTGGCCAGCGCTTCGCCTTCCACTTCCTCGGCAATCACCAGCAGCGGTTTGCCGCTGCGCGCGATCTGCTCCAGCACGGGCAGCAGGTCCTTCATGTTGCTGATTTTCTTTTCGTGGATCAGGATGTAGGGATCCTCGAGCACCACTTCCATGCGCTCCGGATCGGTGATGAAGTAGGGCGACAGGTAGCCGC
>PMEV01000151.1 GCA_003154855.1 Bryobacterales bacterium
GTGCAGTGGCTGAGCTACCTGGACCCGCTGCGCTATTTCATCTCGATCGTCCGCGGCATCTTCCTCAAGGGCACCGGCATCGATACCCTCTGGCCCGAGATGCTGGCCATGCTGGTATACGGGATTATGATTTTGAGCTTTAGTGCGCTGCGGTTCCACAAGCGGCTGGATTGACGCGCTGCGACGCAAACACTCGCGGCGGCGTCCCGAGGCTCTGCATTCGGTAGCGCCGGCGGTCTTGCCGCCGGTCCCGCACAGCGGCTGGGTTGACGCGCCGTAGGGCGGACTTCTAGGTCGGCGAGGTCCGGGCTGGAGGCCTTTGGTAGACTGGGCGTGGAGGCCATCAGCGTGCCGTTTGACCGTATTTCGGTCGATCCCAACATTTGCCATGGCCAAGCCTTCGTGAGGGGCACCCGCATCCCGGTCCACCAGATCGTCCGCATGCTTGCGAACGGCGACACGGTCGATGATCTTCTGACCGAGTTCCCTTCCCTCACTCGCGAGGACATCACGGCGTGCCTCGACCATGCCGCCGAGTTGGCCGAATAGCAGGTAACACCCATCCAGGTCGCCAGCCGCTCAGTGCCCCGGCCAGCACGCGTGAGCGATCACACTGCCCGGTTTCGTGGTTGTCTCCTCGTTGCCATAACCGGATACTCGGATCGGGCGTGCCCGCGGTACTGGATGGTGAGCGCGCACGGTGGGCTGCAAGTACGAACTCGAGTGATCGGCGCTACAATCGTGGAGCATGTTGTCCGAGACGATCACGATTGCGGCGCGGCGCCTCCCTCTTGCGGGCGCGATTTTGGCGTCCCTACTCGTGTGCGGCGGCCTCCAGGCGCGGTCCGGAAAGAAGATGAAGGGGCTCATTGTCTACGGGGAGGGTTTCTCCTTCATGGTCAAGGAGCCGGACGGCTGGCGTAGCGACATCGGGAAGATCGCAGGCAAGTATGGCGCTAACGTCGTCTTCTTGCCTTCCGCGCAAGAGTCGAGGAAGCTGGATGTTACTATTCGCGTGCGTGTCAACCAGAAGCAGGATGAGAACACGATTGAGGACCTGAACTGCGACATGCAGGAGTACAGCCAAAAGTACCCGGAGGCGGAGTTCAGCGACCTTGCCGCGGCTCACGGCGAATATGCGACATTTGCCAAGCTGGTTTTTGTCCCAAAGCGGTTCTACGAGTACGTTGCGTATCTGAATCCGGGCCGCGAGACGCGATTCACCTTCTCCGTGGCGATGTCGAAATTGAATTCTCCGGCCACGGATGCCGAACTCAGCGCATTCAGGACGGTCCTTCGATCTGTGGTCTGGCTCACATCCTCTGTCATCACGAAACCGTAATCGCGTTCCTGGAGCTGCCGTCCGCGAGGAACTAGGCCGCCCGCTGACCCGTGCCGCTCGCTCTACGCTGCCAGCAGCTTATCCAAATACCGCTTCCCCGCCGCGATGCCTTCGAACTCGGTCTGGCGCTCGCCTTCGTACTCGATTCCGACCCAATTGTGGTAGCCCGAGTCGAGGACGATCTTCATCATCTTGTCCATGTCGATGACGGTGTCGTGGTCGGTCGAGTCGAAATCGAAGCACTTGAAGCTGACCCCCTTGGCGTAGGGCATCAGCTTGCGGACCGCCTCGTAGCGGTCGATGGTCTTGGGGAAGTTGCCGAAATCGGGGAGCGTGCCGAAATTGGGCAGGTTCACCATCTTCATCAGGCGCACCACCACGTCGGGGTCGGAGGAAGCGCCGCCGTGGTTCTCGATGATGACGTTCAGCCCGTGCGACTTGCCGTACTCGCACAGCCGGGTGAAGCTGTCGGCGCAATAGCCGATGTAGGCGTCGATCTCCGCGGGCGTCACGGGCTGCTTGTCGGGATGCATGTTGCAGCGGATGGAATGGCAGCCCAGTTCGGCCGCGTAATCCGCCCACTTGTAGTGGTTCTCGGCGGCTTTCTTGCGCGCAGCGGGGTCGGAGTGGCCCATGGCGCCCTCGCCGTCGCACATGATCAGAACGGCTTTGCAGTTGTAGCGAGCGATGTTCTGCTTCAGGCGCTCCAGGTAATCCTGCAGGGGCGCCTCCCAGAGTTGGTTGACGAACTCGAGCCCGACGATCCCATTGCGATGGGCGATCTCCGGGAAATCGAGGTTGGAGAGCGAGTGCGCGCGAATGGCCTTGTGGATGGACCACTCGGCCAGCGAGATGCGGAACTTGGCGCCCTGCGCCTGGGCGGCGGCAAGCGGAACGGCGAGCGCTCCCGCGCTCTTGAGAAAGCTGCGGCGGTTCATAGCAGTCATGATAGCAACTCCCTCAGGTCGCCGACCCAGTAGTCGGGCTGCCAGCGCGCCAGCGCAGCCGGGTCGCCATAGCCATAGCGCACCGCGCAGATCCGAACGCCGGCGCGGCGGCCGGCCTCCATATCGGCCGGAGCGTCTCCCACGAACAGGCAGTCTTCGGGGCGCGCACCCAGCGCCTCCAACGCGGCGTGGATCACGTTGGGGGCGGGCTTGTAGGGGAAGCCGTCGGTGCCCTGCACGTGCTCGAAGTATGGCAGCAGGCCAAACTGCTCGAGAATCGCCTGCGCGGTCGTCGAGGCTTTGGTGGTCGCGGTGGATTTGCGGCCACGCAGAGCCCCCAGCGCTTCCACCACCCCCGGGAAGACCCGCGTCGCCTGGTGCCGCCGCGCGGGGTAAACCGTGCGGTAGTTGCGGATCAGTTCCTCATACTGCTCGGCGGAGTATTCCGGCAGCAGGTCGCGGAACATGTCGAGCAGATGCACGCCCACGAAGCGCTTCAGGTCGGCCATCTGCAGGTTGCGGCAGCGCGTCGAGGCCAGCACCTCGAGGATGGCCCCGCCAATGTCCTGGATGGAGTCCAGCAGTGTGCCGTCGACGTCGAACAGGTAGACGGGGAAGGGCGGCATCAAGCGGGCTGAGGTCGCTCTCCCTCGACCAACCCGGGCAGACGCCGGCCGCCCTCCGGCCGAACCACCTGCTGCGTTTGCCCGTGATCCTTGGGGGGCACGGGGCGTACGGGCGCCAGATCCTTGCCCTCGACCAGCGCGCGGATCTCGTCGCCGTCGAGCACTTCCCGCTCCAGCAGCATCTCGGCCACCCGCACCAGGGCGTCCGAGTGCTCTTCGATGATCTTGCGGGCCCGGGCGTAAGCGTCCCCGATGATCCGCCGCACCTCTTCATCGATCCGTATGGCGGTGGCCTCGCTGTAGTCGCGATGCTGGGCGATCTCCCGGCCCAGGAAGATCTGCTCTTCCTTCTTGCCGAAACTGAGCGGTCCGAGGTCGCTCATGCCCCATTCGCAGACCATCTTCCGCGCCAGGTCGGTGGCCCGCTCGATGTCGTTCCCCGCCCCGGTGGTGGTGTGCTTCATGAAGACTTCTTCGGCGATCCGGCCTCCCATCAGGCTGGTAAGCTGGGTCTCCAGATAGTCCTTGGTGTAGGAGTGCTTGTCGTCCACCGGAAGCTGCATGGTGACGCCCAGCGCCATGCCGCGCGGGATGATGGTCACCTTGTGCACCGGATCGGCCTGGGGGCTGAGCACCATCACCAGAGCGTGCCCGGCCTCGTGGTAGGCCGTGTTGCGCTTCTCCTCGTCGCTGATGATGAGCGACTTGCGTTCCACTCCCATCAGCACCTTGTCCTTGGCCATTTCGAAATCGGCCATGACGACCACTTTGCGATTCTGGCGGGCCCCGATGAGCGCGGCTTCGTTCACCAGGTTGGCGATGTCGGCCCCGGCAAAGCCCGGCGTGCCGCGCGCCAGCACCATCAGGTCCACGTCGTCCCCGATGGGCACCTTCTTGGTGTGCACGCGCAGGATCGCCTCGCGTCCCTTCACGTCCGGCCGCCCGACCACCACGCGACGGTCAAACCGCCCGGGCCGCAGCAGCGCGGGGTCGAGCACGTCGGGGCGGTTGGTGGCCGCCACCAGGATCACGCCTTCGTTGGATTCGAACCCGTCCATTTCCACCAGCAACTGGTTCAAGGTCTGTTCGCGCTCGTCGTGTCCGCCGCCCAGGCCCGCGCCGCGATGCCGCCCCACGGCGTCGATCTCGTCGA
>PMEV01000336.1 GCA_003154855.1 Bryobacterales bacterium
GCGCAGATAGGCCTCGTCGCCGGCGGGCAGCTCGCAGGTGGCCGTGCCGGAGTAACCGATGGCGGCCAGCGCCCGGTACACCTCCGGCCAGTCCAGGTTGCCCTCGCGCAGCGGCGCCCACTCGAAGCTGGACTTCGCCATGCGGAAGTCCTTCAGGTGAAGCTTGGCGATTCGCCTGCCCAACGTCCGAATCCAATCCTGCGGATAGCCGAACAGCAGGACGTTGCCCACGTCGAAATAGGCCCGCACCCAGGGGCTCCGGAAATCGTCGATGAAGCGCGCGAACTCGAGCGGGCTCAGCAGGAACTTGTTCCACACGTTCTCCAGGGCGATGACCACCTTCAATTCTTCGGCCAGCGGGAGCAGCCTGCGAATCTGCCGCTGACTGCGCGTCCAGGCGTCCTGGTAGCTGGTGCGGGCGTTCACGACCGCTGGCACCAGCAGCACCGTGTCTGCGCCCCAGAAACTCGCGTTGCGAAGGCTGGTTTCCATTCCTTCCATGCTCTTGGCCAGCTCTTCGGGATCGCTCGAGGAAAGCGGGTACCTCCAGTGCGCCTGATTCATGACCGAGTGGATACGCAGCCCGGCACTCTCGGCGGCCTTCTTGATCTCCTCCGCCTCGGCCTGGCTGGGAGTGGTTGCGCACTCGACTTGCTCGAAGCCGGCCGCGCGCGCCAGCTTAAACCGCTCGGTGTAGCTCAATGTGCCGGGCAGCATGTCGATGTACACGGCCTTGGCGATGGGCAGGCGCGGAAGAGCAGCGGCACGGGAGGCGAGGGCCGCGGCCGGAGCGGCCAGAAAGGCGCGCCGGGAGCACTGGTTGGACATGCCTAGAATTCTAGCGCTGGGCGCGTGAGCCGGCCAGGCCCGCGCTCAGATACAGAGCGAAGGAATCTGGATGATCTTCTTCTGGATGGCGTACTGGACCAACTGCGCCTTGTTGTGGATATCCAGTTTGCGCATCAGATTGAACTTGTGCGCCTCGACGGTCTTGACGCTCAGGTTGAGGTCGCAGGCGATCTCCTTGACCGACTCGCCTTCGGCCAGCATCTTGAGCACCTCTTTCTCCCGGGCCGTGAGCGTGGCAAACCGCGGCGTGCGGGTGGCCGACTTGACGCGCGAGCGGAAATCGTCCACCAATTGAGCCAGCATCCGCGGGCTGAGGTAGCTGCCGCCGCGATGCACGTCGCGGATCGCGCCGAGCAACTGGAGCGCGGCGCTGTCCTTCAGCACGTAGCCGCTTCCGCCCACCTCCATTCCCTCCACCAGGTAGTCCTCGTCGTCGTACATGGTGAGGAACAGCACTTTGCATTCGGGGCGGTTCTTCTTGATCTGCCGGGTAGCCTCGAAACTGCTGAAGCCCGGCATGCCGATATCCATCAGCACCACGTCGGGGCGCAGTTCCGATGACTTCTCGATGGCCTCCCCTCCGTTGGAGACCTCGCCCACCACCTCCATGTCCGCTTCGCTGCTCAGCAGGTTTTTGACTCCTTGGCGAAAGAGAGTATGATCGTCCGCCAGCACGATTCGAATCTTGGCCATAGCCTACCCACGTCCTTTCATCGCCCGGCTCAGCCAGCCTGTCGGACGGCTCGCTCGGATGCCGGCTGATCGGGCAACGGCAGTACGATACCAATGCTGGAGCCGTGCCCGGGCCGGCTCTGCACCTCAAACTGCCCGCCGAACAGGGCCACCCGCTCCCGCATGCCGGCCAAGCCGAAAGACTCGCGTCTGACCAGCGCTTCCTCTACGCGGAAGCCGACACCGTCATCTTCCACGCACAATCTAAGACTCTTATCGGCCGTACTGAGAGAAATGATTACGTTCGAAGCGGAGGAATGACGGGCGATGTTGCTGCAACACTCCTGCACCAGCCGGTACACCACCAGCTCGGTCCGCTTATCGAGCGCCTCCAGCCGCGGCAGGTGCAGCCGTACCTGAACGCCCTGCAGGGTGCGGAAACGATTCACCAACTGGCGCACCGCCGCGCCCAGGCCCAATTGCTCGAGCACCGCCGGGCTGAGGTCGGAAATGAGCCGCCGTATCTCGACCACCGCGCGCCCCACCATCTCCCGCGCATCGGAGAGCCCTTCGCTGAACCGCGCCGGGGCGTCGGGAACCGAGCGCTCGATCATGTCCAACTGGAGCGGTAGACAGAGCAGCAACTGTCCGGCTTCGTCGTGCAGCTCCCGGCTGATGCGCCGCCGCTCGCGCTCCTCGACCTCGATCATGTGCGACGCCAACTCCCGGACCTGCTCCTCGCGGGCCGCCAGGTCTTCGGCTAGCCGCAGCTTTTCCGAGCCCAGCAGGCACCGCTCGGCCGCTCCGGAGAGCATCCCCAGCTCCCTGGGCAGCCAGGCGTAGGTCTTGCGAAACCCGAATTGCATGGCGCCCGTCACGCCGGCTACGGAGATCAACGGGACGCTCCAGCAGGAGGGATACCGCCCGCGCCAGGCCGGGTCCAGCAGCAGCCGCTGGGAGGCGGCGCCGCCTCGAATGTGCCGCGGCAGGGCCAGCTTGTTCAGCATGGCCTGGGCATCCGCCGCCGGACACAATTCCACCGCTCCCGGCGCCCCCAGTACCAGCCAGGACTGCTTCTCCCGGTGGAAGAGGAACAGGCGCCCGGCATCCGCCTGGCAGAAACGGACTAGGGTACCGAGCGAGCGTTCCAGCAACTGCCGCTGCCCGGCCGATTCCAGCTCCGCCTGAAACAGCTCGTAAAAGGCCTTGGTCTCGGCTTCCCTCACCTGGTAGAAGGCGTCGTTCACCGTGAGGGCGATCAGGAAGTTCAACTGGCCGGAGACCCACTGCAGGCGGGCGGCCTCCTCAGGCTCGAAGTGGCGCAACTCCCGGGCCAGCAGCCGGTCGTAACTCTGCAGGGCTTCCACCACGGCGCCGCGGCCGAGATCCAGCTTGGCCAGCCTGCGCCCGTTGTATTCGAGGTGTTCGAAGAACGCCGCCAACGGCCCGCGGCCAGCCAGCATGCGGGCGGCCGTCCCCAGGGTAATCCGCGCCAGGGTCTGGCGCTGGATCGCGCTCCAGCCCAGCTTCCGCATCTCCGCCATGAAGCTGCGCTCCAGCTTGCGCGCGTAAGGCTCCATCTGGCGCGCCAGAGCGCGGATCTGGGTTCGAAGCTGGCGGCTCAACAAGCCCGCTGCGTCCGCCAGGGAGGGCGACTTGCGAAGAACTGGCACGCCCCTCCATCGGGCGCTCGTGGGACGGACTTTAGGGGGAAACGCGTAGGCGAAGACCCGCCCGTCTCACTTCGGCGGGGCGGCGGGCTTGGACGCCGGCGCCAAAATGCGATCCAGCTCCTTGAACAGGCCCTCGCCGCGGAAAACCTCCTCCGTCTCCGGTCCAAAGACCAGGTCCTTGAGGATGTAGCCTTCCCGGTCGACGATATACAGGTGCGGCAACTCCACCCGCGGGTTCAACGGATTGGGCCGCACGTAGGAATAGACCACCTGGCCGCAGTCGAACAGGATGGGGAAGGTGAGTTTGTTGTCGGAGATGAACTTCGCCGCTGTGGCCGGGCTATCGGGCGCCGGCGCGATCGAGAGCACGGCGATCTTGTTCCCGTAACGGAACAGGGCCTGCTGGAGGATGCGCGCGAACGCCCCGCAATGCGGGCAGTCGGTCTTCATGATGTCGATGAGGACGATCTTGCCGCGATAATCGCCCAGGTCCTCCTGGCGGTCGCCCGAACTGGGCAGCGAGAAGCCGGGGGCCCGGCGTTTGGTCTGGCCCGGCAGCAGTGCGGCACACAGCATGATTCCAATGGCAATCGAAGACAGTCGCATAGGATCTATTGTAATGTGCAAAGCGCCTCGCGGTGTGCTGTACTCTGGTTCCATGGGCAGGTTCTTCCTAGCCGCGCTACTCCTGAGTCTGCCGCTGGCCGCCCAAGTGAAAATCACGCCCTCCAGCGACCGCATCGCGGTCCAGATCGACGGCCGGCCGTTCACCACGCTGTTCATGGGCGCTGACGCCAATAAGCCCTATCTGCATCCGCTCCGATCGGCTTCCGGCAAAGTGGTCACCCGCGGCTTTCCCATGGAGTTGGTGGAGGGCGAACGGCGCGACCACCCGCATCACCGCGGTCTGTGGTTCGCTCACAGCGACGTGAATGGGATCGACTTTTGGCTCAACGAGAACAGCCAGAAAGGGCCTAAGACCGGCCGGATCGTCCTCCGCAAGATCCTCGAGACGAAGGACGGCCAGAGCTCCGGATGGATCGCGGCGGCCTTCGACTGGCTGGACCCGGCGGGCCACCCCATCCTGAACGAGACCCGACGGATGGTATTCTACGCGAAGCCGAACCAGCGCACCATCGACTTCGACATCACGCTGGCCCCCGCCGCCGGGCCGGTGACCTTCGGGGACATCAAGGACGGTCTGTTCGCGATCCGGGTGGCCCCGTCGCTCGAGGAGCAGGCCGAGGGCGCTCCCGCCGTGCCCAAGCGGACCGGGCGCATAGTGAACTCAGCCGGCGCCAGGGGCGAGCGGGAGGTCTGGGGGAAGCGCGCGCCGTGGGCGGATTACTACGGGGAAGTGGAGGGCGAGAAGCTCGGCATCGCCATCCTGGACCACCCGGACAACCCGCACCATCCCCCCTACTGGCATGCTCGCGGCTATGGGCTCTTCGCGGCCAACCCCTTCGGCGCCCGCGAATTCGAGCGCGACAAAACCAAGGACGGCAGCCTCACGCTGGCCCCCGGCCAGACGCTGCGCTTCCGCTACCGTGTGATTGTCCACTCGGGCGACGCCGCCAGCGCGGGAATCGCCGCGCAGTGGGCGGCCTATGCGAAGACGAAGTGAAGGGATCGGCCGAGCAGGGAAGGATCGGGCCAGGGACGCTGTGCGCGCACGGGATGGCCCGCAACGGCGCTGCGGTGCGCACGGCCGCCGCAGACCCCGGTCGTCTCGATCCCCTGCCGGCATCGGAGGAGCCGGACCACCATGTGGCCCTACCGAACCGTGACATACGCTGCGGCGACTCCGTACCACACACTCAAACCACGCACCTCATTCGCCAAGGCACGCTGAGACCTTACCCCGTGGTATGCGGCGGCCAAATCGCGTGCTTCGGGTGTCGCCGGCACGTCATAAACCACGACAACCGTGTCGCTTGGCTCGAAACCGACTGTCTTGCCACCCAGACCGCGCCACTCCCCCCCGTTGAGATCCAGTTTCTTTTCGATGTGCGTTCCGCCCGCGATTACGACGACATCTGGAGCGTTCTTGGTAAAACTGTAATCGACTTCCTGAAAGAACGCGTCAAGTCGCCCATCTCGCAAGAGCAACACGCGCCAGTGTGCCGCTCCCCAACTATTCGAGTCTTCCCAGAGCCGAATCGGTTTCTCGGATGCATTACTGATCCTCACGGTAATGCTTCCGGAAGGCGTTACTTCAGCCACCTCCAGCTTTAGATCGTGCAGCGACTGGCTCTCCGTCCATGCCTTTTCCTGTGCCTCGGCGCAGGTAAGGGTGACTCCTATAAGCAGGCTGCAGGCTGCCAGGTTCATTTTCATTGCCGGCCCTCCTCGTACACCTTATCAGTGTCTGGCTTGTCATGGCCGGCCTGGAACCTCGGGCATCTCCAGCACGCCGTGGGTGCCGTAAACGGTTTGCAGCCGGCGCGCCAGCGGCTGGATCAGCTCGATGGTGCGAACCAGCGTGCGCTCGCTCGAATCCGGCGATTGGCCGGACAACTGGTCCGCCAGGGCTTCGAAGGTGGTCTTCTTCTTCGGGAATACCTCCAGGCTCACCTCCTGGCTATC
Source organism: Bryobacterales bacterium (assembly GCA_003154855.1). Lineage (GTDB taxonomy): Bacteria > Acidobacteriota > Terriglobia > Bryobacterales > Bryobacteraceae > Fen-330. The sequence continues at coordinate 5,781 of PMEV01000336.1, forward strand.
GGGAATGTGGGCGGCCTTCTTGGCGAGGGCCAGGGCCACGGGGTATCCGCCCAGTTCGTCGACCAGGCCCAGCGCCTTGGCGTCTTCGCCGCTCCAGATGCGCCCCTTGGCGATTTCGAGCACGCGCGATTTGGGGAGCCGCCGGCCCTCGGCCACCTTGCTGGTGAAGTCGGCATAGATGCGGTCGAGCGATGCCTGGAACCGCGCCCACTCGGCCGGGGTGTAATCCGAAGAGGAGTTCCACATGGTGGAGTCCGCGCTGGTATGCACCTCGTCGAAGGAGATGCCCAGCTTGTCCCAGAAACCCGTGGTGATCATTTTGCCGCCCAGCACGCCGATGGAGCCGGTAATAGTGCCCGGCTGCGCCACGATCTNNACGATCTTGTCGGCCGCCATGGCCACGAAGTATCCGCCGGAGCCGGCGACATCCCCCATGCTGACGATCACCGGCTTGCCGGCCTTGTGGGCCCGCACGGTTTCCCGCCAGATGGTGTCGGAGGCCACATAGGAGCCGCCCGGGCTGTCCACACGGAACAGGATGGCCTTCACGCTGGGGTTGTCCACGGCGGCGCGGAAGGCCGCGGCCACGGTGTCGGAGCCCATCGAAGAGCCGCCGAACGGGTCGAACCGGCTCGCCCCGCGCTGCACGCCGCCGGCGCCGAAGATGAGGGCGATGGTGGGGCCGGAATCGTGGGGCCGCCCGGCGCGCTCCAGGTACTTGCCGAGGTACAGGAATTGTGCGCCCGGCCCGGCCTTCTGTTTGGCCTTGCCGTAGACCTCGTCGCGGTAGGCCAGGCCGTCCACCAGCTTGGCGCTCAGGGCCTCCTGGCCCAGGAACGGTCCGCGGTCGACGAGCGCGCGCACTTGCGCTTCCGGAATGTGGCGGCCCGCGGAGATGCCGCCTACCATCTGGGAGAACCAGGAATCCATCACCTTCGAGACGGCTTCGCGGTGGGCCGGCGTGTACTTCTTCTCCGTGAACACGTTCATCGCGTTCTTGTACTCGTAGCGATGATCCATGCGCGGCGTCACGCCCAGCTTGTCCAGGCCGCCCTTGAAAAAGGTGCTCTCCATGAGCAGGCCGGTGAGGCCGATGTCGCCCGAGGGCTGGAGCCAGACCTCGTCGAAGGCGGTGGCCAGATAGTAGGAGCCATTGCCGGGGCCGAATTCGCCGAAGGTCTCCGCGAAGGCGATGGCGAACTTGTTGTGCGCGCGGAAACTGCGCACGGCGTCGCGGAGTTCCTGCAACTGGGCCATCCCCATGGGGGCGGCGCCGAGCCGCGCCACCACGCCCGCCACGCGGTGGTCGTTCGAGGCGCGCTCCAGGCCCTCCACCAGGTCGCGCACCACGGGGGTATTGCCCATGAGAGCCTTGGCCACCGGGTCGTCGGGGACATCTTCCATCAGGCCGGTTTCCAGGTTCACCTCCAGGACGGTCTTCCCAGGCACGTGGCCCACCGGGGAACGATAGACGATGGCAACCACCACGATCCAGAGCACCAGCACCACCACCAGGCCGCCAATCGAGGCCAGGCACCCCACCGCGAATCTGCGCATTCTTGTCTCCTCAGTCTATAATCTAGGCGATTGACACTCTCGGTGTCACTATCGGATACGGGCAAGCGGCTGGACGTGTTCCTCCAGGAACGGCTCAGCCAGTACAGCCGCTCGCGCTTGCAGCAGTGGGTCAAGCTCGGTCGAGTGCGGGTGGATGGGGCCGCGGGCCGGTCTGCCTACCGGTTGCGGGGCGGCGAGACCGTCGAGGTGGAACCGGCCGAATTGACTCCGCTGCGCGCGCAGCCGGAAGCGATCCCACTATGCATCCTCTACCAGGACCAGGACGTGATTGCGGTGGATAAGCCCGCTGGCATGGTGGTCCACGCTGGCGCCGGGGCGCACTCGGGAACGCTGGTCAACGCGCTGCTGCACCATTTCGGGTCGCTGTCGCAATTGGGTGGCGAGCTGCGGCCCGGCATCGTGCACCGGCTGGACCGCCAAACCAGCGGCGTCCTGCTGGTGGCCCGCCACGACGCGGCGCACCGCAACCTGGCCGGGCAATTCGCCGCGCGGCAGGTCGAAAAGGTCTACCTCGCGTTGGTGCACGGCAGCGTGAAAGGGGAGCAGGGCCGGATCGACAAGCCCATCAGCCGGGACCCGGCTAAGCGGGTGCGCATGACCGCGCGCCGGGGTCAGGGACGGACCGCGATCACCGAGTACCGCGTGCTGCGCCGCTTCCAGGGCTACACGCTGCTCGAAGTGCGAATCAAGACCGGCCGCACCCACCAGATCCGCGCGCATTTCGCGAGTCTCGGCCACCCCGTGGCGGGCGACCGCCTCTACGGCGCACCGGCCAGGGTCCAGGACGGCCGGCCGCTCGCCCGCTTCTTCCTGCATGCGCACCGGGTCGGCTTCGCGCAGCCCGCGACCGGGGTTCCGGTTACGGTAGAATCACCGTTGCCGCCGGAACTCGAGGTTTGGTTGGCCAGTCTGACTCCCTTGGAGGCTCCGCGCCGGGAGAGCCTATAATCGAGGAGGGCAAATATGAAACCGCTTCTGATCGCTATCCTGATGGCCGGCATGCTTCCGGCGCAACAACCGGCGCCACCTCCGGCGCAACCGCCGGCGGGAGACAAGGTCCGCATGACCACCATCCAGGAGAACGACGACAAAACGCGGATCGTCCTGGAAGTCACCCGGGTCAACATCCTGCTTACGGTCACCGACAAGCGGGGCCGGTTCATCACGGACCTCACGAAGGACGATTTCGAGGTGCTCGAGAACAAGCGCCCGCAAAAAATCATGGAGTTCACCGCGGAAACCGATTTGCCCCTCCGCCTCGCCATCCTGGTGGATACCAGCAACAGCGTGCGGGACCGTTTCCGGTTCATCCAGGAGGCGGCCATCGAGTTCATCAACAGCGTGATCCGGCCGCGCCAGGACCGGGCGCTGGTGGTGAGCTTCGACGCCGCGCCCGAACTGGTCTCCGACCTGGACGACAATACCGAGAAGCTGACCGGCAGAATCCGCGACCTGCGGCCCGGGGGCGGCACCGCGTTCTACGACGCCATCTACTTCGCCTGCCGGGACAAGCTGGGGGTGGAGCAGCCGCGGCACAAGTTCCGCCGGGCCATGATCGTCCTGAGCGACGGCGACGACAACATGAGCAACAAGTCGCGCGAGCAGGCCCTGGAGATGGCCCAGAAGTCCGACGTGGTCATCTACACCATCTCCACCAACCGCTCGGGCGTCGAGACCGATGGCGATAAGGTGCTGCGCTACTTCGCGGCCGAGACCGGAGGGCAGGCCTTCTTCCCGTTCAAACTCGAGGACCTCTCGCAGTCCTTCGAGAACATCGCCAACGAGCTGCGCCACCAGTACAACATTTTCTACCGGCCGGAGCCGATGAAGACCGATGGCAGCTACCAGACCGTGACCGTCCGCGTGACGCCCCGCAAAGATGTGGTCGTGCGCGCCCGCAAGGGCTACTACGCGCCGAAACTCTGAAGGGCGGGGTTCTCCCGGGTGGGCCGGGCGGCCTTCCGCTCCCGCACGGTGCACCACAGTGGTGCACG
>PMEV01000168.1:0-15630 GCA_003154855.1 Bryobacterales bacterium
ACCGACGCGGCCATCAATCCGGGCAATAGCGGCGGGCCACTGCTGGATTCCCGCGGCAACGCGATCGGGATCAACACGGCCATCTACGGGCCGGGCGCCAACATCGGGATCGGCTTCGCGCTGCCCGTCAACCGCGCCAAGGCGATGCTGAACGAATACGCTGAGAAGGGCCGGTTCGCGCCGCCGCGGTTGGGAGTGAGCGTGCAGTACATAGCTGGCGACCTGGCCGAGGCGCTGGAGTTGCCGCGAGAGGGCGGGTTGCTGATCGCGGAGGTCGAGCGCGCTTCGGCCGCCGAGGAGGCAGGCCTGCGGGGCGCGCGGCGCTGGGCGGTGGTGGGCAACTATCAGATCGCGGTGGGCGGCGACCTGATTATGGCCATCGACGGGCGGGCCATGGAGAGCCGCAATTCGCTCTCCGCCGCGATGAACCACAAGCGGCCTGGCGACACGATGGAGATGACCATCTTCCGGGCCGGGAAGACGCTCAAAGTCAAGGTCAAATTGGGCGAGGGATCGACCACGCTGTAGAAGGAGGCCGGATGGCAACGTCTGCCGAGTGCGAACGGATCGCGGCGTTTTTCAAGGGAGACCAATTCGCGGGGGCGAACGGGATTCGTGTGGTCGAATTGCGTACGGGATTCGCCCGCACCGAGATGACTGTGGAGGCGCGCCATCTCAATAGCGTAGGGATTCTGCAAGGCGGCGCGCTCTTCACACTGGCCGATCTGGCGTTTGCCGCGGCGTCGAATTCTCACGGGGTGGTGGCGGTGGCCTGCCAGGCCGATGTGACCTGGTTCAAGGCGGTCCAGTCGGGCAAACTGACGGCCACGGCCGAAGAGATCGCGCGCACGCACAAGCTCTCGACCTGCCTGATCCGGGTCACCGACGAACACGAGGAGTTGGTGGCGCTCTTCAAGGGCGTGGCCTACATCAAGGGGACGCCCATCGGGTAGGCCGTGTTCTTCGCAGGCTCTCTGCTCGGAGCGCGTTTCCCGGCTGGGCTGCCAGGCGCTGGCCGGTTGCCTTAGCCGCGGGGACGCGCGGCTCACAGGATGGAGGAGGAACCGACGGATGAGACTTGGACGTAGCGCGCCGCGCCTTTTGCGGATCGGGTTGGTGGCGATGGCGTTGAGTTTCGGCGCCACTGCCGCGCAGGCGCCCGGGACGTTTCCATGGTCCGCTCCGGTGGCGGACACCCTGATCGCACGATTCCCCGACCCGGACGCAATTCACTGGCAGGGACAGACAAACCACTTCAGTTGGCAGGCCGGGTACGTAATGTTCACGATGGAGAAACTCTGGAGGCTGACCGGCGAGCAACGTTACCTCAGCTACATCCAGCGATACGTCGATCAGCAGGTGGACGACCAGGGCCGGATTCCGGGCTTCCAACCCACGGCGCTCGACAATTTTCTGCCCGGCTACGCCATTCTGTTCATGTACGAGCAAACCAAGCTGGAGAAGTACAAGACCGCGGCAACCACGATCCACCAGGCGTTCGCGCACTATCCACGCAACCAGGACGGCGGCTTCTGGCACGGCGACTGGGCCAAGCACCAGATGTGGGTAGACGGCGTGTTCATGGGCCAGATATTCGAGGCCCGTTATGGCGCATTGATGCACGACCGTGCCGCGCTCGATCAGGTCGCCGGGCAGATGAAGATCGTGCTCGGCCATTGCCGCAAACCGAACGGACTCCTGCTGCACGGCTGGGACGAATCGCGCGCCGCCTCGTGGGCCGACAAGGGGACGGGCCTCGCGCCGGAGGTCTGGAGCGAGGGACTGGGCTGGTTCGCGGTTTTGATCGCCGACGGATTCGACTACCTGCCCAAGGATCATCCCGACCGGGCCACCCTGCTGAGCGCATTGCGCAGCCTGTGCGCGGGGCTCAAGGACGTGCAGGATCCGAGAACGGGGATGTGGTATCAGGTGGTCGACAAACCGGGCCAAGCCGGCAATTGGAATGAAACGTCGGGCACGGGGATGTTCACTTACCTGATCCGAAAGTCAATCGACAAGGGCTACATCCGGCGGGAAGAGTACATGCCCGTGGTACGCAAGGCGTATGCCGGGATCGTTACCAAAGCCGTGCGGGCCACCGATGGCAGGTTCGACATCGTCGACTGCAGCAGTATAGGAATCATGGACAACTACCAGGCGTATGTCCACTGCCCGAAAGAGACCAACACGTTCGCGGGGGTCGCATCTTTCATCCTCGGGACGAGCATCATGGAGGCGCGGTAAGCCGTTTCGGACATCTATGCGCCGGGTAGCCGGGCGGCGCGCTACTGCTTCTGGGCGGCGGCGCGGGTCAAGGCGCTGGCGCGCTGCGGGTTCTTGATGAGCTTCTTGACGGTTTCCGCGACTTCGCGCTGGTCGCCCGGCACGGTGGTGTAAGACATCCGGACGAAGCGCTCGGCCTTTGGCGAGATGCTCTCGTCGAAGCGCTTCAGCCAGGTCTGGATGCGGTAGTTCTCGGCTTTCCGAGTGTTCTGCTTCAGCGCCTCCTCATAACGCTGCCGCGCCTGAGGATCGGCGATGACCGACGGGTCGACGCCCGGAGGATAGGAGACGTCGCCGACCCGCGGTGGTGCGACACCGGTGCTCGGCAGGTCCTGCGGATTGAAGTTCGGATCCAGGTTCCGGTCAATCAGGGCCAGGAGCGCAAGCCAGGTTTCGAGCGTCTCCCGGCGCAGCGTCAGGCGCTTCATGGCGTCGGCTTCCTTCGCCAAGTCGATGGTCTCCAGCAGCTCGGATGCGGCCTGGAGGCAGTGCGGTTCTTTCTTCTGCTCAAACTCGGCGAGTTGCGCCGCCGCGCGCGCTGTGGTTTCCGACATATGCTTCCCGTTGATCACCTTGTCCAAGTAGGTTGTTCGGGCGCTGGGTTGCCCAGCCGCTGGGACGGCCAGAGCCAGTCCCAGGATCGCCGCACTCGCAAGCCATCTTCGTTTCATCGCCAGCCTAATCCGGCCACGGCTCCCCCTTGGGGTCGTCCGGGACCCTGGAAGCCGAAGCGCCGTCCTTGGTCATGGTGCACTTGCCCGCTGCATCCACCACGGCCTTATGCTCGAACTGTTTCAGGGCCGTCGCCGCGCCGCCCCGCACCCGGTACTCCCAAACGATCGGAAAGGTTTCGGTTCCCGCCTCGAAGGGAGGGCCGGCTCCGCCCGGAGCGCCGGAGTAGATCGTGTCGTCCAGGTTCGCGAGCGTCCCTTTCCCGGCAATACAGTCGTTCATGGTGAACCAGGCGCTCTCGGTCTGCCCCGCCGGCTGGTGAGTGAGGTTGTTGAAGTTCTTGTAGAAGCCATCGGCCACGCACTTCGAGTTCTTTTCCCGGACCTCCAGATTCTTGAAGGAGACCGTATCCGGCGGCAGGTAGAACTTGCCGAAGTACCCGCAGTCCGGCCGGCCGTGGTGGTGCTTGAGATCCGCGCCGGGCTTGGGCTCCATGAAGGGGTCCGAGGGCGCGATCACGGTAAACGCGATCGAGCAGGTGCAGGTCGGGCCGGTCGCCGTCACCGTAACCGCTCCCGCCGTACTACCGGCCTGCAGCGTGGCGCTGGCGCCGCCGCCGCTCAGCACCGCGTCGCCGGTGACGCTCCACGCAACGCTTGAATTCGAACAGGTGAGATTGACCTCTTCGCCCACGCCGATGGTCGTGCGCGCGCGGTCGGGCGGCGAACTGACCGCCGTCTGGGAGGTGATGGTGCATTTGGTGCACTTCCGGGTGGCGCCGCCCGGGGAGCCGGTGGGGTTGGCGCCGCCCAGGGGATTGCTGGAATTGCTGTCGGTGCCCGACATATGGGATCAGCCTTTGCTCCTGCTTTCGTGTGCCTGCCGCACATAAGTTTGCGCGCGGGCCGCCAGCCGTTCGAGTCGGGCTCTGGGCTGGGCCGCCGCCTCCGGCGCCACGCTTGCGGCAACCCAGGGAAACAGCGGATCGTTCATCACGCCGGAGCCGAAGGCAAACATCAACCCCAGCACCAGCGGCGGGCCTTCGGGTTCGGGCAGGCCGCTCTTACCAGCGCTGAGATGGGCAGCCTGCACAAGGTTCTGGAGCGCGGAAGCGCCGGCGTAGACGCATTTGCGGGAATGCAGCGCCTGCAACCAGGGGATGGCTTTGGCTTCGTAAGCTTTGCCAATCGCGGCCAGCTCCTCCATCAGGGAGACCTTCGCGATGTGCTCCAGCCCCTTGGCGACGTGCTCGCCTTTCGGCCCATAGACCAAGTCCAGATAGGTCGAGACATGCAAGTGCAGACGGCGGGCCTGTTCCATCTCGTCGAGGCCCTCCTTGTCGCGGAGGATATCCTGGACCCAGTAGAGCAGTGGGTCCTGGTCGAATTCGTGGCCCAGCATGACCATGAACTCGGTGAACATGCGGACCGGGCCGCGGGCCTGGAAGCCGTACTGACCGGCGCGCCGGCCGCCCTCGGAGATGAGGCGGTTGATGTGGGCGTCATCGGCGCCGGCCACCGAGCGCGGATAGCTCTTCTTGAGGTGCGGGAGCAGCTCCGTCTCGAAGCGGGCTTTCCCGGCCGCCTCGAGCGCCTCAATCTGTTCCTGGCGGATGATCATCGGAGAGTATCGCCAACACAGCCATTCTACTCGTTGCTTGGCCGCTCCGGAAGCGGAGCTTTGCCGGGCCGGAGGGATCACTGTCTCGAGGCGGCGCGGGTCAGGGCGCTGGCGCGTTGCGGATTCTCGATGAGCTTCTTGACGGTTTCCGCGACTTCGCGCTGGTCGCCCGGCACGGTGGTGTAAGAAAGCCGGACATAGCGCTCCACCCTCGGAGTCACCATCTCGTCGAGACGCCGCAGTTTGGTCTGCAGCATGTAGCGCTGGGCCTTCTCCCGGTTCTGCTGGGTGGCTTGTTCGTATTGCTGGCGCGACTGCGGGTCGGCGCCGCCGGAAACAGGGGGGCTGATCTTTACGCTGGGTACGTCCTGGGGGTTGAAGCTCGGATCGAGATTCTTGTCGATGGCGGCCACCAGCGCGAGCCACGTTTCGAGGGCTTCGCGACGCAGCAGCAGCCGCTTCATGGGATCGGGCTCTTTGGCCAGATTGACTTCTGCTAGCAGTTCGGAGGCGGCCTGAAGCGGCACGGTTTCCTTCTTCTCCTCAAACTCGGCGATCTTAGCCGCTGCGCGTGCAGTGATGTCCGACATATACTTCCTCTTTTCGCCGGCTTGAGCCAGCGCGAGCGCCTCGAGAAGCGATAGCGCCGCGATCGAAATTGCGATGACTCGCATCTCTCGTCACCACATGCTGTCCGGGTCGGTCAGGCTGGTGGTCTTCGACTCGCCAGCCTTGCTTGAGGTGGACTGGCCGGTCGCATCGACAACGTGTCTCTGATCGAACTGCGGGAGAGTGTTCTCCACGCCGTCATCGACCCTGTACTGCCAGTCGATGGGGAAGACCATGATTCCGACTTCAGGCGGGTCGCCAGTGCAACCGGAGTAGATTTGATCGACGGCGCACACCCGCGAACCTTTACCCGGCTGGCACTCGCCCACGGTGAACCAAGGGCTGAACTCCTGGTACTGGCCTTGGTGCTTGTACCCGTCCATCGGCTTGAAGTACCCGTCGGCGACGCACGCGGAGTTCAGCTCGCGGACGTCGATGTTACTGAAAGAAACGTCGTCCGGGTGGATGTAGGGCCGGGCGAGGAAGCCGCAGTCGGGATTGTCCTGGTGGTGGCGGATGTGAGTGCCGGCCTCTTGCTCCATGGTCAGGCTGTCCGGCTCGACGACGGTGAAGGTAATCGTACAACAGCAACCCGGCCCGACGGCCTCGATCGCGGCGGTGCCGGCGGTGTCGCCCGCGATGAAGAGAATGAGGGTGCCCTCGGAAGGGACCAATCTGCCGACTCCGGATAGCGTCCAGGTGGCCGGCCCGTTGTCGACCGTGAGGAAGACGTGCTCGCCGATTCCGACTTTGGTTCGCGACTTGTCGGTTGGGACGTTGGCGGTGGCCTCGGAGGTGATGGTGCATTTGGTGCACTTCCGGGTGGCGCCGCCTGTGGAGCCCGTGGGGTTTGTGCCGCCGAGGGGATCGCTGGAATCGCTGTCGGTGCCCGACATATGGGATCAGCCTTTGCTCCTGCTTTCGTGTGCCTGCCGCAGATAGGTTTGCGCGCGCGCCGCCAGCCGCTCGAGCCGGGCTCTGGGCTGGCCCGCCGCTTCCGGCGCCACGCTCGCGGCAACCCAGGGAAAGAGCGGGTCGGTCATCACGCCGGAGCCGAACGCAAACATCAGCCCCAGCACCAGCGGAGGCCCCTCGGGTTCGGGCAGGCCCATCTTGCCGGCGTTTAGATGCGCCGCCTGCAAGAGATTCTGGAGCGCGCTACTGCCGGCGTAGACGCACTTGCGGGAATGCAGCGCCTGCAACCAGGGGATGGCCTTGGCTTCGTAAGCTTTGCCAATCGCGGCCAGTTCCTCCATCAGCGGGGCCTTCGCAATGTGCTCGAGGCCTTTGGCGACGTGCTCGCCGGCTGGCCCGTAGACCAGGCCCAGATAGGTCGAGACGTGCAGGTGCAGACGGCGGGCCTGTTCCATCTCGTCCAGGCCCTCCTTGTCGCGGAGGATATCCTGGACCCAGTAGAGCAGCGGGTCCTGGTCGAATTCGTGGCCCAGCAGGACCATGAACTCGGTGAACATGCGGACCGGGCCGCGGGCCTGGAAGCCGTACTTGCCGGCGCGCCGGCCGCCCTCGGAGATGAGGCGGTTGAGGTGGGCGTCGTCGGCGCCGGCCACCGAGCGCGGATAGCTCTTCTTGAGGTGCGGGAGCAGCTCCGTCTCGAAGCGGGCTTTCCCGGCCGCCTCGAGCGCCTCAATCTGTTCCTGGCGGATGATCATCGCAGAGTCTCGCCAACACAGCCATTCTACTCGTTGGCTGCCCCCGCCGGTAGGGCATCGTCACGGCCCGCGCTAGCCGCGCGATTCGAGCCTGGCCTGGGCGCGCAGGGTGGCCGCGCGGCGGGCCGCCGAGAGAGGCTCGCGGTGCTTCAGCAAAGCCGCGACCAGACCGGGGCCGGCCCGTTCGGGAGATCCGGTCTCGAAAGGAGGGTCGGGATCGTATTCCAGCGCGAGCTGAATCGCTTTGGCTTGCGTTTCGCCGCGCAGGAGGGCGGCTAGAGTGAGCGCGAAGTCGATGCCCGCGGTGACTCCCGCTCCGGTGATTCGGTTTCGGTCCAGGACCACTCGCTCGGCGATGGGAATGGCGCCCAGCAGCGCCAGGTCGTCGCGAGCCATCCAGTGGCAGGCGGCCCGGTAGCCTTTGAGCAGGCCAGCGGCGGCCAGCAGCAGAGACCCGGTGCAGACCGAGGTGACGTAGCGGGCTTGAGCGCCCTGTCGCGCCAGGAAATCGAGCATCACCTCGTCGTCCATCAGTTCGACCTGGCCCGGACCGCCAGGCACGAACAGAACGTCCAGGGCAGGGCAATCCTCGAGCGTCAGCGTGGGCAGGATCGACATCCCGGTGGCGCTTTCCACCGGCTCCCGCGTCTTCCATAAGAGGTGGACCCGGGTGTTCGCCAAAAGCGCGAGGACCTCGAACGGCCCGGTCAAATCGAGCTGCGTGAGCCGCGGGTAGAGCAGCATTCCGATGTGGAGTGGATCAGGCAAGTTTCCTCGCATATTTCTGGGACAGGCGGCTCCATTTGGCGGTTTCCCGCCGCAGGTAAGGTGGAGCGGTGCGGGCGGCTTCAATGGAGCGCGCGTACATTTCGCGGGCGCCCGCGGCGTCACCGAGCCGTTCCAAGGCCTGGCCGTAGTAGCAGAGCCCTTCCGGGTCGTAGGGCCGGCGCTGGATGTAAGAGGCCAGCTCCCGGCGCGCGTGCTCGTATTGGCGGGCCGCCAGGTACAGGCCGCCGATCTCGCGCAGGATTTCGTTCTGGCTGTGCTTATCGTCCAGGTCGAGCACGGTCTGGAAGTGGGCCAGGGCATCGTTCAGGCGCCCCTGCTCGCGTGCGATGCGGCCCAATTGAAAGTGGGCGTCGGCCTCGCGGGGGTCGATGGCCACCGCATTCTGGAAGCGCTGTATGGCCTCGCCGTACTGGCGGCGCTGCTGATAGATCAGGCCGAGTTGATACTGCGCTCCGGCATCGTGCGGATTCAGCGCCGAGGCTTCCAGCATTCGCCGGAAGTTCTGCCGGCTGCGCAAACCGGCGCCCAGGCCGGAGATCCGGTTGCCGAGATAGTAGAAGACGAAGAGCAGGAATAGAGGCGAAGCCAGCCAGCCACTCAGCAGATGGAGGGGTCCCAAAAGGGCCGGGCAAGCGGCCAGCAGAATCCAGGACACTGCCACCGTGCCTGCCGCAGCCCCGTTGGATGCCCCGGCCACCGTGCGCACGGCGAAGAACATCAGCACCAGGAAGTAAAGGCCGGCCAAGACCGCGAGCGGGAGCAGCACCATCGGAGGCGCGACCCACGCCGCCAGGGCCAGCGGGACGGCAACGGCGGTCCAGGCCATCGCGGTACAGGTCAGCAACGGAGAATAGTCGCGCTCGAAGACCGTCCTCAGCCCTCCCCGGCGGCCGAGCAGATTGGCCACCAGCAGCGTGCCTGGGACATAGACGGCGGCCAGCGCCAGGAGTGGAGCGTAGAAGCCGATGGGCAACGGCGTCCGATGCGAAGGGAGCAGCAGCGAGGCCACCAGCGCGCCGACGCAGGCGAACAGCAGGCTGCCGCGATCCAGAATCCCGCTCATGGCGGATGCGGGCCGCCACCAAAGCCGCAGGAGCAGCCTGGCTTGATGGAGCATCACAATACGATATCAGGTCCGGCCTCGGCGCGGATGCCCGAGAGAGCTTCCCGAATCGTCGCGACGCACTGCTCGACGCTTCGGCCCGCGGTGTCGATCGCCAGATGGTCGCGGAGCCAGGGATGGTACTCGCGAGAGGCGACCTCGGTCCAGGCCGGCAGTCTCAGCCCGGGAATATCGGTGGTCCGCGCTTCCACCCGCCGCCGGTGTTCCTGGGGGTCGGAGCACTGGACCTGGACTTCCAGCGCGGCAGCCTGGGCGCGATTCGCCGCCTCCACCCAAGCGTCGCGAGTCAGCGCGAGCGGATTGACGGAGTCCGCGACGACGGTTCGGCCGAGACGCAGATTGTCCTCGGCGACCGCGTAGCCCACGCGATACCCCGTGTCGTCGAGCGAGCCGGCAATCGCACCCGAGTTGCGCAGGGCCTGCTCGATCGAGTCGATCCGCAAATACACCGCGCCGAGCTGGCCAGCCAATTCCCGGGCGATCACCGTCTTTCCGGTGGCTGGCAAGCCGGAAAAAGCGATCAGCAAAGGCGCGCGCCCGCTGGCGGCGCATGGATTCGTTTCAGCCATAGTAGCGATGATACCCGCTCGCGCAGTTTGTGTCACGAAGGGGAACTCGATAGGATGGTTTCCTGCCATGGCCGCCTTCGAGATGTCCAAATGGTACTTGGACTGCATTACCGGCTCGGGTGACGCGTCCATCGCTTACGCGGGCGCGGTCCATTGGGGAGCCATTCGTTTGCACTACTCGAGCCTGCTCGAGAGCACGGGCGGGTTGGTCCGAGTCAGGCACTCGTTGCGCCCGCAAGACGAGCCGACCATCGAGCATGGTTCGCTCCGCTGGCGGTCTCGCGCGCTCACGACGGACGGTGAGTGGCAAGCGGACTCTGCGGAGATTCGCGAGACGGTCTTCGCTTCCAAAGCCGGCGCCGTGGAGTGGCGCTGCCTGATGCCGCGCGCCCAGGCCCGCATTCACAACCGGACCGGCATCGGCTACGCGGAGCATCTGAGGGTGACCATCGCTCCCTGGAAACTGCCGATCCGAACGCTCCGCTGGGGCCGCTTCGGAACGCCGTCCGAGTGGATCGTCTGGATCGACTGGCTGGGCGAGTTCACGCGCCGCATCGTTTACCGGAATGGCCAGCTAGCCCCCACCTCCCTGATCGAGGACGGCCAGATGGAGTTCCAGGACGGTGCGCGCCTGAGCCTGGACTGCTCCCTGGTCCTGCGCCAAGGCCCGCTGGGCTCGACGGCGTTATCTGTCATTCCGGGAATTCGGCAAACATTTCCCGCCCGTATGCTTCAGGTGAACGAGACTAAGTGGAGAAGCCAGGGGCGGCTGGAGTGCCCCGGGGGTTCCACTGTCCAAGGTTGGGCCATCCACGAAAGGGTGGATTGGCCGCAATGACGGTTCGAAAGATCCTTTACGGCGCCCTGTTCGTCGGCCTGCTGCCCGGCTTTTTGATCTGGTGGGCCGCGAGCGCGCGGGCAAATGTCTGGCTGCCCGCCTGCTCCAACCCGGTGCCTGGTTTTGCGATTGCCTCGGGCGGCCTCGCCCTGATGCTCGCGGCGATGTGGGAATTATGGCGACTCGGCGGCGGACTTCCGATGAATGCTTTCCCTCCGGCGACACTGGTTACTCGGGGAACGTTCTACTGGCTTCCTCATCCCATTTATGCCGGCTTCGTCGCGATGTGCGCCGGTGTTTCGATGATCGCCGCGTCGGCCGCCGGACTCTGGCTGGTTACTCCCACCGTTCTTCTGGCCTGCACCGGTCTGGTGCTCGGTTACGAGCGTCTGGACTTGAAACGGCGCTTTGGCGATACGCCGCACCTGCTGCCGGCCGATGATACGACGCCTCCCTCGAGTTGGGACCGCATCCGCTTCTTACTCGTGGTTGTCGTTCCCTGGATAGCGCTCTACGAATTCACGGTCCACATGGGCGTTCTTGGGTTCGCGTTCCGGCTGCCCTTCGAAGACCATTTGCCTATCTACCCATGGACGGTTCTCATCTACCAGAGCTGTTACGTCACGGTAGCCTTGGCGCCTTGGTGCGCACGAACCCAGCGCGATCTTCGCCAGCTCATGATCTCGGCCTGGGTGGCTACGGCGGTGGTCTTCCCCATCTACTGGATCGTCCCGTCCAGCGCGCCGCGTCAGATGGTGGCCGGCAATACCTGCCTTGCCCGCCTGCTCGATCTGGAGCGCACCGCCTATCCGCCCGCCGCCGCGTTTCCCTCTTTCCACGTTCTTTGGGCTATCTTCGTGGCGCGTCTGTATCGGCCGCGCTGGCTGGGCGCCGCATATGCCGCGGCGATGGCCGTTAGCTGCATCACGACAGGGATGCATTACATCGCCGACGTGATTCTGGCCCTGGCCATGGCGCCCTTCCTTCTTCGGCCGCAGCATGCGTGGAAGCAGTTACTGCGGCTCACGGAATGGTTGGCCAATTCCTGGCGGGAGTGGCGCTGGGGTCCCCTCCGGATCATCAACCACGGCCTATACGCCGCCGCCGCGGCTTTCGTTCAGATCGCGATCGTGACCGCCGCGCTGGGGCCAGGCCGGGAGTGGAAGGTACTGATCACCGCACTGGCGGGTCTGGTGGGCGCCGGAGTATGGGCGCAGTGGGTCGAAGGATCTTCACTGTTACGGCGCCCCTTTGGTTTCTATGGCGGCCTGATTGGCGTGGGTCTCGCCAGCCTGTGTTTCGACGAACGGTGGATTCTGCTCGGCGCCCATTGCCTCGCCGCGCCCTGGATGCAGGCGATCGGGCGCCTGCGGTGTCTGGTGAACGGTTGCTGCCATGGCGCGCCGGCTCCAGCCGGCGCCGGCATCCGGGTTACTCATGCGCGCTCTCGTGTTACCCGGCTGGCGGGACTTACTGGCGTTGGAGTTTATCCTACGCAGCTCTACTCGATCCTGGGTAATGTCTTCCTCGGCCTGGTGCTCCTTCGCCTCTGGAGCGCGGGCTGCCCGCTGTCGCTGATCTGCGGTGTGTACGCCATCGGGAACGGGATTTTCCGCTTCGTTGAAGAAGCGTATCGAGGGGAACCGCAAACCTCGGTGATTTGGGGCCTGCACCTGTACCAGTGGATCGCCGTGGGATGCGTGATCGTGGGGGCGCTCCTGACTACGCTGCCGTGGCCTGGAGCGCCGGCGCTGGCCCCGTCGGGTCGCGGTGCGCTTTGGGCCTTGGCCTTCGCTCCGATTTGCGGAGCCGCGATGGGTGTGGATTTTCCCGAAATCAACCGGCCGCTGGCGCGCTTGACGTAGTCAGAACAGGAACGGAACAAAGCGCCGCGTGCGCTGCATGTAAGCGGCGTAATCGGCGCCGAAGCTCGCGAGGTTCTCCTTTTCCTCGGTTACAGCGGTGGCGAAGAAGAAGCCGGTCCCGGCGAGTGTCAGCAGGATGCTGGCGATCTTGAACGGGTCTTTCAACCAGGCGCACCACAGAAGCGCCAGCAAGGATGCGTAAAGCGGATGGCGGATGAAGCGATATGCGCCCACCGTGACCAGCGCGGTGGTGTTCTCGAAACCGACGTTGGCGCCTCGCGCGACTGCGGGCGACGGCCGGCCAATCACGCGCAGCAGCCGGAATCCTTCTATAGCGAGTGCGATAGAGCCAGCCCCAAGGGAATAGGAGAGCAGTTGGCGGGCCGAAAGCGGATCCCGAAACCACACCCGCAGGTTCACCAGGATCAGCGCCCACAGCAGCTCGAAGGCGAAGAAACGATAGAAGCCGTGAAGACGTAAATCGCCGAGCGACCGCCATGACAGCTTCAGAATGGCGGTGGATCCCACGAGAAAAAGCACAAGTTGCAGCATGGCGTTCGCCAGTTATCGGTTTAGTCCGGGACAGTGCGACAATGTCCTGTGGCCATGGACGAGTTTCCCGAATTCATGAAGCATCCCACAAACCGGATCGAGAAGTCCAATCAGGCGACTCCCGGCGTCGAGGGTTACGTTTTCGAGGGCGCCGACGGGAGCCAGATGGCGTTCTGGACCTGCCGTGAAACCGCGGCCTCGGCGGCGCACACCCACGATTACGACGAGTACATGATGGTGGTGCAGGGCTGCTACACCGTGATCGTCGGCGGGCAGCGGATTCCGGTTAGTGCCGGGCAGGAGTACTTGATCCCGCGCGGCGTGGCGCACGCTGGCGAAGTTCTCTCCGGGACCAGAACGATTCACGCTTTTGGCGGCCACCGGGCCGACAGGGTGCGGGATTAGCCGCCGGGTTTATCATGCTGCAATGAGCCCCGATAGCGAGCCCACGCTGGCCGAGGTTCTCGATCAGCTTGTGAAGCGCGAACCGATCTTTCATCGTCCCGAGTTCGGTGCCACGAGAGCCGATTTCGAGAACTGGAGGAGCGCCACCAAAGCCCCGTCGCGGAGGTGTGGGAGACCACGGATTTCCAGTGCCGAAGGCTGGCCGGAGGCGTCTACCTGCTGACTTATACGCTGCTCCAGGAGAACACGCGAAAGACCCGGCGATCGACCATTTGGCAGCGCACCGAAGAAGGCTGGAAGATCGTTTATCACCAGGGAACGATGGTCCAGGACACAGACGGCGCCTGACTACGGATGAGTGGCGGCGCGCCCGTTCCCGTGGCCCTCTAACTCCGCAATCGCCCGAAGGACCGGCTCGGGAACGGGAACGGATTTCATCCGGCCATAATCGAGTGCCACGATGGTGGAGCCGACCTCGGCGACGATCTTGCCCAGCGTCAGGCTCACGATGCGGTGCTCCATGGTCAGGCTGGAGTTTCCGATTCGTGGGACGCGCGCTCCGACGCGGACTGTGTCGGGATAGGTCACCGGCCGTTTGTAGTCGCAGCTCACGGAGACGAGAATCGGCCCGATGCCGGCGGGGGGCAAGGGGACCCACAGGCCGATGCGGCGCAGGTACTCGACGCGGGCGGTCTCGGCCCAGCCCATGTAGCGGAGGTTGTTCACGTGTCCAAAGGCGTCCTGATCGCCCCATAGCACGGGCAGTTCGATCACGATGGGGTAGTCGGCCAAAAACTCGGCGGTGGGCGGCATGCAAGGGTCCATGATCACGCGGAAGCTCGGCGGGCGTCAAGCGGCCCGTGGCGAACAGCGAACATTCCAGCCTGTAATGCGTACTATTGCTTTTGAGGAGGCGCCACATGTCGATGCTACAGGATGCGCGCTACGCCGTACGCACTATGCTGAAGAGTCCGGGGTTCACGGCCGTGGCCGTGCTGACGCTGGCGCTGGGGATCGGGGCCAATACCGCCATCTTCACGGTGGTCAACGCGGTGCTGCTCCGCCCCCTGCCGTACCCGGACGCGGAGAGGATGGTGGTCCTCACGCGGGCCTTTCCGGATGGCAACATCCCGCCCATCTCGGTTCCCAAGTTCTTTTCCTGGAAGCGGGACACGAGCGCGGTGCTCTCAAACGTCGCCGCGTACGATTTCATAGGCCCGGGCGTGAGCCTTGGCGACGATGGGGAACCCGAGCAGGTCAAAGCAATTCGCGTCTCGGCGGACTACTTCGCGCTCTTCGGCGTGAGGCCCGCGATGGGGAGAACCTTCAGCGCGGAGGAGGACCGCCCTGGAGGGCCGCGCGCCGCCGTGATCGGCAACGGTCTCTGGAAGCGCCGGTTTGCCGCGGATCCGCACCTGGTGGGCCGCCCCGTCGTGCTGAGCGGAGAAGCGTACACGGTGGTTGGCATTCTTTCTCCCGGTTTCGAGCCTTATCCTCCCGCCGATATCTGGCTGCCGCTGGCGGCCGATCCCCGCAGCCTGAACCAGGGCCACTTCCTGCTGTGCGGCGGGCGCCTCAAGCCCGGTGTGACACTCCAGGCGGCCAACGCGCGCATGAAGTTCGCCGGGGAGCAGTTCCGCCGTCAGTACCCGAACGTGATGGACCGCACGGAGAGCGCGGCTGTCGTATCCATGCGAGAGCTGTTGGTGGGCGGGATCCGCCCCATGCTCCTCATCATGCTGGGCGCGGTGGCGTTGGTGCTGCTGATCGCCTGCGCTAACGTCGCCAACCTGTTGCTGGCGCGCGCGGCGGCCCGGGAAAAAGAGCTGGCCATCCGCACCGCGATGGGCGCCGGGCGCGGGCGGCTGATCCGCCAGTTGCTCACCGAGAGCGGCCTGCTGGCGTTGGCTGGAGGTGCGTTCGGCCTGCTGCTCGGCGACCTGGGCCTCAAGCTCCTGCTGGCCTTCACGCCCGCCGAGCTCCCGCGCCTCTCGGAAATGGCCACGCGAAGCGGCCTGGACGCCACAGTGCTAGGGTTCACGCTGCTCGCTACGCTCTTGACCGGCGTGGTCTTCGGCCTGGCGCCCGCCTGGCAGATCTCCCGGCCCGACTTGAACTCCACGCTGAAGGAGAACGCCGCCCGCAGCACGGGGAGCGTGCGGCATCTGCGTGTCCGCGGCCTGCTGGTGATTAGCGAGATGGCGTTGAGTCTGGTGCTGTTGATCGGGGCCGGCCTGCTGATTCGCAGCGCCGTTTGCCTGCGCGGCGTCCAACCTGGCGTCGACACGCGGAACGTGCTCACCTTCAAGACTGCGCTCACCGGCGCCAGGTACTCGAGCACGGCCGCTGTGGCGCAGTTTGGCCGTCTTCTGGTGGAGCGCCTGGAAAGCCTGCCGGGCGTGCAGGCAGCCGGCGATGTCATGAGCCTGCCCGCCGAGCCGGGTCCCGACCTGCCGTTCCAGATCGAGGGCCGGCCCGCCTCGGCCGGCAACGCGAGCGGCGACGAGGATTGGCGATACGCCTCGCCCCACGCGTTACGAGCGCTGGGCATCCGGATTGTGCGCGGCCGTGCGTTCGCGGATAGCGATACCGCCAAGTCGCCGGCGGTGGTCATCGTGAACGAAGCTATGCGGCG
>PMEV01000168.1:15660-15866 GCA_003154855.1 Bryobacterales bacterium
CAGGCGCAGGTCAGCGACACGTTCACCGCGCTGGGCGGCAAAATCCTGCCCGTCGCCTGGGTGTTGCACACTACGCTCGAGCCCATGACGCTGGCTAACGCGGTGCGCCGCGCGGTGGCGTCGGTCGATCCTCAGCAGGCCGTGTTCGACTTTCGCTCGATGGACCAGGTGTTCGCGAAGTCCATGGCCGGCGGCGATTTCGTGCT
>PMEV01000168.1:15921-16675 GCA_003154855.1 Bryobacterales bacterium
TGCTGTATGGCGTGCAGGCCGCCGATCCGGCCACCTTCGGCGGCGTGGCGCTGGTGCTGGCGGTGGTGGCGCTCGCGGCCACCTGGATTCCGGCCCGCCGCGCCACGCGCGTGGATCCCATGCGCGCGCTGCGCTGCGAATAGGCGACGCCGTGTTCGTATCTCCTGGAGGCAACGGGGCATCTGGGCTGCTGGGTCGCGTGTGCAGCAGGCGCCGTCTCAGAGGAGGGTGGTATGGATGCAGCTTCCTATACTGGGGAACTGTCTGGAGGGGCGGGGGCGGCGCGTCAGGCCGTTACTCCGGAACGGATATTCGACCTGGGCTTCGGCTACTGGGGCGCGAGGGCGCTGCTCAGTGCGGTGGAGTTGGGCGTATTCACGGAATTGGCCCGGGGCCCGCTGGATGCGCTGGAGGTGGCAGGCCGGCTTTCGCTTCACCGGCGCGGCGCACGGGATTTCCTCGACGCGCTGGTCGCACTGGGAATGCTCGCGCGCGAGAAGGGCACTTACTCGAACACCGCCGAGTCCGACTTGTTCCTGGACCGCGCCAAGCCGACTTACGTGGGCGGCCTGTTCGAGATGTCGGGCGCGCGCCTGTGGGCTAGCTGGGGCTCGCTGACCGAAGCGTTGCGCACCGGCAGCCTGCCCAGGACGGCGGGGCAGGACGGCGATACGTTCGAAAGGCTGTACAGCGACCCGGCGGGTCTGCGGCAGTTTCTATCGGCCATGACCGGCATCAGCCTGGGCATCGCTCG
>PMEV01000136.1 GCA_003154855.1 Bryobacterales bacterium
GCCAATTCGGCGGGCAGGTAGCAAAACCCGATGTTCCTGTTCAAGGTAGGCGAAGGCGAGCCGCTGGTGACCCATCCCGCCGGCGAGCCGTTGACGAGCACTTCGTAGCCATCGCGGCCGATGCCGCGCCCAAGCATCTCAAAGCCCGCCAGTTTGCGTGTGGGTCCCCGTTCCTTTTGCCGCAGCAGCGCCTCGCGGCCCACGAAGTCGCCCTTATCGAGCTTGACGATCCATTCGAGGCCCGCTTCGAGAGGAGAGATGGAGGCGTCGATTTCGTGCCCGTAGAGCGCCATGCCGGCCTCCAGGCGCAGGGTGTTCCGCGCGCCCAGGCCGCATGGCTTGATGCCGAATTCGGCGCCGGCCTGCAAGACTTCGTTCCAGATGCGCGCGGCATGGGATGAAGCCGCGTAGATCTCGAAGCCGTCCTCGCCGGTGTAGCCGGTGTGCGCGATGCGCGCGGGCACGGCGCACACTTCGCCATCGGTGAACCAATAGTAGCGGATGGCGGCGAGGGCCACGGGCGTGAGTTTCTGCACGGTGTCTCGCGCCTTGGGACCCTGGATGGCAAGCTGGGCGTAACGGCCGCTCGCGAAATCCACGCGCGCGTCAAAACGGTTGAGCGAGCGTATGTGCTCGAAATCCTTCTCCTGGTTGGAGGCGTTGACGCACAGGAAGTAGTGGTCCTCGGCGACCTTGTGGACCAGGATATCGTCTACGAACCCGCCGTGCTGGTAGAGCAGCCCGGAGTAGCGCGCCTGGCCGGTCTTCAGGTTGTGGACGGCGTTGGTGGTGACGAAATCGGTGAGCTGGGCGGCTTCGAGGCCGTGGATTTCGATCTCGCCCATGTGGCTGACGTCGAAGAGCCCGACCGCCCGCCGCACCGCGCGATGCTCGTCCATGATCCCCGAGTACTGGACCGGCATGTCCCAGCCGCCGAAGTCCACCATCCGCGCCCCGGAGCGGCGATGAACGAGATTGAGGGGAGTCCTCTTCAACCCAGAAGCCTAACAGGCGGCGCGGAAGCATGTCAAACCGGAGAAGGCCCCGACTTTCGGGCCGCGCGCTCTGATATGCTGAGCAGGAGAAGGAGTTTGTCAATGAAGGGAAACGACCAAGTCATCCTAGCGTTGAATGATTCACTTAAAGAGGAACTGACCGCCATCAGCCAGTATTTCCTGCATGGCGAGATGTGCGAGAACTGGGGCTACGCGCGGCTCCACGAGCAATCCGAAAAGCGGGCGATCACCGAGATGAAGCACGCCGAACGCCTGATCGAGCGCCTCCTGTTCCTGGACGGCGCGCCGATGCTGTCGGAACTGAACAAGCTCACCATCGGCGCGGACGTGAAGGCGCAATTCGAGAACGACCTGGCGCTCGAGCTTGGCGCCGTGGCGAGCTATAACGCGCGGATCAAGCTGGCCCGCGAAGTTGGCGACAACGCCACCCGCGAGCTGTTCGAAGAACTGCTGGCCGAAGAAGAGGGGCACGTCGATTCGCTGGAAACGCAGCTCCACCAAATCGGCGAAATCGGCCTGGATCGCTACCTCTCCCAGCAGATCCGCAAGGACTAGGCGGCGGCTCGGAGCGCTGGGGCGGGGGCGCGAGACGGCCGCGCTGGGGAATCGATTACCATTTAGTTAGATGGGACATCTGCGCCTCAGGGTTTTAGCTGTGCCCTTGCTTGCGGCTGCCAGCGCGAGCGCCCAACCTAATTTGTCCGGCGCTACCGAGGTTCGCATGGCACTTGAGCGGTTGAACGTGCTGGGCAGCGTGCTCATGATCGGCGCGCATCCCGACGACGAGCATACGCCCACCCTCGCCTATTTCGCACGCGGCCGCTTGATGCGCGCGGGCTACGTTTCGGTGACCCGCGGCGAAGGAGGCCAGAACCTGCTGGGCCCCGAGCAGGGCGACCTGCTGGGCCTGATCCGCACCGAAGAACTGCTGGCCGCCCGCCGAATCGACGGGGCCGAGCAGTTTTTCACCCGCGCCATCGATTTCGGGTTCAGCAAAAGCCCCCAGGAGACTCTGGACAAGTGGGGGCGGGAGGGCGTTCTCAGCGACCTGGTGTGGATCATCCGCCGCTTCCGCCCGGACGTGATCGTGCTGTGCTTCTCGGGAACCCCTCGCGACGGCCACGGCCATCACCAGGCGTCGGCGCTGCTGGGCAAGGAGGCGTTCTCGGCCGCCGCCGATCGCAGCCGGTTCCCCGAGCAACTCAAGTGGGTCGAGCCGTGGCAGGCCCGGCGGGTGGTTTGGAACGTCTACGGGGCGGCGACGGGGACGCCGGGGCAGATCTCGATCGAAACGGGCGACTACAATCCGGTGCTCGGCTATTCCTACATCGAGATCGCCGCTCTGAGCCGGAGCATGCACCAGAGCCAGGGGATGGGCGCTCCGAGGCGGCGCGGCTCGGCCACGGCCAACCTGGTTCCGGTGGCCGGCGAGGCGGCATTGAAGGACCTCTTCGACGGGATCGATACCACNNGGGTCTCGACGATCCCTGGGCGCGGCGCAAGCGCGGGGAACTGGATGAGGCGCTGGCGCTGTGTGCGGGCCTGTGGCTGGACGCTACCACCGATCGCGCCGATTTCGTGCCGGGGTCCACCATGAACGTGCATGCCACGGCGCTCAATCGTTCGCACTTCCCCATTCGCCTCACGGGCATCGGCCTGGGCAGCGACAACCCCCTGGATGTCGCATTGCCCTTCAACCAACCCAGCACGCAGGAATTCACCTGGAAGGTCCCCGCGGACGCCAAGTACTCGCAACCTTACTGGCTGGTGGAACCTCGGCACGGCGAAGCCTACACCATTTCGGACCAGCAGATGGTGGGCGCGCCCGAGAACCCGCCCGTGCTCTGTGCACGCTTTCACCTGCGGGTGGAATCCGAGGATCTCGAGCTGGCCCGTCCGGTGGTCAATCGCTACGTGGACCGGCTGCGCGGCGAGCTGATGCGGCCGGTGAGCATTGTGCCGCCGGTGGCGCTGGAGTTCGTGGAACCCGTGCTGGTGTTTCCCACCCGGCAGACCAAGCGGGTCGAGGTGGCGATCAAGGGGAACTTGACGGGCGCGGCGGGCGAGGTGCGCCTGGAGGCTCCGGCCGGCTGGCGCGTTGAGCCGGCTTCCAGGAAATTCCAATTCAACGACGGCGAGCAGATGACGCTGGCCTTCGAGATTACGCCCCCGGCGGCCGCCACTCGCGCGCGCATTATGGCGTACGCCTGGCTCGGAGAGCAGAGGATCGGCTCGGGCATGCAAGTGGTCGCCTATCCGCACATACACCCGCGCGCCATCTTCCCACCCTCGGCCGCGGAAGCGGTGCGCGCCGACATGCGCACGCTGGCCCGGCGGGTCGGGTACGTGATGGGCGCGGGCGACGAAATGCCGCAGGCGCTACGGCAACTCGGCTGCGAGGTGACGCTTCTCGGCGCCGACGATCTGGCCACGGGAGACCTGGCCCGGTTCGACGCCATCGTCACCGGTGTGCGCGCCTACAACGTGCGAGCGGACCTGCGCGCCAACCAGTACCGGCTGCTGGAGTATGCCGAGAATGGCGGCACGCTGGTGGTGCAGTACAACGTGCTCGACTACGGCACGGTTCCGCAGGCTCTCGATAAGATCGGGCCGTACCCGATTAAGATCGGCCGCGACCGCGTAACGGTGGAGGAGTCGCCGGTGAGTTTCCCCGATCCCGCGAGCCCGCTTCTGCGGACGCCCAACCGGATCACCGAGGCGGATTTCGACGGCTGGGTGCAGGAGCGCGGGCTGTACTTCGCCTCGGAATGGGACCCCAAGTACCGCACGCTGTTTGAATCGCACGATCCGGGCGAAACGCCAAAACCCGGCGGCACGCTGTACGTCCCCTACGGAAAGGGAGCCTACGTGTTCACCGCCTATTCGTGGTTCCGGCAGCTTCCCGCCGGCGTTCCCGGGGCGTTTCGCGTCTTCGCCAACCTGCTGAGCGCGGGCCAGGCCGGGCGATGAACCAGCAGGCGTCGGCCCGGCCAATGCCCGATGAGCCGCCGCCTTTCCTGCGATCCTGGCGGAGGGTCTACATCGGCGTGTTGTTGTACCTGGCCGTGGTGGTGGCGCTCTTCTATCTCTTCACGAGAGCGTTTGCGCCATGAGGCCGCTCGACTGGATCGTCCTGGCCGGCGCGCTCGCCTCGATGATTGCCTACGGGCTCTACAAAGGGCGCGGCAGCAATACCGTCGACAAGTACCTGCTGGCTGGGAAGACCATGCCCTGGTANNACCACCGGCCAGGGCTACGCCGACGGGATGCGGTTCGTGCAGATGTACTTCGGCCTGCCCATCGCGATGGTGATTGTGGCCGCCACGGCCGTGCCCATCTTCCACCGCGCCAACGTCTACACGGCTTACGAATACCTGGAGCAGCGGTTCGACGCGAAGACGCGCGCGCTGGTGAGCGCCATTTTCATGATCCAGCGCGGCCTGGCGGTGGGCCTCTCGCTGGCCGCCCCCGCCATCGTGCTGACGGCGATTCTGGGCTGGCCCTACCGCGCGACCACCGTCCTCATCGCCGGCCTGGTGATGCTTTACACCGTCACCGGCGGCGTGAAGGCGCTCACCTGGACCGACGTCCAGCAGATGGGGGTCATCTTCTGCGGACTATTGGCCGCGCTGGTGACGGCCGTCTGGCTGCTGCCGTCGCACCTCTCGTTTTTGGATGCCGTCTCGCTGGCGGGCGCGGCCGGCAAGCTCA
>PMEV01000195.1 GCA_003154855.1 Bryobacterales bacterium
CGCCGGTCGCCGAGGCGGTCGCCAAGGTGGTGGCTGGCAAGGCCTTCGACTACGGAACCGTCTGCTCCAGCGAGCAGGCTCTGGTTTGCGAGGAATCCCTCAAAGAGCCGGTGGTCGCCGAATTGAAACGGTGCAAAGCCTTCTTCTGCGACGACGCCCAGAAGCAAGCGCTCACCAAGGTCCTGCTCAAAGACAACTTCCGCATCAATCCCGATTGCGTGGCGCTGTCGCCGGTCCGTCTGGCCCGCGTCGCCGGTTTCGAGGTTCCCGCGGACACTTCGATCCTGGTGGTGGAACTTCAGGGAGTCGGCAAAGACTATCCGCTATCTGTCGAGAAACTCTCTCCCGTACTGGCGCTGTACTTCGTGCGGGACCACGCCGCGGCTCTGGACACCTGCGAGGCGCTGCTGCGCTTCGGCGGGCTGGGCCACACCTGCGTCATCCATTCCCAGGACGACGGGCGGATTCGCGAGTTCGGCCTGCGCATGCCGGCCATGCGGGTGCTCGTGAACACTGGCGCGCCGGGGGGCTCCACTGGCATGACCACCAATTTGCAGCCTTCCATGACGCTGGGCTGCGGCGCTATGGCGGGCAATGTCACCGGCGACAACGTGGGCCCCCAGCACCTGATCAACACCAAGCGCCTGGCCTGGATGGTGCGCACCGCCGAGGAGGCCATGCCGATACTTGCCGCTCCGCAACCGCCCGTCTCCGAGCCTGCCAAGCTCGATCGGCAGACCATTGCCGCCGCGATCGAGAGGTATCTCGCGCAGCGTGGCGTCTCCGTGGCGCCGGCCCCGGCCGCACCCAGCGCAGCCGCTCAGGTGGTGGACCGCTTCCTGGCCTCGCGGCGCACCGGCTGTTCCGGGCCGCTCCCGAGCTGTCCCCCTTCCTGCCCGTGCGTGCAGGCCAAACAGCCACCCCAGGCCGCGCCCCCTCCGCCGGCTCCGCCGCCCGCTCCTCAGGTCGCGATCGTGGACTTCGTTTGCGAGGCGGACGTTCGCGCCGCCCTCCAGCAATCCCGCAAGATCTATATCGGGCCACGAACCATCGTGACTCCCTCGGCGCGCGATCTGGGCCGGCAGCATGATATCCTCGTGGTGGCACAACGCTAAATGAAACAGAACCTGGATGAGCTGAAAACCGAAGTCCTCCAGCACCTCGAATCCCAGGGATTCGTCGTGTTCCACGGCTACTCGCGCCTCTCCGACGCCGACTCCTTCGTGGCCTGGGACGTGGAACGCCAGCCGGACTACCGTCAGTTCCTGGAGACCGCCAAGAACGCCGGCGTCAAGCTGATCGTGTATCACTGGCGCGAGTTTTCGCGCGCGCACGTGGACGAGGCCGCCGAGCGGCTCGAGGAGTGCGACTTCAGCGTCGAGGAGCAGCACAACCTGGAACGCCGCCTGCGCGACTTGCGCGCTTACGAAGGCTTCACCTGCGCGCTCGAGCTTTCCTTCGACCTCCAGGCCCGCGTCTACCTCTTCAACCTCCGCGCCGAGTGGTACGAGGAGTACCTGGACCTGATTGAGGAACTCGGCGGCGGCCTGGCCGACGACGAGGACGAGGAAGACGATCCGCTGGACGGTTTCTACTCGAGCAACTGACGTTGCTTTCCATGGATAGGCCGGCGCGCTGGTCCATCCCGCAAATCGATCCCGGGGAAGCCGGGCGCCTGGCCCAGAACCTGGGACTTTCGTTGCCCGCCGCGCGCGTCCTCGCCAACCGTGGTTACCGCGACCCCTCCGCCGCGCGCCGTTACCTCTCCCCCGCCCTCGAGGACTTGCACGATCCCTACCTGCTGCTCGGCATGAGCGCCGCCTTGCAACGGCTGCAGCGAGCCATCGCGGCGCGCGAGAACATCCTGCTTTACGGCGACTACGACGTGGATGGCACCACCGCGGTGGTCATCCTCAAGAAAGCCATCCAACTGGCCGGTGCCGAAGCCAGCGTGTTTATCCCGCACCGCCTCCGCGACGGCTACGGGATGCGCCCCGAGGCGATCGAGCAGGCCGCCGCCGCCGGCGCCACGCTGCTGATCAGCCTGGATACCGGCATCCGCGCCGCTGAAGCCGTCCGCCGCGCACGCGCCTTGGGGATGGACGTGATCGTGACCGACCACCACCTGCCCGACGCCGAGCTGCCGCCCGCGCTCGCCGTTCTGAATCCCAATCAGCCCGGCTGCGGCTACCCGGAAAAGAACCTCTGCGGCGCGGGCGTGGCCTTCAAGCTGGTGCAGGCGCTTCTGGCCACGCTGGGATGGCCCGCCGGCAAGGTCCGGCTCATGACCGAATCGTTCCTCAAGCTGGTGGCCATCGCCACCGTGGCCGACGTGGTTCCGCTCACCGGCGAGAACCGGATTCTGGTGAAGCACGGCCTCGCGGGCTTGGGTTCGGTGCGCAACCCCGGCCTGCGTGCGCTTTTCGAAGTCGCCGGCTTCGCTCCGGGCCAGGCGCCCACCGCGGGCCAGGTGGCCTTCCGCATCGCGCCGCGATTGAATGCCGCCGGGCGCATGGCGGATGCCAACGACGTCATCGAACTGCTGCTCACCGAGGACCCCCAGCGCGGCGCCGAACTCGCCGCGCGCCTGCACAGCCTGAACCGCGACCGTCAGGAAGCCGAGGGCGAGATTGTCCGACTGGTTCTGGACGAGTGCCTCGCCGCGCCCGTCACCGACCAGCAGGCCGCCCTGGTCTTCGCCGGCCAGGATTGGCATCGGGGCGTGGTGGGGATCGTCGCCAGCCGCCTGGTCGACAGGTTCCACCGCCCGGTCTTCGTGCTGGACGTGGATCCGGAACAAGGCATCGCGCAAGGCTCCGGGCGCAGTGTTCCCGCCTTTCACCTGCTGGAGGCGCTGGAGTCCATGTCCGATCTGCTACTGCGCTTCGGAGGGCACCGGCAAGCCGCCGGGCTCACGCTCGCCTCCGGCCGCATCCCGGAGTTCCGGGAACGTCTGAACGCCTATGCGGCCGCGCGCCTGGCCCCCGACGACTTCCGCGCCGAGATCGAGGTGGATGCCTGCCTGGCCTTCGACGAGATCACGGATGAGGTGGTTGCGGACGTGCTCTCCATGGCGCCCTTCGGCTGCGGCAATCCCGCCCCCGTGTTTGCCGCCTTCGGCGCGGAAGTGGCCGGCGGCCCGTGGATCTTCAAGGAGAAGCACCTGCGAGTCAGCCTGCGCCAGGCCGGCCGCACGCTCACCCTCAAGGGCTGGAATTTCGCCGAGCGCGCCGCCAAGTTCGCCCCCGGCGCGCGCCTGGACGCCGCCTTCACGCTCGACGCCGACGATTACTCCCGCGCCCGCGGCTACGCCGGCTGGAGCGCCACCCTGCGCGATGTNNACCTTGGCGAGTTCGGTGGCGAAGGCGCTCTTGGGGCCGTCCGGGGCGTTCTTGCCGCGCCGCACGGGCCGGCGGGCGTGCTGGGGCGCCTGGCCGTCGGGCGTGGAGGTCTGCGGCGACCGCGGCTTGGGCGGCTGAGCGGGATTGGCGCGCAGCAGCCGGCCCTCCAACGGAGCACGATCGAACCGGCGGATGATGGCCTGCATCTCCTCCTGGTTGGGAGCGTCGATGAAGGCGAAGCCTTTGGATTCCTGGGTCTCAGGATTGCGGATGACCTTGATCGCGTCAGCGACCAAAGTTTCCGAGGTGAGCCAGGACTGAACATCGTCCGCGGTCACCCAGGCAGGAAGATTACCGAGAAAGACAGTAAAACTCATTCGTGGTGTTGATTACTCCGTTGAGTGTGAAGTCGGGGGAACAAACAGTGGGCTTCCGTCCAAATTCATTCTAGCAGAGGCATGCAAGGGTTGCAATCGCAAGAAGCGCGAAAACGCCGTAATTCCGGGGAATCTTTACTTAGGCCAGGCGGTGACTGAAGGGGGCAGGCAGGCCACCTGCCCCCGATTTGGCTAGGCCAGGCTCACGGCGCGGGCCACCCGGACGGCCGGGTTGGCCTTGAGTTGGGCGATCACGTCGTCGGAGACGGCGCCGTCGGTCTCCACCACGGCCAGGGCCTCCAGCGGCTCGCCTTCCTTCAGCGGCAGGTTGCGGCGGCCCAGCGAGAAGTTGGCGATGTTGACGCCGTTCTTGCCCAGCACCGTGCCCACGTGGCCGATGACGCCGGGCACGTCCTGGTTCTTCATGAACAGGAGGTTGCCGGTCAGCGGCGCCTCGCACTGGATGCCATCCACCTGCATGAGGCGGGGCCGGCCCAGGACCACGGCGCCCTCGACGGTGGTGAATCCGGCATCGGTTTCCAGCTCGAGGGTAACCGAATCGATGTGCGCCGCCTTGGGCCCGTGGCGCTCCTCGACGGCCAGAGACCGCTGTTCGGCGAGTTGCATGGCATTGACCAGCGTGGCCCGCTGGGAGAGCCAGCGGTTCAGCAGGCCGACCAGGCCGGCGTTGCGCACCAGGTGCGTCTTGCCGTCGCCCACCTTGCCGGAGTACGTGAAGCGGACGCTCTTGGGATTCGAGCCGGAGATCTGGGCGGCCAGACTGCCCAGGCATTCGGCGAGGGAAATGTAGGGGCCCAGCGAGCGGTACTGCTCGGGGGTCAGCGCGGGCATGTTGACCGCGTTGATGGCGATCCCGTTGCGAAGGTACTCGGCGAGCTGCTCGGCGATGCGGACGCCGACGATCTCCTGCGCCTCTTCGGTGGCCCCGGCGATATGCGGAGTGGCCACCACGTTGTCCAGCGCAAGCAGAGGATGATCCGGGGGCAGCGGCTCGGGAGTGAAGACATCCAGGGCGGCGCCGGCGACCTTGCCGGAGCGGATGGCGTCCACCAGGGCGTCCTGGTCGATCATCTCGCCGCGGGCGCAGTTGACGATCCGCACGCCGGGTTTCATCTGCTCGAAAGCCTCTTTGTTGAGCACCTTTCGGGTCTCGGGCGTGAGGGCTGTGTGGAGGGTGATGTAGTCGCTTTCGGCGAGCAGGCGGGCCAGGCCGACCAGTTCGATGTCCAGATCCTCCGCGACCTGGCTGCTGACGTAGGGATCGGCGGCCAGAACGCGCATTTCGAGCGCCCGGGCCCGCTTCACGACCTCGCGGCCGATGCTGCCCAGGCCGAGGATGCCGAGGGTCTTGCCGCGGACCTCGTTGCCCAGGAACTTCTTCTTTTCCCACTTGCCGCTCTTGGTGGAGGCGCTGGCCAGCGTGATGCTCCGGGCCAGGGCGAGCATGAAGGCGATGGTATGCTCGGCCACGGAGACGGCGTTGCCGCCGGGCGTGTTCATGACCAGGACGCCAGCCGCGGTGGCGGCGTTGAGGTCCACGTTATCGACGCCCACGCCGGCGCGGCCGATGACGCGCAGTTTGGGCGCCTTCTCGAGCACCTCGCGAGTGACCTTGACGGCGCTACGGACGACCAGGGCGTCGGCCTCGGGTAAATGGTTCAGGTACTCCTTGGGATTGGAGACCACGACATTCCAGCCGGCTTGGGCCTTGAGCAACTCGACGCCCGCGGCGGCCAGGGGTTCTGCGATGAGTATGTTCATAGATTA
>PMEV01000327.1:0-6052 GCA_003154855.1 Bryobacterales bacterium
CCTCTGTTCATCGCCTTCCGCTGGCACGGCAGTCTTCCCGCACAGCGCCCCTTTCCGGCCTCCCATCCGGCTTCCGGCGAAGCCTTCTTCGCCATGGACCGCCGGCTCGATCACGCTCGCTGCGGCCCCACCTTTCTCAGACCGCCGGCCACTGCGCGACTCGTCCCGGCTTCGATCCGGNNAAGCTTCCAGGCTCGCTCCAGGCGGCCGCCGCGAAACGAGCCAACCTGCCGCTGCAGCGGAGCGGCCGACCGTTTTGGCAAGACGAACTTCCGGCGCATCCAACGATACATCGAAGGCTACCCGGTAACAGCCCTACTCGCCGCAAGACCGGAGCGATAAGCGTGGTCCGGCACCGGGCGGGGGGCCTGCGAGGCCGCCGCGGGCCAGGGGCCTGCCCCACGAACGTAGAAACTCCAGGTACCGGCGGCAAGACCCCCGGCGCTACCCGACGGCGCCCGAAAAAAGCGGGTTAAAGGCTTTGGCCTCCGGCGTCGATGAGGGGAGTAGGTTTTGGCATGCGCGTGCAGATCGCCGCACCTCTCACTTCGATCGGCCGATGGTTCTCCACCCGGCGGAGGCAGCACCGCTGCAACCGGGTCCTGTCCCAGAACGAGGTCTGCTTCGGCAGCCTGTTCGAAGAAGCCCCGGTCCCCTATCACGAGCTGGACCGCGAGGGGGTCGTCCAACGGGTCAACCAGGCCGAATGCGAACTGCTGGGGCGCGACCGCGCCCAGTTGGCCGGCCACCCGATCTGGGATTTCGTCGCGCCCGAGGAGCGCGAGGCCTGCCGGCTCTCTATCGCCAGGAAAATGGCGGGCGAGCAGAGACTGGCCCCGTTCCTGGGAAGGTATCGGCGCGGCGACGGCAGCCAGGTGATGGTTGAGATTCACGAGACATTCATTCGGGACGCGTGGGGGAAGGTGGCCGGCATCCGCTCGGCGCTCCTGGACGCAACCTCGCGCCAGCGGGCGGAGCAAGCTCTCGAGAAGAGCGAGGCCAGTTACCGGAACCTGTTTGAAAACACCCCCATCGGAATCTACCGGACTACTCCTGACGGGCGCATCCTGATGGCCAACCCCGCGCTTCTCGAAATGCTCGGGTACTCGTCGCTCGAGGAATTGGCCGCGCACAATCTCGAGCCGGAAGGCTACGCTCCCACCTATGATCGCGGCCAGTTCCTGGCGGCGTTCGAGGGCGGCGGGGAGGTGAAGGGGCAGGAGACGGTGTGGGTCCGCCGCGACGGCACCAAGATCATGATTCGGGAGAATGCGCGCGCGGTCCGGGACGGCGCCGGCGCCGTGCTCTGCTTCGAAGGGACCATCGAAGACGTTACCGAGCGAAAGCGCACTGGAGAAGCGCTCCGGCAGGCCAATCATCTGCTCGAGGCCATCGTGCGGGCCTCGCCGTTGGCGATGGTTGTGGTGGACCTGAGCGGCAGCGTGCGGAGCTGGAATCCGGCCGCCGAAAGGATGTTCGGCTTTGCCGCCGCGGAGGTGCTGGGCCGTATCGCTCCCCACATTCCCGCCGGCGAAGTCGCGGAGTTCCAGCGCCGCCTGGCGGCCGCCGCGGAGGGAACGCAGCCCGCTGCCGCGGAAATCCCTTTCTGCCGGAGAGACAACTCGACGGTGGAAGCCGCCTTGTGGACCGCGCCCCTGCGCAATAGCGAGGGTGTGGTCGAGGGCGTGGTAGGAATGCTGGCCGACATCACCGAGCGCAGACGCGATGAGCGGGCCCTTCACAAGGCGAACGAAACCCTTAAGACGTTGATTCAGGCCTGCCCCCTGCGAATTATAATCCTGGATGTCGAGGGCAACGTGCAAAACTGGAGTCCCCAGTCGGAGCGTGACCTGGGCTGGACGCAGGAGGAGACAGTGGGCCGGCCGCTGCCCTTGGTCATGGAGTCGGATCGGGAGGGATTCAGAGAATTCCTGGAGGAGATCAAGGCCGGCCACTGCATTGAGGGCGTGGAGAAACGCGTCCGGCGGAAGGACGGAGCGGAGGTCGACATCTCCCTCTGGGCGGCCCCCCTGCGGAACCCCCAGGGAGAAATCACCGGCAGCATCACCGTGGTGGCCGATATTACCGAGCGCAAACAGGACGAGCGAAAACTCCGCGAGAGCGAGGAGCGCTACCGCGAGCTATTCGAGAATGCCCATGACATCGTCTGCGTGACCGACCTGGAGGGCCGGCTCAAGTCGCTGAACAGGGCGGCCGAGCTGGCCACCGAATACGCGCGCGAGGATGTCCTGGGAAAGCACCTGGGCCAGTTGCTGGCGCCGCGCGACAGCGCCCGGTTTCCCGGGCAGATCGCGTCCATGCTGGCGGGAGGCGGTTCGGTTAAGGATGAAATGACGATCCTCTCCAAGGACGGGCGCGAGATCCTGCTGGAGATCGTCTCCCGGCTGGTGTTCGACAAAGGACGGCCGGTTGGAGTTCAGGGCATCGGCCGGGACATCACCGAACGCAAACGCCACCAGGAGGAACTCGCCCGGTATGCGCGGGAGTTGCAGCAGAAGAACGAGGAGCTGTCGGCGGCCCTGGTGGCGGCGCGCGCCGCGGCGGAGGCCAAGAGCCGCTTCCTCGCCAACATGAGCCACGANNCCACGAGATCCGCACGCCGATGAATGGCGTCACCGGCATGCTCGATCTGCTGCTCGCGTCGCCGCTCTCTCCCGAACAGCAGGACTGCGCCAAGACCGTGCAGGCATCCGCCGAGGCGCTGCTGGTGGTGATCAACGACATCCTGGAATTCTCGAGCATCGAAAGCGGCAAGCTGGAGTTGGGGACGGAGCCATTCGAGCTGGCGCCGGTGGTGAACGAAGTGTGCGCGCTGCTGGGCGTCCAGGCCCGCCGGAAAGGGCTGCAACTCCACTCGCATCTGGATCCCTCCCTGCCCCGCATGCTCTTGGGCGACGCCTCCCGGCTGCGCCAGATCCTGAGCAACCTGGTGGGGAACGCCATCAAATTCACCGACTCCGGCGAGGTCGCCGTGCGCGTGGCGCTGGAACGCGGCACCAGCCACACCGCCACCCTTCGGGTAACCGTCCGCGACACCGGCATTGGGATCGATTCCGACCACTGCGTGGAGTTGTTCAACAGCTTCGTGCAGGGGGACAATTCGGCCGCCCGCAAGTACGGCGGGTCCGGCTTAGGTCTGGCCATCTCGAAGCAGCTTGTGGAAATGATGAAAGGCCGCATCGGCTTCGAGAGCGAAGCCGGTCTGGGCAGCACGTTCTGGTTCACCGCCACGTTTCAGAAGTACGGGGCGCGGGTCGCAACGGACTCCCGAACAGCGGCCGGCGAGCCACGTCCTCCCATCGCGGTGGCCGCCAGCATCTCTCCAGCCGATGTGTGCGTTCTACTGGCCGAGGACAACCAGGTGAATCAGAGAATCGCGCTGCGCATGTTGGGGAAATCCGGATTCCGGGTGGACGTGGTTTCCGATGGCCGGCAGGCTGCCGACGCCGTAAAGAGCGGCAAGTACGACGTGGTGCTGATGGACGTGCACATGCCCGGGATGGACGGGTTCGCGGCCACGGCCGAGATTCGCGGCCGGGAACGGGACGGCGCGCGCCTGCCCATCATCGCCATGACCGCCCGCGCCATGGCGGGCGATCGCGAGGAATGCCTCGCCGCCGGTATGGACGACTACCTCACCAAACCCATCCAGATGGAGGAATTGTGCCGGACCATCCTGCGCTGGGCCGGCTCCAGCCACAATGGGCCGAAGCGGACGCCCAGCCCGTGAGCTACCAGATCGCCTGGGGGTAGTGCTCCTGGATTCGGGCGTCCGAGGTCGCCAGCGGCGAATACCCGTTGGATCGGGCGTGGGCGACGATCAGGCGGTCGAACGGATCTCTCGTCCAGGTTTCATAAAGTGCGGTTTCGACGACGGCGGGGAACGGGTGATCGCAGACTCTCAACCCGATCTGGGACTCAAGCTGCTTCAGCAGAATCTGGGGAGGCTGTACGATCCTCTGGATCTCGTAGAGATAGGCAAGCTCCAGCAATACCATTGGCGAAATCAGGAGTTCCGACTCTTCCAGCGCCTCAGTCGCTTTGCGGGACAGCCTGTCGAGCTGTTTCTGGCAGAGCCAGACCGCGACTTGGGTATCCAGGTAGCAAATCACAGTTCGGACCAGTCCCGCTCCCACTCGGATTCCATCTCCTCGAGCAAGCGTCGCCTGGCCTGTCCCAGGTCGGCGCCGGGAGCAACTACGGTTTGCCCGGTCAGCCTGGCCAGCCTCGAGGGTTTCGTTTCCGCGGACACCGTGAAGACGACCCCTTTGTGCGTGAACTGCAAAGGCTGGCCCTGCATGGCGCGATCCACCAGCTTGAACAGGTCCTGCCGAAACTTGGTGATGGTGACCCTCACAAGTCCAGGATACTACCCAGTGTACATACTGTCAATACTTGTATGTACGTAACGTACGTTCATCTGACTCGAGCTCACAGCGGCCGGAACCGGGCGCTGAAGTGGCGCAGGAATTGCGGCTGGGAGACGATCTCCAGGCCGCGGATCTGCTCGCGCCGCTGGTTCACTTCCAGAATGGCCTCGACCACGTAGTCGATGTGGCTCTGGGTGTAGGCCCGCCGGGGGATGGCGAGGCGCAGCAGCTCGTGCGGGGCTTGCTCGCCGAACATCACCGAGCCGATCTCCACCGAGCGAATCCCGGCGTGCCGGTACAGCTCCACCGCCAGCGCCTGGCCGGGGAACTGACTACGCGGAATGTGCGGCAGCATGCGGCCGGCATCGATGTAGATGGCGTGGCCGCCGGGCGGCTGGACGATGGGCACGCCGTGGCTGGAAATGTGGTCGCCCAGGTAGCCCGTCGAGGCGATCCGATAGCGCAGGTAGTCCGGGTCCAGCACCTCCGCCAGGCCCACCGCGATGGCTTCCAGGTCGCGGCCCGCCAGGCCTCCGTAGGTGGGGAAGCCTTCGGTGAGAATGAGCAGGTCCTTCTCCTGCTCGGCCAGGCGGTCGTCGTTGGTGCATAGCATCCCGCCGATATTGGCGAAGGCGTCCTTCTTGGCGGAAAAGGTGCAGCCGTCGGCGAGAGAGAACATTTTCTGGGCGACTTGTTTGGGCGTCCAATCGGCGTACCCGGGCTCGCGCCGCTGGATGAACCAGGCGTTCTCGGCGAACCGGCAAGCGTCGAGATAGAGCGGAATGCCGTGCCGCGAAGCGACGGCTTTGACCTCGGCGATGTTTTCGAGCGAAACCGGCTGGCCGCCGCCGGAGTTGTTGGTTACGGTGAGCATGACCAGGGGGATGCGGCCGGCGCCCTCGGTCCGGATGAGCCGTTCCAGCGCGGCGGCGTCCATGTTCCCCTTGAAGGGCAGCCGCGCCTGCGTGTCGGCGGCCTCGGGGCAAAGCAGGTCGGCCGCGCGCGCCCCGCGGAACTCGATGTTGGCGCGGGTGGTATCGAAGTGGGTGTTGTTGGGGACCACCTGGCCGGGAGCGCACATCACGGTGAACAGGATGCGTTCGGCCGCCCGCCCCTGGTGGGTGGGAATGACGTGGCGGAAGCCGGTCAGGTCCTGGACCGCCCGCTTCAGCCGGCCAAAACTCTCGCTGCCGGCATAGGACTCGTCGCCGCGCATCATGGCGGCCCACTGTTCGGTGGACATGGCGCTGGTGCCCGAATCCGTCAGCAGATCGATGAGGATGTTGCGGGCCTCGATCAGGAAGAGATTGTAGCCGGCCTCCTCCAGGAACCGCTCGCGCTCCTGGGGCGTGGTCTGCCGCAGGGGTTCCACGCTCTTGATGCGGAAGGGCTCGATAATGGTCTTCACAATCGCGAGTCTAGCAGGAACCGGACCGGCCGCCAGGGACCAAATGCCAAAGGACCGCCCATAGCGCTAGAGTGGTTGCTATGAGACTCCGAATGCTTCCGATCGCCGCTGTCGCGGTCGTCTGCCTGTGGGCCGACGAGGGCATGTGGCTGTTTAACAAGTTCCCTAAAGAGATGGTCGCCAAGAAGTATGGATACCAGGTCACGGACGCGTTCCTGGATCACCTGCGCCTGGCGTCGGTGCGCTTCAACAA
>PMEV01000327.1:6081-14480 GCA_003154855.1 Bryobacterales bacterium
CCGGACCTGGAGGTGAACGTCCTGCTGGGCATGGAGGACGTGACGGCGCAGGTGACGGGGGCGGTGCAGGCTGGCGCGACCTCCGCCGAGGCCAACCAGCAGCGCAAGGGCGCCATGGCGCGGCTCGAGAAGGAGTGCTCGGCTAAGACCGGGAACCGCTGCGACGTGGTGACCCTGTATTCGGGCGGCGAGTACGACCTCTACCGGTACAAGAAGTACACCGACGTCCGGCTGGTGTTCGCTCCGGAGGTGGACATCGCCATGTTCGGCGGGGATCCGGACAACTTCGAGTACCCGCGCTACTGCCTGGATTTCTCCCTGTTCCGGGCCTATGAAGACGGTAAGCCGGTGGAAGTCAAGGAGTACCTGCGATGGAGCAAAGAGGGCGTGAAGAACAAGGAGCTGGTCTTCGTCGCCGGGCACCCCGGTACGACCGATCGCCTGACGACGGTGGCGGGACTGGAGTTCTTCCGGGACGTCGCCTACCCGCTCATGCAGGCGCGGCTGGCCATGCAAATCCAGGCCCTGGAGTCCTATGGCGGGCGGAGCGCGGAGAACCGGCGCGTGGCGCGCGACAACCTGTTCTCAGCCCAGAATAGTTACAAGGCCTATACAGGATTCCTCAGCGGGCTGCGCGATCCGGCGCTGATGGACGAGAAAAGGAAACAAGAGACCAGTCTGCGGGAGGCTTTGGCCCGCGACCCGCGGAAGCAGAAGGAATTCGGCGGCGTCTGGCCCGAGGTGGCCGCGGCATACCAGACTTATCGCGGCTTCTACAGCCAGGTGTTCCTGCTGGAGAGAACCGCGACCTATGGATCCGAACTGTTCCAGATCGCCCGCGACGTGGTGCGTTACGCGGAGGAGACCCGTAAGCCCAACGAGCAACGGCTGCGCGAGTTTGCCGAGGCCCGTTTGCCCGCCCTCGAGCAGGCCATGTACTCACCGGCGCCGATCACCGCCTCGCAGGAGATCGCCGTGCTGGCCAACTACTTCGGCTCTCTGCAGCGGGAGCTGGGCGAGGAGGACGCGACCGCAAAAGCGGTCCTCAAGGGGCAGACGCCCGAGCAGGCCGCCGCCGGCTACGTCAACTCGAGCAAACTCCAGGACGTCGCGGAGCGCAAGCGGCTGGCCCAGGACCCCCAGGCGGTCGAAGCCTCCGAGGACGGCATGATCCGCCTGGCCAAGATCCTGGACGGCCCGGCGCGCCGGCTGCGGAAGGAATACGAGGATAAGATCGAGGCGGTGCTGCTCTCGAGCGCCGGCAAGATCGCGCAGGCCCGCTTCGCGGCGTATGGGGCGAGTGAATACCCGGACGCCACGTTCACGCTGCGGCTCAGCTACGCCCGTGTCGAGGGATACCGCAACCTGGCGGGCGCCGCGGTTCCCTTTACCACGGACTTCGCGGGCCTCTACCGCCGCGCCACGGGGCAGGATCCCTACCGGTTGCCGGAGCGCTGGCTGAAGGCGAAACCCGCGTTGAAGCTGGCGACTCCGTTCGACTTCGTCTCGACCGCCGACACGCACGGCGGCAATTCCGGCAGCCCCACGGTGGACGGCAAGGGCGAGATCGTGGGCATTCTCTTCGACGGGAACATCGAGGGCCTTCCCAACCGGTTCGTGTACACCGAGGCCCAAGCGCGCTCGGTCCACGTGGCCAGCCAGGCCATCGTCGAGGCTCTGCGGAACGTCTTCCACGCCGACCGGATCTTGCGCGAGATCGGGATGTGAGGGGCTCCGGGCCAGCTCACGGCCGGGCCTGACGCTCATCGGGGATCGTGAACGAGACACTCAGGGCCGAGGACGGCAATTCGCCGTGAGCGATCCATCTGCCGTCCTCTGCCCGATCCAGGTCGATGGTCAGTCGCGTTCTTTCCGCATGCCTCAAGGAAACCCCAGTCGCCAGTGTCGCCAAGCGACGTGGGGCAGGCAATCCTGCCTGCAGCCGGCCTTCCGGCCGGCCGAACCCGGCGAAAGCGTTGGGGTTCGCACTGGCCCCACCCGTGCCAGAGGCGAACCGTTCAGGCGCGAGATTCTGTTGATTTCGCTTTTCCTTCGCCGTATAATCTCCTGTAGAATTAAGAGCAGCCGATAGAAGATGGCTAGGGTGTCCGGAAAACTCAGACCGGTGGGCGTGGACCTGTTCGCGGGCGCGGGCGGAATGAGCCTCGGGTTCGAGCAGGCGGGTTTCGACGTCGCTGCGGCTGTCGAATACGACCCGGTCCACTGCGCTACCCACGCGTTCAATTTCCCCGACTGCGCTATCGTGTGCCGGAGCGTAGCCGACATCGACGCCGCGCACATCCGCGGCGCCTCGCGGATTAGGGAAGCGGACGTGGACGTAGCGTTCGGTGGCGCGCCCTGCCAAGGTTTCAGTCTGATCGGAAAGCGCGCGCTGGACGACGCCCGGAACTCGCTGGTCCATCATTTTGTCCGGCTGGTTGTCGAACTTCGGGCGAAGTACTTCGTGTTCGAGAACGTCCGCGGCCTCACGATAGGGCAGCACAGGCGCTTCCTGGACGAGCTCATCGGGGAGTTCCGCGGTAACGGCTACCGGGTCGTCGGGGAGTACCGGGTGCTGAACGCCGCTTGCTACGGTGTGCCGCAGGATCGTCAGCGGCTGTTCTTGCTGGGCGCGCGCAAGGGCTGCCGGCTGCCCGAGTATCCCGAAAGCACCCATCGTGCGCCCGCCGCCGGGAGCGCCGGGCCGGGCGACCTCTTCCGCCGGGACACGCCCACGGTATGGGACGCCTTCCGCGACCTTCCCGAGGCGGACGATTTCGACGAACTGCTGGAGCGCGATTGCGTTCGTGCGCACTTCAAAACCCCATCGGATTATGCGGCGCCGTTGCGGGGCCTAGAGCGCGATCCCGGGGACCTTTCCATTCCGCGCGACTTCGACCCCAAGCTCCTCACTTCGAGTCTGCGCACCGTCCACACGGAGTTGTCCAGACAGCGCTTCGCCGAGACGCGCCATGGCGAGACGGAGCCGGTCAGCCGGTTCCGCAAGCTCGATCCGAAGGGCATTTGCAACACGCTTCGCGCCGGTACCGCGAGCGACAGAGGAGCGTTCACTTCCCCGCGGCCGATCCATCCGTTCTCGCCTCGCTGCATCACGGTTCGCGAGGCCGCCCGTTTGCACTCGTATCCCGACTGGTTCCGCTTCCACGTCACAAAGTGGCACGGGTTCCGGCAGATCGGGAACTCCGTTCCGCCGCTGCTGGCTCGCGCGGTCGCGAGGAAGATCGCGGAAGCTCTCGGGAGCGCACCGGGCAGGNNGGGCAGGCCGGTGCGCACGCTCGAACTGGGCGACCCTGCGTTGCTCGCTCTCGATATGTCGAGAGCCGCCGCCAAGTACGGCGTTCCGACCGATGTGATTCCGAAACGTATTCGCCCGGCGCCGGAGGTTCGCGCGAATGTCTGAGGTCCGGGCCGGCAAGAGTCGGGGGAAGAAGCCGAATCGCTACGCTGCGATCGTTAAGACGATCTTCGACCGGCACTACAGCCCCGGTGGCGCCGAGTTCGAGTTCGACCGCGACGAGTTCGTGGGCATCGCAAAGCGATTGAGGATCGTCCTGCCCAAGAACCTGGGGGATCTGACGTACACCTTCCGGTTCCGCTCGGAACTTCCGCCGGAGATCCTCGCGACAGCGCCCTCGGGAATGGAGTGGATCATCGAGCTGGCCGGCCGTGCCCGCTACCGTTTCAAGCTGGCAACCATTAGCCGGATCGTTCCGCGCTCGGATCTCATCGCCATCAAGATCCCCGACGCCACGCCCGAAATCGTCGCGAGCTACGCCCTCGGCGACGAGCAGGCCCTTCTTGCCAAGGTTCGCTATAACCGGCTGATCGATATCTTCCTTGGGATTGCCGCCTACTCGCTCCAAAACCACCTGCGCACGACGGTGGAGGGCATGGGCCAAATTGAGATCGACGAGATCTACGTGGGTGTGAACCGCAACGGGCAGCAGTTCGCGATTCCGGTGCAGGCAAAGGGCGGCGCCGACCAGCTCGGGGCGACCCAAACCCGCCAGGACGTGGCCTGCTGCCGCCAGAAGTTTCCGCGCCTGACCTGCCGGCCGGTTTCCGCGCAGTTTATGCCCGACCAGGCGATCGCACTTTTCGAACTAACCGTCGATGGGGACGAGGTGAAGGTGGTAGAAGAGAAACACTACCGATTAGTGCCTTCGGACCAGATCGGGGAAAGCGATTTGAGGCTGTACGGTCGCCGGTGACGTCTGGAGGGGATCCAGATGGTGGACCACGTATCGAGGGAAGTTCGCTCGAAGATCATGGCCTCGGTGCGGTCGAAAGGGAACCGCACTACCGAGGTTGCGCTGGGCCGGCTGCTCTGGGCGGCGGCTCTGCGCGGCTATCGAAAGCACTGGCCGGTGGACGGACATCCGGATTTCGCTTGGCCGGGTTTGAAAGTCGCTGTCTTCGTGGACGGCTGCTTTTGGCACGGATGCAAGCGCTGCAAGTATCTCCCTCGCAGCCGCGTGAAGTTCTGGCGGGATAAGATCGAGGGCAACAAGAGGCGCGATCGCCGGGTATCGGATCGCCTTCGGCGCGCCGGATGGACGGTGGTTCGCGTGCGGGAATGCGCCGTTCGTCGCGAATCGACCCTGCGCAAGATCGCGTGCGCCCTCGGAAAGGCCCGGCGGGCCGCTAATGTCGCGTAGCCTCCGGGATGCGGGCAGTCCCGAACGTGGTCTCGCCCCCCTGGGAGACCACTTCCAGCCGGAAGGCGACGCCGGCGGTGCGCGGCGCGTAGACCGCCGAGCCGCCTCGCAGAATGCCCAGATCCAGGGCCACGTCTTCCGTGTGGTCCCCGTCGGTGATGCTGAGGTTGGCTCGCTGCGCGTTCCGCACCGCGTCGGAATTCTTGTTCCACATCAACACCAACTGGTCGGCGTTGTGCTCCACTTTGAGTTCCAGCCCAGCGCTGGCCGGTGCGGGACGCTGCGGCTCCTCTCGCGCTAACTTCGACACCACCAGGCCGGCCAGCATCGCGATCGCGCCCACACCAAGCAACACAACCCTAGCTACGTTGAATCTGGATTCCAGACGCTGTCTGCTAACAGGTGGACGCTGGGGATCCCGCTCCAATCCTAACTTCTCTGCGTCAAGTTCGTGGCCGGCCATCGGCGATCCCTCAGAACATGTAAAGCGGCGTGCCGGCGGCGGGCTCGGTTTCGGCGCCCACGGCTACTTCTTCGCCTTCCTTGCTCTCCTTCACCTGGCGGAAGTAAATGCCGGTGTCGCCGAGGTAGATCTCGAGCTCGGCAGGGCGCGGCAGCGAGCCCTGGATGAGCGCTTCCGAAAGCGGGTCCTCGATGTACTNNGCGCGGCGCAGCGGCCGGGCGCCGAAACTGCGGTCGTTGCAGGTCTTCTCCAGAATATACTTGGCCGCGTCCTCCATCAGGTGGATGGAGATCTGCTTGGCCACCAGGTTCTGGTTGATCTGGCCCACCAGCAGTCCGATGATCTGGATCAGGTCCTCGTCGGTGAGCGACTGGAACAGGATCACCTCGTCCAGGCGGTTGAGGAACTCGGGATTGAATGCCCGCTTCACCTCGCTCATCACCATATCCTCGACCTTCTGATCGATTCCCGAGCCGACCGGGGCGGAGAAGCCCATCCCGGACTTCTTCTCCAGGAACCGCGCCCCCAGGTTGGAGGTCATGATGATGATGGTGTTCTTGAAGTCCACGGTGTTGCCGATGCCGTCGGTCAACTGGCCGTCCTCGAAGACTTGCAGCAGGATGTTGTAAACGTCCGGGTGCGCCTTCTCCATCTCGTCCAGCAGGATGACGGAGTAGGGCTGCCGCTTCACGCGCTCGGTCAACTGGCCGCCCTCTTCGTAGCCCACGTAACCGGGCGGCGAGCCGATCAGCTTGGAGACCGAGTGCTTCTCCATGAACTCGGACATGTCGAAACGAACCAGCGACTTTTCGCTGCCGAACAGGAAATCCGCGAGCGCGCGGGCCACCTCGGTCTTGCCCACGCCGGTGGGTCCCAGGAACAGGAACGATCCGGCCGGGCGCTTGGGCGACTTGAGTCCCGCGCGCGAGCGGCGTATGGCGCGGGCCAGCGCGCTGATGGCCCTTTCCTGGCTGACGATGCGCTTGTGCAGCTCCTCTTCGATGCGCAGCAGCTTGGCGACCTCCTCCTCCTTGATGGCGGTCATCGGCACGCCGGTCCAACGGGCCACCACGTCCTCGATGTCGTCCTTGGTGACCACGCCGGTCGAGGTGTCGTCCAGGTTGTAGCGCTCCCGCAACTGCCGCAGGTTCTCCCGCTCCTTGCGCTCCTCGTCGGAGTAAAAGCGGGCCTTCTCGAACTCGTGGTTGGCGATGGCGCTTTCCATCCGGTGGACGATGAACTTGATCCGCTTCTGGATTTCGGCCACCTCGCTGGGCAGCGTGGTCTGGCGGAGCTTGACCCGCGCGCCGGCTTCGTCGATCAGGTCGATGGCCTTGTCGGGCAGGAAGCGGTCGGGGATGAAACGGGTTGAGGTGAAGACGGCGGCCTCGATGGCGTCGTCGTTGTAGGCCACGGCGTGGAACTTCTCGTAGCGCTCCTTGATGCCGAACAGGATCTTGATGGCGTCGGCCTCGTTGGGCGGCGGCACCTTCACGGCTTGAAACCGGCGCTCCAGCGAGCGGTCCTTTTCGATGGACTTGCGGTATTCGGCCGGCGTGGTCGCGCCAATGCATTGGATCTCGCCGCGGGACAGCGCGGGCTTGAGGATGTTGGCCGCGTCGAGGGAGCCCTCGGCCGAGCCGGCCCCCACCAGCGTGTGCAACTCGTCGATGAAGATGATCGAGTTCTGGTTCTCCATCAGCTCCTTCATGATGGTCTTGAGCCGCT
Organism: Bryobacterales bacterium; assembly: GCA_003154855.1. Classification (GTDB taxonomy): domain Bacteria; phylum Acidobacteriota; class Terriglobia; order Bryobacterales; family Bryobacteraceae; genus Fen-330. The sequence continues at coordinate 12,952 of PMEV01000327.1, forward strand.
CTTCAAACTGGCCGCGGTACTTGGTTCCGGCCACGATGAGCGACAGATCGAGCGCCAGAATGCGTTTTTCGGAGAGGAAAGACGGCACGTCGCCGTCGGCAATGCGCTGGGCCATGCCTTCCACAATGGCTGTCTTGCCCACGCCCGGCTCGCCGATCAGCACCGGGTTGTTCTTGGTGCGNNTGAGGTCGCGGCTGAACTCGCTGAGCAGCGAGGTTTCCTTGGGGCGGCTCGAGGAAACCTTCTCGGAAGAGGCCCGGGAAATCTCCTCGCGCACCTGCGACAGCCTCAGGCCGCGCTCGTGCAGGATCTCGGCGGCAAAGCACTTCTCCTCGCGCAGCAGGCCCAGCAGCAGGTGTTCGGTCCCGATGTGCTTATGGCTGAGCCGCTCGGCTTCCTCGGCCCCGTAGGCCAGCACGCGCTTGCACTCGTGGCTGAGCGGCAGGTCCACCGACGTCGAGACCTTCTCGCGAACCGTGGTGTGCGATTCGATCTGCTTGCGGATCGACTCCAGGTGCGCGGCGCTCCGCAGGAAACGGTTGGCGAGCGCTTTGTCTTCGCGCAATAACCCCAGCAGAAGATGCTCGGTCTCGATGTAGGGGCTGCCGAACTGGCTGGCCTCGTATCGTGCGAAGAAAATCACCCGCCGTGCTTTTTCCGTGTATCGTTCAAACATAGCTGTTACCGCCTTGGAGGCTGACGGATTCCCCGGCTGGCATGGCTTCCAGCAAGGATCCGCCTTCGAGTTTCAATATCCGATCGCAGCGCTTCGCGAAAGAAAGATTATGCGTGACGTAAATCGAAGTGAGCCGATGGGAACGGTGCAGTTCGGCCAGGAGTCCCATAATCATGTCGCCGTTCCGGAAATCCAGGTTGCCGGTGGGTTCGTCCGCCAGCAGGAACTTCGGATCGCCCACCAGCGCCCGCGCCAGCACCACCCGCTGCTGCTCTCCCCCGGACAATTCCCCGCTGCGGTGGGAGGTCCGGTTCGCCAGTCCCACTTCCTCGAGCCTGGCCAGCGCGGGGAGCGCGGCCTCGGCATGGGAAACCCCGCGAATCAGCAACGGCATCATCACGTTTTCCAGCGCCGTGAACTCCGGCAGCAGGTAGTGAATCTGCCAGACGAAGCCCAGTTCCCGATTGCGAAAGCTGGCCAGCTCCGCATCGGGCAGCGAGGTTAACTCCTTGTCTCCGAAATGGATAGTACCCTCGGTGGGCCTGTCGAGGGCGCCCAGCAGATGCAGCAGCGTGGACTTGCCGGCGCCCGATTCGCCCACCAGCGCCAGTTGTTCGCCCTGCTGCACCTCGAGGTTCAGCCCTTCGAAGACTACCAGGTCGCTCGAGCCCGACCGGAACCGTTTCGTCAGGTTGACTGCACGAATGGCAATCTCCGATGGCATAAACCCGTCCCTGGCCGGAACCCCCTACTCCTACGCTAGCACGCCTGAGAAGCGAGACCCTCGGTAGGGTAGATGCGTGGGGCGTTGTCAGAGATTCGCGGCGCGCGGCTTGGAGCCGGTGATGCACCA
>PMEV01000405.1 GCA_003154855.1 Bryobacterales bacterium
GGAAGCGTATCGAAGCTTCCAGACTTGCTCCAGGCGGCCACCGCGAAACGAGCCAACCTGATGCTTCAGCGGAGCGGCCAACCGTTTTGGCAAGACGAGAGCGATGATCGTCTGGTTCGCCACAGTGAAAGGCCACCCGGTAACAGCCCTACTCGCCGCAAGACCGGAGCGATATGCGTGGTCCAGCGCCGGGCGGGCGCCCTGCGAGGCCGCCGCAGGCCATGGGCCTGCCCCACGAATGTAGAAACTCCAATGCCGGCCTTCCGGCCGGCCGGACCCGCTATGCAGCCCGCCCCACTCTCCGGAAATGCGGGATAATCGGCAAGGCGGAGGTTTCCGATGGACTTGACCCGGCGCACTTTTCTGGAATCCGGAGCGGCCCTGGCCGCGGGCTCGTCTGCGAGCGGCACGGCCGCAAACGACCGCATACAGATCGGCGCGATCGGCGCCGGCGCGCGCGCACACGAGCTGATCGAGGGATTGCTGTCCATCCCCGGCCTCGAGATCGTGGGCGTTGTGGATGCCTACCGCGGCCGCGTGGCCCGCGCCATCGAGCGCACCAAGGGGCGCGCCAAGGCTTATGCCTCCTATCCCGACCTGCTGGCCGACAAGTCCATCGACGCGGTCGTAATCGCCACCCCCGACCACTGGCACGGCCGCATGGTGCTGGACGCCCTGCACGCGGGCAAAGACGTCTACTGCGAGAAGCCGCTCACTTTCCGCAGCTCCGAAGGAGTCGAGATCGCCGCCGCCGCCCGCGCCTCCGGCCGCGTCGTCCAGGTGGGCAGCCACGGCATGAGCTCCATGTTGCAGCGCAAGGCCCGCGAGACGATCCAATCCGGCCGGCTCGGCAAGGTCACCGTGATCCGCGCCTCCTACAACCGCAACACCGCCTCCGGCGCCTGGATCTATCCCATCCCTCCCGACGCCTCGCCCGAAACCGTGAATTGGGAAATGTTCCTCGGCCCGGCCCCCCGGCGGCCCTTCAGCCTCGAGCGCTTCTTCCGCTGGCGCTGTTATGAGGACTACTCCGGCGGCATCTCCACCGACCTCTTCGTCCACCTGCTCACCACCATCCACTACCTGATGGGCGCGCAGGTCGCCTCCTCGGTGGTGGCCCTGGGCGAGTTGTACCTGCGCAAGGAAAGCCGCGACGTCCCGGACACGATGAATGCCCTGCTCGAGTATCCCGAGGGCTTCGTGGTCAATCTCAGCTCCACCTTCAACAACCAGACCAACAACGAGAGCAGCTTCCAGTTCATGGGCACCGAGGGCGGCCTGTCGCTGGGCGGCAACGTCTATCTCTACCCCGAAGTGGCGGTCGAGGATAACCGCTGGATCGTCGATAGCTGGCCGCGCGCACTGGCCGACGCTTACTACCGCGACCCCAAGATCCGCGAGATCGAGATGCCGCGCACACGCCCGCCGCGCTTGATCGACGGCCCCTCCCAATTCCGCGAGGAAGGGCTGGACCCCACGGTGGTCCACCTGGGCCACTGGGTGGATTCGCTCCGCACCCGGCAGCCCTATTGGGAGGACGCGCTAGCCGGCCACCACGCCGCCGCCTGCGCCCACATGGTCAACCTCTCCGCCCAGCAGAGGCGCCTGGTCGAGTGGGATTTCTCGCGCGACGACATCAAGAGTTAGCGCATGCCGCCCGACCTGCGGCCGCGCGCGCTGTTCCTCAGCCCGGAGGCGCCCTATCCGGCCGTGGGCGGCGGCGCCCTGCGATCGGCTTCGATCTTCGAATACCTGGCCGCGCGCTACGCGGTGGACGTCATTGTCTTCCGCGAGCCTTCCGCGCCCGATCCGCGCGCCGCCTTCCCCCCGGGGTTGGCCCGCGACATTCACGTGATCGAGCTGCCCTATCATTCCCGCAGCCTGCCCGCGCGTGGGGCTCGCAATCTGGAGCGCTATCTGGCCGGCCGCGTTCCGCTCAACGACCGCTTCTCCGGATTCGCCGCCCCCATCGCGGCCTGTGTGGGCGGGCGGCGCTACGATCTCACCCTTATCGAGCACTTCTGGTGCGCGCCCTATTGCGGGGACCTCGAGGCGCAGTCGGGCCGCGTGGTTCTGGACCTCCACAACGTCGAATCGAGCTTCTATCGCCGCTGCGCGCAGGCTGAGCCGTGGCCGGCCTCCCTCGCGCTACGCCGCTTTGCCCGCGCCTCCGCCGCCCTCGAGCGCCGCTGGCTGCCGCGCTTCTCCCTCCTGCTCGCCGCCTCCGCCGAGGACGCCCGCAGCGTCCGGGAAATCTCTCCCGCCGCGCGCGTCGAGGTCTACCCCAACGCCATCCCGCTGGTTCCTCTGCCCGACTTGGCCGATCAGCCCGCGCTGATTTTCTCCGGCAACCTCGAATACCGCCCCAACGTCTCCGCGGTTCGCTTCTTCCGCAAGCGGATTTGGCCGCTGATCCGCGAGTGCTGGCCCGGCCTGGTCTGGCGCCTGGTGGGCAAGAACCCGCAGGCGGTTGCCAAGTTCGTCGCCGGCGACGCGCGCATCGAGCTGGTGGGGCCGGTCGAAAACGCTATCCAGGCGCTGGCATCGGCGCGTGTCGTGGTGGTCCCGCTGCTGGCCGGCAGTGGAACCCGCGTCAAGATCCTGGAAGCCTGGGCCGCCGGCCGCCCCGTGGTTTCCACCTCGCTCGGCGCCGAGGGCCTGCCCGTGCGCGATGGCGAGCATCTCCTCCTCGCCGATAACCCCGAGGACTTCGCCGCCGCCGTCTCCCGCCTGCTCGCCTCTCCTCAGCTCCGCGAGCGTGTAGGCCGCGCCGGCCGCCAACTCTACGAAAGCCAGTTCACCTGGCCCCAGGCCTGGGAGCGCCTCGCGGCTATAGGGATTTAGCCGGCCTGCTTCCACGCCAACGCGTCGTCGACCACTTCGGCGACCCCGGCCGTGCGGGGCCAGGCGGCGTTCCTCCTGCTACTCCCATAGGGGTTGTGGGGTCAGGCCTTCGGCCTGCCGCCGGGCTTCGGCCCGGCGTCCGGCCTTATCTCGGCGCAGGGGCGAAGCAGGCAGCCACCGCCGTGGACGGGTCCGCGCCAACGGACGCGGGCAGTTGCGCGCCGCGGCCGGGAGCGGCATCCGGGCCGTTGTCCACGTCCTGGTATCCCTGGAAGTTGTAGGTGCGCGAGGCCGATTCCGCGACCAGGTCGAAAGCCAGGCCCCGGTAGGCCCGCAGATCCGTCAGGGCGGCCGGCAGCGCGGCGTTCAGAAAGTTCTGTCCGTTGAAAGCGTTGGTCCCCGCGATGCCCCAATTGACCGGCCCCGCGTCTGTTGGCGCGCAGGTTGAGCCGCTGCTGCAACTGGCCGTCCACGTCGCGCCAGCAACGGGCACCGCGCCCGCGTCCCCCGTCCCGCCCGCGGGAAGCAGCCGCAGGTTCCCGATGCTGTAGCTGAAAGTGTTCATCGGGACGTCGATGGTGAAGGTAATCGAAGTCACCTGCGAGAGATCCATGGGGACCTGCTGTTGGCTCCATCCCGGCTGCGCGAGCTGAGTCCAGTCGAGTTCGATGCGCCGCGGTCCCGGAGCCAGCGTGGTGTAAGCGCCGTAGTCGCCGTAGTCGGGGATCAGGCCGATGGGCTGGCCCAGATAGACGTACAGCGGGACGGGGTTCGCGACCTGGTTGTGCGCCACCACGCCGGCCGACCAGTCCTTGCCCACCTGATCGGCCGGGGGCACGAAGTTGATGCTCTGGTGCTGCACGTCCATCAGCGTGTTGTTCTCGATCACGTTGATGTTCGTGGTGTCCACGCCGTTCCACACGACGTCCTGGACCAGGTTGTCGTGCACGTAGAAGTTCTTGCTCCCGGCATCCAGGTAGATTCCGGTTCCCCAGCGGGCGTGGTTTCCCCGGAGGATGTTGTAGGCGACCTCCGCCCCCTGGACATCCATTCCCCAGCTATACACGTTCCCGCAGTCCTCCATGAACAGGCACGTGCTCTCGATCAGGTTGTTGAGGGTGCGGGAGTGGACCGTCGGGTACACGCCCCCCCCGGCGGTTCTCCGAATCGTGCAGTTCTCCACTAGCGCCTGGTCGGCGCCGGTGAGATCGATGCCTTCGTTGTTGGTCCAGTTCCATCCCTGGTCTTCCACGGTCACCTGCCGCACCGTATTGCCGGTTCCTGCCAGGTGGATTCCGCTGCGGCCGGACAGGTTGACCGAACCGCGCTGCACCAGGTTCCCTGTGCCCGAGACATCCACGCCGCCCAGATACATGATGTCCGGCCACAACGCGAAGCCGTCCACGATGCGTATCCAGGTGGGGGCCCACAGGTGGAAGTCCTCCACCGTGCACCAGGAGCTGTTGTTGAGATTGAACCAGCCGCCCCTTGCGGAAAGGCCCTTCACCGTGACGTACGTCTGTCCGCTCAAGTCCAGCACCGGGGCGGCCGCGCCCGCCTCCACCCGTCCGCCGGGAGGGCCGCCGTCCTGCGTCCAGACGTATAGCGAACCTGCCGCGGAGTCCCAGAACCACTCGCCCGGCGAATCCAGCAGGTTCAGTTTTCCGAAGACGTAGAAGATGTTATTCCGGCGCGGTATGAGTTGGCTCATGGCGTTTATAGGCTGGATAAAGCTCAGCGTTCCGGAGGCTTGGTCGTGGGAGCTAATCTGGCGGGTGTAGCCCACCCAATCCTGGCCGGCCAGGATCTTGACCCAGGCGCCTGTCAGGTCCACCGGCGGCAGGCCCGCGTAAGTGACGGAGGTCTGCGTGCCCGCATCCGCCCGCGCGTTGACCTGGTTTGGGAAATCTTCGATCGGCGTGTTGGGCCAGCGGGCTTCGTTCAGCATCTGCCCGTCGGAGAAAACCTGTTGCGGCTGGCTGGGCCAGGGTGTCTTGTAGATGGCGCCGGAGTAGACCGTCCAAGGCCCTGGGACCGGCTTGGCGCCGATCAGGATAGGGCATTCGCCGGGATACGCCTGGATGGTGATCGGGGCGGCGGCGGTTCCCGAAACGCCCATCGTCACGGCTTCGTGGTATTCGCCTCCACGGACGTAGAGGACGTCCCCGGGCTTCAGCCGGTTCACCGCGGCTTGTATGGTGGCTAACGGCTGGCCCTGCGTTCCCGTTGCGGCGTCGCTGCCGGAGGGCGACACGAAGTATGAGGCGCCCGTGCTGGCCGGGGCGGCTACCTGAAACGTGGCGCTCGCGGACCCGATGGTGAGCGTCGCGTCCACGGGCAAAGAGCCCGCTGGCACGCCCGCCGGGTACACGAAGTTCAACTGATCGATGATCTGCCCGGGCGCGGCGCCGCAATACTGTATGGTGGCGCTGGCGCCGCCGACGGAGAGCGTGCAGGCGCCGCTGGTTCTCAGTGCATCCAGTGGCGAGGCGGCGCTCGCCGGGACGCCGTCCTGCTGAGGGCTATTCGTCGTTCCAAAGCCGTTGCCCCACAGCGTGCACACCGCCCCCTCCGTCACGGCGCTATTGAAGCACGTCACGATCGCCACCCCGTTCGCCGCGAACGCCGAGGGAGAGGTGGCCGAGAACGTCACCGTCAGAGCGTTGCTCGCTACTGTGTCTCGCGTCACCTGCACGGCGGCCGGCCCCACCGGCGTTTCCCACGGCACCTGAAAGTTGATCTGCCCGGGAGAGGTGTAGATCAACGGCGCGGGTACCCCGTTCACGCTCACGGAAACGCCCGCCACGGAGGTTGGGAAGGCGTTCCGCGAAGCGTCGAACAGGTTCTGGTGCACGGTGTCCGCGAGATTGCTCCCGAAAAGCGCCGCCAGGCTACCCGGGGCCAGCGAGCCCGCGAACGACGCCGCATTCACCACGCCGTCCACTTGCGGAGCCGCCTGCATGGTGTTCCCGAGCAGGAGGACGCTGAAGAATGAGAGAAGCCGGGTCATTTACCCAATGTACTAAAGAAGTGGAAATGTGCGGGCGCCTCGAAGTGTGATTCACTGAGTGAGGAGATCCGCGGATGAGTTATCTGGAATCGTCCCGCGTGGCCCGCATCGCTCTGGCCTTGATTGCGGGCGTGTTGTTCTACTTCGCGCTGGGGCTCACGCCTTGGTGGCCGGCCGCGTGGCTGGCGCCCATTCCGATATTGGTGGCGGGCTTTCACGCCGGGGGTCGTGAGGCGAGACTACTGGCCTGGCTGGCGGCAGCCATCGGCCTCAGCTCCAATTTCACTTACTACCTGACGACCACGGGCCCGGTGGCGGCGGTGGTCGTCACCCTTTTGCAGGTATTGTTGTGGGGGTTTCTCGTCGGCAAAACGCGCGCGGCCGTGAGGGCCTGGCCAAGCTGGCCGGCGGTCTTCGCCTTTCCCGTATTGCTGGCCGCCCTCGATACGCTGGTCTCGTTCTTTTCTCCCCATGGCACCTGGGGCAGCTTCGCCTATACCCAGATGGACGCGTTGCCGGTCATCCAGATNNCTGATCGCGGCCGGCGTGGGTTACGGCGAGATCCGCCTTCAGCGGGCTGCCGCGGCCCCCACGGTGAAAGTGGGACTCGCGTCCATCGACGATTTCATCGGAAGGCGCACCACGCCCGAACGGGTCGAGGCGGTGTGGCGCGGTTATGGGGATTTGGTAACCGGGCTGGCCGGGCGGGGCGCCCGCATCGTGGTGTTGCCAGAGAAGATCGCGGCTCTCGCGCCGGAGGAGGCAGACCGGCGCCAGGCACAACTGTCAGCGCTGGCCCAACGCGCTGGGGTCCACCTGGTCGCGGGCGTTCAAATGAACCGCGCTCACGGCAAAGACAACGTTTCCTGGCTGTTCAGTCCGGCGGGAGAATTGT
>PMEV01000253.1 GCA_003154855.1 Bryobacterales bacterium
TCGATCCAGTACGGAAGCGTATCGAAGCTTCCAGACTTGCTCCAGGCGGCCACCGCGAAACGAGCCAACCTGATGCTTCAGCGGAGCGGCCAACCGTTTTGGCAAGACGAGAGCGATGATCGTCTGGTTCGCGACGGTGATGAGTTCCGGCGCATCCAACGATCCATCGAAGGCCACCCGGTAACAGCCCTACTCGCCGCAGGCCATGGGCCTGCCCCACAAACGTAGAACCTCCAGGGACATGCTTTAGCTTGTCCTTCAGCAGTCCCCTACGCGCGCCGGCGGCGCGCCTTCCAGAATTCCGTGAGCACCGGCAGCAACGATAGGGCGATGATCAGCAATATCGCTTTGTCGAAGTGCTGGCGGACCAGCGGGATTCCGCCCAGGGTCCGCCCCAGCATGGTGATCGAGAAGATCCAGGCCACCACGCCGGCGACGCTGAAGGCCAGGAAGCGGAAGTAATTCATCTCCGCGACGCCGGCCAGAAACGGGGCGAAGGTGCGAATGATGGGCACGAACTTGGCATACACGATGGTCTTGCCGCCATATCTCTCGTAGAAGGCCTTGGAGCGCAGCAGGTGCTCGCGGCGGAAGAGGCGCGAATTGGGCCGGCTGAAGATGTGCGGGCCGGTGCGCCGCCCCAGGAAGTAGCCGGTGCTGTCGCCCACAATGGCCGCCGCCATGAGCAGGGGAAGCACCACGAAGATGTTCAATCGGGCGGCTCCGGCCACCACGCCCACGGTGAACAGGAAGGAATCGCCGGGGAGAAAGAAACCGGTGAGGAGTCCGGTCTCGGCGAAGACCACGCCAAACAGCAGGCCGTAGCCGAGCCAGCCGGTAAGCACGGTGGTCAGCAGTTGGATCAGCCGCTCGGGGGTGGTCAGGATGCGCAGGAAATCGATGAGAGCGTGGAGCATCCGGGTTGCCAGGCCGCAGCCTACCCCCGGTAGCTCTCGAAGAGCCGAGTGATCGCTTCCCGGTGAATCTTGAGCTTGCCCGCGTTGAAGAGCGCGGTGCGCAGCGAATCCTGCAACAGCTCGGTGCGCCGCCTGGTCTTCTCTTCCTTGAGCGCTTGGGCGATGGAGTTGCGTTCATCGGCCAGCTTGCTGGGGTCGGCGGGAATCCTGCTCTCGACTTTGCAAATCAGACGGGTGTCGGTCACGGAGGAGGGGGCGAAGACGCTGCCCGGCGGCAAATCGAAGGCCTCGTAGACCGAGACCGCGGGGCCTATACCGTCCACCGTGCCGTTGCGCGCGAACTCCTGGGTGGTCTTGACCTCGAGACCCAAGGATTTAGCCAGCGTCTGGAGGTCGCCGCCGGCCGCCTTGGCCTTGGCCAACACCTCCTTCTGCTTCATCTCGATCACCTGCTTCAGCTTGGTCGCGGTCAGCATCGCGCGAATCGAGGGCTCAACCTCGGCCAGCTCGGAAGGCCGGGCCGGGAATACGGCGGTTACCACGGCTACCACCAGCTTGTTCGCGGGCGCCTGAATCACTCCGGTCACGCCGCCCTTCTGCAGCCCGGCGACGGCCGCCTCGAATTCCTGACTCACACCGAATTCGGGCACCGGATCCCCGGCGCCCGCCTTTTCCACCTTCACGGCATCGATATCCAACTGGCGCGCGATCTGCTCGGCCCCGGCCGGGTTCTTGACCGCCAACTCATGCGCCTGGTCGGCCAGCTTCTCGACGGTCTCCCTCAGCTTCGCCTTCTTCCACTCCTGCGCCAACTGGTCCTTGACTTCGTCGAAGGGCTTCACCCGCGCCGGCTCTTTCTCGAGCGCCTGGATAATGTGGAACCCGTACTCGGTAGAGACCACGCCGCTGAGCTCCTTGGGCTTCAGCGCAAACGCTGTGTTCTCGAAATTGGGCACCGTCTGGCCCTTCACGATCCAGCCGACGTCGCCGCCCTTAGCCCCCGAGCCCGGGTCGTCCGAGTTGGCCTTGGCCAATTCCGCGAAATCCGCGCCCGCCTTCAGCTTCTTTAGCAACTCCTCCGCTTTGGCCTTGACCTTGGGCTCTTCTTCCTTCGACAGGCCGGTGGTCTTCAGCAGGATGTGCCGGACGTGGACGCGATCCGGCGTCCTGAACTGGTCCAGGCTGGCCTGGTAATACCGGCGCAATTCCGCCTCCGGGGCCACCACCCGCTGGGCGACCTTCGCCTCGTCGATCACCAGCAGCACGAAAGACCGCTTCTCGGAAACCTGGTAGGTAGCCTTGTTGGCCTGATAGTACTTGCTAATCTCATCCGGAGAGACGTTCACCTCGGACCGGTATTTGTCCGGAGGGAGGGAAATGTACTCGAGTTTGGCCTTCTCGTTCCTGCTCTGGTATGCCCTGGCGATCTCTTCCGGCGTCACCACCACACCCTGGCTCACCAGGTTCGCGAGCTTGCTTACCAGCAACTGAACCCGCGTGCTGGCTTCGAACTCGGAAATGGAGAGATCCTGTTCGCGCAGCAGCGCCGCGTATTGCTCCTTGCCGATGAACTGCCCGTTCTGGAAGAGCATGGGGGCCATGACCTGCAAATTGCGCAGCATGTCTTCGGGGGTCACCTCGAAGCCCAGCCGCTCCGCCTCGTAGGCCATGACGCGCTCGTTAATGAGCCCGTTGAGCGTCTGCTCGGCGTACATCTCCACCATTTCCTTGGGGACTTGCCGGTTCCGCATGAGCATCTGGAGACGTTGGCGGACGTCCTGGATGGTCAGGGCGCTCTTGCCGATCTCGGCCACGATCTGGTCCTGGCTTCCGCTGCCGCCGGACCCAAAACCGGGAATCAGGTAGACCACCATCGAGAGGGCCACCATCGACAGCAACACGATCTTGATAGTACGCACAGCCCTGCTAGAGCTGCGGAAAACGTCAAACATAAGTAGAACGCTCCTCCAGCGAAGAATTCATTATAGCGGATATGGCGTGGCCTTCAGGCCGGCAGGGCCAGCAGGGCGCCCCAGTGGAAGCCGGCGCCGAACGCGCCGAAGACCACCGGCAGGCCGGGCTGAAGGGCCTCGTCTCTCCAGCACTCGGCCGCCGCGAGCAGCAGGGACGCCGAACTGGTGTTGCCGTGGCGGCGGACCGAGGTACAAAACTTGGACTCGTTTACCTGGAGCGCCGNNTCAACTTCGTCTCGCTCACCTGGAGCGCCTGGGCCACTTTCAGGATCAGATTGAGGTTGGCCTGGTGCAGCACGAAGGCCTGCACCTCGCGCGCGGAGCGGCTGTTGCGCTTGAGAAGCTCCTCGATAGCTCGCGGAATCTTGCGGGCGGCCTGCAGGATCACGGTGCGGCCGTCCATGGCCAGGGGCTGCCGGTAATCCAGCCGCAGGCTTTCCGCGAAGCTGCCGTCGGTGTAGAGCAGGGAATCGAGGATGCGGGCGAGGCCGGCGTCGGGAGAGACGAGACAGGCGCCGGCCCCGTCGCCAAACAGGATGGCGGTGTCGCGGTTCAGGGGCGGCCGCAGCACGATGCGCGACATGATCTCGGCGCCGACGACCAGGATCTGGCCGTGGGCGTCGGCCAGCCGGCTGGCCAGCGACATGGCGATGAGCGAGCCCGCACTGGCCACGGGCAGATCGAGCGCCGGAGTCGAGCTTAGACCCAGACGATGCGCCACGCTGGCCGCCGGGCCGGGGAACTGCCGCTCGGCGGAGCCGCTGGCCACGATCAGCATGCCGAGCTGAGAGGGCGCCATTTCGGCCGCGGCCAGGCAATCCTGGGCGGCGCGCACCGCCAGGTCCACCACGGTTTCGCCCTCGGCCGCGAAACGGCGCTCCTCGATCCCGCTGGCCTTCACGATCCAGCCGGGCTCGACGCCCGCCAGGGCCTCCATCTCGGCGTTGGGGACTACGCGCTCGGGCAGGTAGCCGCCGAAGGCTTTGATCCAGGCCACGTCAGAGGCGCCCTTGGATGTAGGATTCGATGCGCTCCAGCGTCTCGAACTTGCGCGGCATCAAATCCGAATCCGGAATGCTGATCGAGAACTCGCGCTCGAGCGCGCCGACCAGTTCGGGCAACGCGAAGGAATCGACGATTCCCGACTCGAAGAGGGATTGATCGGGGGCCGGGTTCACGTCCTGTTTGGAAATACTGCGCACGATTTCAAGGATTCTGGCTCGTCTCTCCATGGGTGTCTTGCTCGGGTGGCGCCGTTCGGAATTTGAGAAAAAGCTGGAACTCCTGAATTATATCCTGGAACAGGGTGTCGGCCAAGCGGCGGTATCCGGCCGAGGTGAAGTGCACGAAGTCGGGCTGGCCCAGCTCGGCATAAAACCAATCCCGCATGGAACCCTTGCCGCCCATGCGGGCGCGGGTATCCCAGAACGCGCAGGCGTGCTTCCGGCTGGCCTCTCTCTGGGCGGCCACGATGGTCTCGAGGTTTTCCATAGGGACCCAGCGCCCCTTGATGCGAATGAGCCGGTCGGGCGGCCCCAGAACCAGGATGGAGGCCACGGGCGCGGCGCGGCGCAGGCGATCCAGCAACGATGCAAACATCTCGCGGTAGCTCTCCAGGGTCCACTGACTATCGCCGGCCTCGTTGGTGCCATAGGCCAGCACAATCAGCGCCGGGTTGCGCCGCCCGATGTAGCTGGCCAGCATGGCTTCGTTCCACTTCAGCATGACCGCCGCCTCGGCGCCGTTGATCCCCATGGCTTCGTAAGTGACGCCGTGCGCTTTCTCGGTCACCCAGCCATACAGGCGCACCGGGGCGCGGTCCAGGGTGCGGATCTCGAACCGATGCAGGCCGGCGGTGGTCTGATGCGTGAGGTAGCCGGGCGCGAGATCGCCGTCGGTCTCGAATTCGCGAGCCGGCTGGCCGTCCTCGTACAGCGCGATGCGGCCGCCTCCGGGTTGCTGTAGATAGAACACTTCCAGGTATTCGCAATCGGCTTCCACAAACACCCGCTGGTCCTTGAAAGAGGTGGAAATGCTGATTCCGCCCAGGCCGAACAGGCCGTCCCCGGTAGCGGTGCGGAGCCCTTCGGATTCCCAGTGCGGGCTGGCGCCGCCGCCCTGAACGTCGAACCGCCGGTAACCCCGGAAGGGCCGCCCGGGGAACGAGAATCCGGCTCCGCCGTCTCCGAAGCGCAGTTGAAGGTTGGTGCGCAATCTGCCGGTCAAGGAATCGGCGGCGGTATGCGAATCGCCGAAGTGCAGGATGTGCAGGGTCTGGCTCTCACCCAGAGTCTCGCGATAGAGCAGCTCGAAAAACGGCACCAGCACCCCCGAGCGCTCGATGGGGTTCTCGGGCGTNNACCCGCGGGGGAGTATACTGCGGCGCGCGCCGCCTGGTGGCCGCCAACGAAAGCGACGGCGCGAGCGCGAGCAGGACCAGCGCGGTGGATCGCCCCAGCCGGCCCACGGTTATTTCCTCCTCGCCAGCGCCGGCCGTTGGATACTGCGGCGGTACTTGTATTGATTCAGACCCTGGCAGAGTTGCCGGAACAGAAGTTCACCCACCTGGCGGGCCCCGTTGGGCGTGGTGTGGATGAAATCCGCGGAGACCAGTCGCGGCTGCGCCTCGTACCAGCGCGCCATGGTGCCTTCGCCGCCCGCGGCCGCGAAAGTATTGAAGAAGCCGCAGCCGGTTTCGCGCGCGATGCGCTCCTGAAGCGCGACCAGCTTGGGGATCGTGGCCAGCGTGCGAATCTCGCCGCCCGCCACGCGCTCGGCCCGGTCCATGGGGCTCATGATCAGCAGCGAGCAGTTCGGCAGCGCCCGGCGCAGCCTCCCGATCGCCAGGCGCAGCTCCTGCTCGTACCATTTCCCGACGTAGGCGGCAAAACCGCTCTCGTTGGTGCCGTAGTTGAGAATCACCAGGTCGGGCTGACGGCGCTGCAACTGTGCGGCCCACTCGCGCTCGTCGAAGATGCGGGCGGGTACGGTGGTGAAAGCTCCGTTCATGCCCAGGCTGTCGTAGACCACGCCCGGCCGGTCCTTCTCTAGCACAATCCCGAACACCCTGACCAGTCCGGTAGCCTGAAGCTCGACGTCGCCCGCGGGCGGATGCAGATCGATGACCGCAAACCCGGGCTGCTTGGCGTCGGCGCCGGTCTCGATGCGGCCAATCGAGAGGCCGCCACTGGTAACCTCGATCTCGCCGCCGCCGGGCTGCGCCAGATAGGAGACTTCCAGCCGCGTGTGGTCTTTATCTCGCAGCAGGATGCGGCTCCGGGCGGCGCCGCGGTTCAGAAAAGCCACACCGCCCAACCCGTACATCCCGTCCCGCAAGTCGGGATGAGTGGCCGGATGAATGTCCCAGCCGGAGGCCGAGAGCTTCACGTCGCGGTGCTCGTACCAGGCCCAGGGCCGGGCGATGAGCGTGAAGCCGTGGCCGGAATCGCCGAAGCGCTCCTGCAACATCTGGCGCACGTCGCCGGTGATCAGGTCGGCGGTAGTGGGCGAATCTCCGTAGTGCAGGATGCGCGTGATGGCCCCGGGTTCCTGCTTTTCGGTGCGCCACAGCGCTTCGTAGAAGTGATCGAGCGCGCCGTCCTCGTCCTGAAGGTCGCGGACCGGGGTGAACTTCGACGGCCGCAACGGCTCGGGGGCGGAGTCGAGAAGCTGGAGCGGAGGCTGGAAATCGACCAGCGAGGCGAACAGCGCCGGAGTCGGGCCGGCTAATCCCGAGCGCAGCCGGGGCGCGATCGCGAGCAGAATCGCGAAGGTGAGGATGGTCAAAGCCGGCCGCAGGGGAAAGGATCGCATAGGCTCAGAACCTGCTATATACGAAAGGCGCCCCGCCCGCCCCGGTCAGGAACTGAAGCGNNGCGATCGAGCTCGCGAGCCAGCGGTTGGGCAGGAAATGGCCCACCGCCGCCAGCGCCATCATCAGCAGTATCCCCGCGCTCAGATTCTCCGCCGAGACGGTGAGCGACCCGATGCGGGCCAGCACCGCCAGCGCCGCTTTCAAATCCGGAGCGCGGAAAAACACCCAGGTGAGACACACGAAATGGAAAGTGAGCAGGCCGCACCCTAGCTTCACGAGGCGGCTCGAGGACGGCGGTCTGCGCCCGCGCCAGGTCTGCCACCAGCGCGTCCCCGCCAGCCCCGACCCGTGCAGCAGGCCCCAGATGCCGAAGTTCCACGTGACCCCGTGCCACAGACCTCCCGCGAGCATCGTAATCACCAGGTTCCCATACGTGAACACCTTGTGCTTCGAGCGCAGGCCGGGCAGCGAGAAATACAGATAGTCGCGCAACCACTGCGAGAAACTGATGTGCCAGCGCCGCCAGAATTCCGGGATGCTGAGCGAAGAATACGGCCGGTCGAAATTCGCCGGCAGGTTCAAGCCCACCAGGAGCGCCGCGCCGATGGCGATATCCGTGTAGCCGGAAAAATCGTAGTAGAGTTGCAGCGCGTAGCCGTAGACGCCCGCCAGCACCTCGAAGCCGCTGTAGAGATTCGGCAAATCGAAGACCCGGTTCACCAGGTTGTTGGCCAGATAATCGGCAATCAGCAGCTTCTTCACCAGGCCCAGCGAGATCAGGAACAGCGCGCGGCCCGCCTGCTCGTTGGAGAGCGCGGGCTTGCGGGCAAACTGCGCCTGTAAGTCGCCGACGCGCGTGATGGGGCCGGCCAGGGGCGTCGGGAACAACGAAACCGCCGTCAGGTGCTCGAGGTAGCTGGAAGTGGCCCGGACGTCGCGCCGATAAACGTCGATGGTGTAAGTGAGCGCCTGAAAGGCGTAGAACGAGAGCCCCAGCGTGAAGATGTACGGCGCCCTATCCACATAGCGCACCGCCAGCATAATTCCCAGATTCGTGGCCACGCTGAAGGCCAGGATCAAGCGCCGCGGAAAAGGAGCTTTGAGCCGCTCCAGCGCCAGGCCGGCCAGGAAGTCCAGCGTGCCGGCGGCCGGAATCAGCAGCAGATACCAAAGCCCGAATCGCGCCAAGAAGAAGTAGTTGGCGAACAGCAGCACCGTCAGCCTGAGAATGCGCCACGGGGCCACCGTCCAGTGCAGGAAGAAGACGATGGCGAGGAACACGAAGAACGTTGGAGCCGTCAGGACCACGAATCCGTATTCTAGCGTGAACGGGCCGNNAGCCATGAAGGGGAAGAGCAGGATCTACTCCTACACCGTCTTCTACGAGGCAGCGCCGGAAGGCGGCTACGTGGCGACGGTTCCGGCATTGCCGGGTTGTCATAGCCAGGGCGAGAGTCTCGAGGAGGCGGAGCGCAACATCCGCGAGGCCATCGAGGTCTACATCGACAGCCTGGCCGCGCACGGCGAGCCCGTACCGGAAGAGACCCGCTCCTTTCACGGCACCGTCAAGATTCCCGTCTCCCTGCCCGCGTGATGTCCAACGTGCCCGCACTCACAGCACGGAGAGTCATTCGAGCTCTGAAGCGGGCCGGGTTTGTCGAAGATCGGCAGAAAGGGAGCCACGTCGTGATGTTCCACCCAAACACTCACGCGCGCACGGTTATCCCGGTGCACGGAGGGAAGACCCTCAAGAAGCCGCTGCTGCGCGCGATCATCGCCGACACGGGCCTCTCCGTGGAGGAATTCCTGGAACTCGTCTGAGCCAGCCCTCGGTCGCGTCAGACTCCGCTTAGAGTCAGTTTGTAGAGGTTGCCTTTGCTGTCTTTCGCGACGCCGAGAAGTCGAGCTGCCACGCCCGGACTCGGACTGTAGAATTCCAACTGGAGGACCGTTCCTCGGTTTCCGGTAATTACCGCCCGAGCATAAAGCACGGCGCCGAGAACGTGAGCCACATAAAATCCCGATCCATAGACTCTATCCCACGCTGCGGGCATGCCTTCCGATTGCGGGCTGCTGACCATCGCTGCGCCCTGGGTAGATTTCACCGGAATCACCCGTGTCCAGCCGCCTTTGAATACCTCTCCGTCCCCGATAACAAAGGATACGCCCCCTGAGTTCAGTCCGCCGCTGAGTTTGCCGGGGAAGACCGGCGATGGCGTCTGAGTACTCAAGGGACCCTGGACCGGGTAAAGCAGGACCCTCACCGTACACCCCGACATCATGGCCAGTCCCAGCAGGACAAGACAGAAGATCTTCACTCTCATTCGAGATCCCTCTCCAGTGCAAGAATCGCGCGGACAACACTACCACGTGCCGCTATTCCCACCAATAAGGACGCGGGAGATCCTGAGGGCGTTTCGGCAAACCGGGGGAAATCGATAATCGGGTCCCCAACCGTTCGCAAGGAAACTGCAAGTTCCCCCGCCGGGTCAAGCATGTCCCACGCGGCCCATGTGCGATTCGGCGTGGACGGCGCGCACGGCTTTCTCCAGGCCGTCCTTGCGCACCACGATCGAGATGGTCAGCTCGTTGGAACCTTGCGCGATGGCGATGATGTTGACGTTTTCGCGCGAAAT
Organism: Bryobacterales bacterium; assembly: GCA_003154855.1. Taxonomy (GTDB): domain Bacteria; phylum Acidobacteriota; class Terriglobia; order Bryobacterales; family Bryobacteraceae; genus Fen-330. The sequence continues at coordinate 9,341 of PMEV01000253.1, forward strand.
GGCGGTAAAGATGCGCCCGGCCAGGCCCGGCGTGCCGCGCATTCCCTCGCCCACCACGGCCAGCAGTCCCACTTCCTCGTCCACCTCGATGGGCCGCAGGTAGCCGTGAGCCAACTCGAGCGCCAGGCTGGCCTCGAGGCTCTCGATAGCCAGCGCCAGCTCGCCCTCGCGGACCAGGAAGCAGAAGCTCTGGCGGTAGCTGGAGCTGGACATGGAAAGCACCTCGACGTTGGCTCTTCCCAGCCCGTCCAGCGCCCGCCCCATCACCTGCGCGCCGTTCAGCACGGAGTTGGCCGGCTCGATCGAGATCAGCGCCACGTTGGCCATGGAGNNTTCTTGCTCCACACCGGAATCTGCTTCTCGATAAGCGGCGCGAGCGTTCGCGGATGCAGCACCTTGGCCCCGTTGTAGGCCAGTTCCGCCGCCTCGCGATAGGTCACCTCGTCCAGCACGGCGCAATCCGGGACCAGGCGCGGATCGGCTGTCATGATGCCGTCCACATCGGTCCAGATCCACAACTCGCTGGCATCCAGGGCCGCCGCCAGGATGGACGCCGAGAAGTCGGAGCCGCCGCGGCCTAGCGTGGTCGGCCGTCCGTCCGCCGTGGCGCCGTTGAATCCGGTCACCACCGGCAGTACGCCCCGCTCGAGCATGGGCAGCAGCAAGGCGCGCGCCTTCGCCCGCGTGGCCTCCATCAGCGGCGTCGCGTTGCCAAAGACCGCGTCTGTGACGATCGCCTGGGCCGCATTCACCGCCTCGGCTCGCGTGCCCTGGCTCCGCAGCCAGGCCGCTACCAGCAACGTCGAAAGTCGCTCGCCGATGGCCACGGCCTCGTCCTTGGACCGCGGCGGCGCCTCGCCGAGCAGGCAAATCCCGCTCGCGATCCGTTCGAATTCGCCCAGCAAGACCGCAATCGCCGCGAGTGCCTCCGTGCGCTGGCCTTCCGGCAGCAGTTCGTGGCAGGTATCGACGTGCCGCTTGCGCAGTTTCTCGAGATCGGAATCCACTCCCGCTTTGTCGCCGGCCTCGGCCCGGCGCAGGACTTCCAGCAGCAGGTCCGTCACCTTCGACATCGCCGAGACCACCATGGCCACCGGGCGCTTGCGCTGCTCGCCGACCGCGATCGCCGCCGCCGCGCGGATGCGTTCCGCCGATCCCACGCTGGTCCCGCCGAACTTCATGATGAGTAAGTCGGTCATAGCGCTTTCTTCCGCACGATCTCCAGGATAACCCGCTCGACTTCGTCCGCCGCCAGGGCCGTGGTATCGACATACACGGCGTCCGGCGCGCGCAGCAAGGGCGAATCCGCCCGCGTCGAATCCCGCCGGTCGCGCTCGCGGATTTCGCGTTCCACTTCGGCGGCAACCAGAGCCTGCCCTCTTTCCTCCATCTCGCTCACCCGCCGCGCGGCGCGCACTTGGGGGTCGGCATCCAGGTAGATCTTCACTTGCGCGTCGGGAAAGACCACCGAGCCGATGTCGCGCCCCTCCATCACCACGCTCACGGCCGCGCCCATTTGCCGCTGCTTCTCGACCAGCGCGCGCCGCACGCCCGAGAACACCGAGACCTTCGACGCGGCGGGGGACATCTCCGGGGCGCGAATGGCCGCGCTCACGTCCTCGCCGTCCAGCAGCACCCGCGCGCCGCCCGGCTCGAACTCGATGCGCGTCGCACGCGCGAGTTGTTCGAGACGCTCCGCATCGTCGAGGTCCGCGCCACCGCGCAGCGCCGCCAGCGCCACGGCCCGGTACATGGCCCCGCTGTCGATGTAAACAAACCCCAGCTTCCCGGCCACGCGCCGCGCAATGGTGCTCTTGCCCGCGCCCGCCGGTCCGTCGATGGCCACCACCACTCGCTTTTCCATCCGCCCTTCATTGTATGATGCTCTCAGAGCATGAAACCGGCGGTGCTGGTTACCAAGCGCATTTTCCCCGAAGCGGTCGAGCTGCTGCGGCAGCATGCCGAGGTGGATTACGTCGATTCCGACGATGGCCTCACGCCCGAGGAACTCGACCGGCGCGCGCGCGGCAAGCGGGGCATCGTCAGCCAGCTCACCGACCAGTTCACCGCCGAGCGCATCGGGAGGCTCGCGGGCGTGCGCGTGATCGCCAATGTCGCCGTGGGCTTCGATAACGTCGATCTGGCCGCCGCCACGCGCCAGGGAATCCTGGTCGCCAACACGCCCGACGTTCTCACCGACACGACCGCCGACCTGGCCTTCGCCCTGCTCCTGGCCGCCGCCCGCCGCGTGGTGGAGGGTCATCGCTTCGTGCACTCGGGGCAATGGCGCCGCTGGACCATCGATCTGCTGGCCGGCCACGACGTCCACCACAAGACCCTGGGCATCTTTGGGATGGGGCGCATCGGCCAGGCTGTCGCCCGCCGCGGGGCCGGCTTCTCGATGCGGCTGCTCTACCACGACGCGCGGCGCGCTCCGGAGGCCCTGGAGCGCGAGCTCGGCCTCGAATTCGTGGATCAGGCGCGGCTGCTCGGCGAGGCCGACTTCATCACGCTGCACGTGCCGCTCAACGACTCGACCCGCAAACTGATCGGCCCGGCCGAGCTGCGCCAGATGAAGCCCCACGCCATTCTGGTCAACACCAGCCGCGGCCCGGTAGTCGACGAAGCCGCCCTGGCCCAGGCCCTGGCCGCCCACGCGATCGCCGCCGCCGGCCTGGACGTCTTCGAGAACGAGCCGCACGTGCATCCGCTGCTGCTCGAACTGGACAACGTGGTTCTGACGCCCCACATCGGCAGCGCCTCCGTCGAGACCCGCCGCAAAATGTCCCTGCTCGCCGCCGAGAACGCGCTCGCCGCCCTAGCTGGCCGCCGCCCGCCGAATCTGCTGAATCCGGAAGCGATGAGTAAGTAGCGGGGCGGATTGAGGTGCGGCCCACGGGGTTCGCGGAATACAGGGCGACCAGGGCGGACGTATCTGCGCTTCCGCTTGTCCTACCCATCAGGCAGCGGGCCTGCCCTGCCTGTTTTCCCGCCCGTGCTTACACGAGTATCCGCGAATTCTCAGCAACCGCCCGAGCGACATCTCGCCGCCTCACCGAGAGGTCAACCCTCTGCGCTTGAGGGACCGAGCCCCGGCCCAACGCGAACTCGATACAGGTAGATCCCTGGTGTATGATGTGCCAATGGATCTCGTGCACCTTCTGAAGCGAAAACTGCATGTGGCTGACTACTTGTATGAGAATGCCGCACCGCCGTTCGAAGAAACCCAAAGGAAGATCAGTGAGCACGAACCACCTTACGCTTACGGGGGTGATCCTGAGGACTACTGCGGTGATGAATTCTACACAGAATGGTCAGATTCTGAGGACGCACTTGATGCACTTGGCGCAAGCTGTCTCGCCATCGTGCAACAGGCGGCTCACGCGTATCTGAAGGCGTGGGTCTTGGAGATCGGAGGAAAAGAGGTATGGGAAGCAAAGCTCCCGGGCGACGGTNNGCATCTTGGCGCGAAACGACTTCATCCACAATGATGACCTGCTAGACACGATGACGATGCAAAGTGAAGAGCACAAGACGAAGTATCCTAAGACGAAGTTCGCCGATCCGCGCTGGACCGTTGAACCAGCCAACCCGATCCGGCTGCGAGTGACGCGCGAGTCTCTGAAAGAAGCTATTGATGCTGTGGCGCGGTTGTGTCAGTACCTCGACCCATTCCGGTGCCGGACTCGTCTTGAGATTACAGGGCAGCCTGAATATGACTTGCCCTCCTGAGTGGGCCAGAAACCATCGGCCGGTCGGACCACATTGGTGAGCGCTTGCGACGCTGCGTCCAACAATCGAAGCGAACGAAGAACGCAGATAACTGAGTCTGACCAACAGGCGCGACGGGACCCTCGGAAGCAATGTCGAAGGGCGGAGCTTTGGAGATTCGGACGGACGCCGGCAAAAAAAAGACCCTCCGAAGAGGGCCTTGTCATTACAATAATTCCAAAACTAGAATAGCAACTCTAACGCCTTCTGTCAAGCTGCATCCGGGGTCTTGGGGCCTTGCGGGGTCTCGCCAGCTTCGGCGAGAATCGCGCGCACGGTCGGGTGATCGCGTTTGAGTCGACAGGCTTTCGTCTCCCAAGAGGGATTCTTGGGATTGGGTTGGTGGTACGTCTCGATGACTCCCTCGTCTATTGCAAACTGCAACGCCTCCTGAATGACCGGGTCTCCAGCGAACAGCTTCTCGCGGAGGAACTTCACCGAGAAGAACCTGTACTTCGGCTCGTTCTTGACCATCCACTTGATCAAACTAGGCAGTCCAGGGGCGACAACCCTTGATCCACCAGAGCTCGACTCCGCCAGTTCCGATTTCGGCAACCGTGCCAACGAGGATGTCTGAAACTCGATGGTGCGGAAGGCCTTCGCTAATTCGCCCCGCACCTGCTCTCTGACTTTCCCCGCCACCGCTGGCTCAGTCGGAGGCAGCGCCCTGACTAACAGCGCGTCGATGCGTTCAGCAAGCGTGGTTTGGCCAACCGCCAGACTGGATTTCAGATCCCGATTCAGGAGCTCGATGAGAGCTCCGACCAGGCGCTCAGTGAACCGAGTGGTGGTCGTTTCGGTTGTGTGGGAGGATCCCTGGATCTCCGCAAGAAGAACCAGTGTCTGCCGATTCAGTTGGTCACCGGCCTGGTAGAGTTTCCACGTGACAATTATAGAAAAAGCACCCAAGGCTCCGCCGATCACGCCGACGATCAGACCTACCATCGACATCAGATCCATCCGTCGGGCCTCCAGCCCCGTTTATGATGCTCCTCCCGTTCAACAAAGAAGTCAATATCAGTGCGCCCTGCCTAGGTGTCTCCCCTCTTTGGGTGTCAGGGAGGCAACGCCCTGTCATCGGCAACGCAGGACAGACCGTCCCCAACGCGCCTGCCTTTGCCAACCGCCTCTCGATGACTCAGCCCCGGCCCAAANNCCGCGCCTGTCGGTTGGCTCCGCGCGTCCCGCGGTCTTCCGCAGCTCCACCTACGTCTTCTCGACTCCCCAGGCCGCCGAGCGCGCCTTCGATGTCGCCAGCGGCCGGGCCCAGCCTGCCGAGGGCGAAAACGTCGAGCTGATTTACTCCCGCATCAACCATCCCAACGCCGAGATCCTGGAAGCGCAGATCGCGCCGCTGGAGCCCGGCGCGACGGCGGCTGCGGTCTTCAATTCCGGCATGGCCGCCATCATGAGCGCGCTGCTCACCTTCCTGCGCCCAGGCGGCACGATCGTCTACACCGTGCCTCTCTACGGCGGCACTGTGGGCCTGATCCACGAATTGCTGCAGCCTTGGGGAGTCACGGCGCGTAGCGTTCCCGCCGGCCACATGGGCGCTTTGGAGGAAG
>PMEV01000186.1 GCA_003154855.1 Bryobacterales bacterium
CGCTTTCCAGAGGGTCTCGCCGACCGGAAGGCCGGCTGCAGGCAGGATTGCCTGCCCCACATGGCTTAGTGAAGATCAGCAGGATTTCGGCCGCACTACACTGGATTGTGGCGGCATCGGCGTCGTTAAGGGCACTCCATCGGATCGCAATCCGGGTTCAGGCTAGAAGGCAAGCTGGGCAGGGCTCTGGGCAAGGTTGGGCGCGTGGTGGCTGCCTTGGCCGCGTTCGGCGTTATCGTCGGACAGCGCTCTTTCTCCGGCAGGTGCGGTTCTTCACGCACGCCCTCCAGATCGCCGTTTCCATGAGGGAGCATAGAGGGCCAACATCGAGGCCCAAGTACGGATCTCACTCCCGTGATACGCCGGTCACGTCCCAACACATAGCGCCCGTGGCGCTCCCCGGCGGATGGCCAGCGTGGATCCGGACTCCACATCGAACACTAGATGTTCGCCCCCGCAAGTGGGTGTTCGCCCGTGAAGCTATAGTTGAAGCATGGCCTCCAATCGCGACCGCCTTCAATCGCTCGTGGATGCCCTTCCGGACGCTGAGGTGCAAGTGGCTATTTCTTTTCTTGCGGAACTGGGTGAGCGGGAAATCATCGATGCCGAGACCGCGGCCAAGCTCGATCTGGCCCGTGCGGAACCGGGCGACGATGTTCCGCTGGAGGAAGTCCGGCGCCGGCTCGGGCTGCGATCCGCCGCGTAGTATTCCGCCCTGCCGCGGTGCGCGACCTGGCGCGTCTCGATCGCGTCGTCCAGGCACGGATCGATGCGGCCCTGGTACGTTTCGCCGCGACAGGCCACGGCGATGTGAAGTCGCTCAAAGACCGTCCGGGTGAACTGTGCCTGCGGGTCGGCAAGTGGCGGGTCTTTTTCTGCCTTGAACCACCCGATTCCATCCGCGTCCTCGGTATTGACGACCGGGGTGAAGCTTACCGATCCCCAACCACGCCGGATGACCTCATCGGACCGTCCGCGGAAGGTCAGGCGAAAAAGGGGACGCCTCCAACCGCCTCGGACCCCATCGCTCCCGTGACACGCCGATCACGGCGGTTGTGAAGCCGGTTCCAAGCCACATTTACGAAATGCCGTCACTGCGGGCTTCTGGAGACGGGCCTGTTCGTGGTGGCGTGGCGTCCCGAAGCTTGCGCATTTTGAAATGTGCACAACGGAATTGCTAAGGTGCGAGAGGCGAGATCACGGCCTCGCTCTCTTCTGCGGCTGCGAATGAGAAAGGAGACAACGGATGCCACGGACGTGTCCGACCGGTAACGGCTCGCGAAGGGTCCAGCGATTTGTCGGCCGGGCGTGGTGGCAGGCGCTGCTAGTGTTCCGCGGCACGCAGAACGACGATTGTGATTATGGAAAGTGGGGCTTGCTTTACAGCCTGCGGACCCGCTTTCCAGAGGGTCTCGCCGGCCGGAAGGCCGGCTGCAGGCAAGATTGCCTGCCCCACATGGCTTAGCGGCCGCACTACACTGGATTGTGGTGGCATCGGCGTCGTTAAGGGCACTCCGTCAGATCGCAAACCGGGTTTAGGCCAGGTGGTGGCTGCCTTGGTCGTTTTCGGCGTTATCGTCGGCGTTGGAAGAAGGTGGTCGACAAGGAGAAGAATCGCGTAACTAAAACGTTTGAATAGGTGTCTAACCCTCAGGAGAACTCCTATGAAGCCACGATTCAGCGCGCTTTTTCTCTACCTACCCCTCGTCTTTGCCCTGCAAGCGCGGGCTACCGTCCTGCCGGATGCCTGCGGCGACGACAAGATCAAGTTCGACGTCTCCACAAAGAGCAAACAACCCCCGCCTGCCGCTCCGGCAGACGGCAAGGCGCAGATCGTCTTCATCGAAAACGAGAATCACATGCTCGGCCCATTCATGTACGCTACCGTCCGCTTCGGCTTGGACGGAGCCTGGGCCGGCGCCAACAACAACAACTCTTACTTCGCGGCGATGGTGGACCCGGGGGTTCATCATCTCTGCGTCAGTTGGCAATCGGCGCTGCCCATGCTGAAGAAGAGCATCGATGTGGCGAGCTTCACCGCGGAGCCGGGTAAGGTGTACTACTTCGCGGCCAATGTTATCGTGACTCGCACTGGCGACAACAACGCCAACTATGACTTCAATCTCTCGCAGTTGGACGACGATGCGGGCCGGTACCGGCTGAAGGCCTGGAAGGTCGCCACTGGGACGCCAAGATAGGCGAGCCGCAGGGCGACGGTGATGAGTTCCGGCGCATCGAACGATACATTGAAGGCAACCCGGTAACAGCCCTACTCGCCGCAAGACCGGAGCGATATGCGTGGTCCAGCGCCGGGCGGGCGGCCTGCGAGGCCGCCGCAGGCCATGGGCCTGCCCCACGAATGTGGAAACTCCAGGAACGCGGGCCGTGACGCGCGCGCCTCTGGCGTGCCGCTTTCGGCTTCCCAAGGGGGGGCCTCCCACGCCTCGCGAGAGGGGCGGTGTCTGGCGCAAAGAAGGGGGGTGCAGTACTGGCCCGCCCGGCGGCGTACCGGAACTCCTACCTGGGGTCGGGTACCGGGACTCTTACGGTACCTCTGAGCATTGACAAGTCCATGTAACTATGAGCACTTAGTGTCTTACAGGCCTGTAAACGAGAGCGAGCCGATGTTAGACCAGATGCAAGAAAAACGGAACGGAAACGCAATGCGATCCGAGCCGTTTGCATTGCACCTGTACCGGCGTTTCCTAGGCGGAGAGTCCGTCCAGCAACTGGCCATCGGGTTGTCCATCCCGGAAGATCGCGTCGGCCAACGCATCCGTGCGGCGACCGTGTTCTGCGAACGCCAGGAGGCGCAAGAGAATCCGATCGCTCCAGGAGGGCCGGCTGGAGCAGACCCGGACTACCGCCGGTGGGAGCTTCCCGAGACGGGGATTTCGATTCGGCTGAGCCTGGAGGCGATGGATCGGCTGGAACGGGAAGCGCTGGAGAGCCTCCGATCAATCGCCAGCCGCGGCTCGGAAATCGGCGGGCTTCTGCTGGGCCAGGTCTCGCGCGACTCGCGTGCCATCGCCATCACGGATTACGAACTGGTGGCCTGCGACTACAGCCGCGGTCCGTTGTACCAGCTCTCGGAGGAGGACGAGAGGCGGTTGGAGGCCGCCGTCGCCCGGCCGCGGGAGTCGCTGTCGGTGGTCGGGTTCTTCCGCAGCAACACGCGGAAGGAGCTGGCTCTCGACGCCAACGATGCCGCGTTGACCGAGAGATACTTCCCCAGCCGGGACTCGCTCGTCCTGCTGGTGAAGCCGTTCTCGATGAAGCCGAGTTTGGGCGGCTTCTTCCTGCGCGAAGATGGGCCGGCCCGCCCGTCGATCGAATTCGCGTTCCGGCGGAGTCAGCCCGGCACTTGTTTTCCCGCTCGGGCGGAGCAGGCTCTCGCGCCGGCTTCCGTGGCGGCGACTGAGGACCGGGTCGCGGTGAACCTGTGTGCGCCGGACGAGGCGATGGCTCCTCCCGAGCCGGCTCCAGCGCAGGAGGCGCTACTCGCGCTGCCGCACCTGGAACCGGACACAGCGCGGCATGCGGCGCGACGGAACGGCCGCCCGGTGTGGATCCTGCTGCTGGCCGCGGCGCTGAGCGGTGTACTGTACTCGGGCTACAACGTGAGTGGTCCCGGCCCCCGGGCTCCCGTTCTTGCGGACCATGCGCTGGCGCTGAAGGTCGAGCGCGCCGTCGGCCAGTTACGGTTGAGCTGGAATCGGACTGCCTCCGTCATCGCGACGGCACAGAAGGCGACCCTGTCCATCGTCGACGGGGGGGAGGAACAGACCCTGAATGTCGATCTGGGCCAGCTCCGCACCGGCAGTCTGGTGTACAGCCCCTCCACCCCCGACGTGAGCTTTCGACTGGAATTGATCGACTTGAAGAACGGCAAGAGCGTGACGGAGTCCGTATGGGCGGCGGCCGGGCGTCCCTCGCCGCTGGGCCCGCTGCTGGTCAAGCAGCCCGACCGCCGCGATAAAGAGAGGGGACTTTCGCCTCAGATCGCCGCCCCGCCGTCTTCGACGCAACAGCTCGCGCCCATCGCACTCAGCCGGCCTCTCCGCGAACGAACTGCTACCGATCGCTAAGGATCGCGGCCGCAGCCGTGCGCGGGCCGGCCCTGACAGCCGCTTCACTTTGAGTCCGGTGCGACGTCCGCTCGGAAAGCCGCGTGCAGAATCCGCCACAACGAGTGCAGTCTTTGCTCCGACCTTCGCCAGTTCCTCGGATTCCGCCTGCATCGCCGCATTCAACTGAACGGCATCGCGCGTGCTCTAAACATTCCGGTAGCCCCTGGAAGGAAATGATGAGGACATATTCAACTACTGCAATCGCCGGAGCCGTCTTTGCGACCCTCCTCTTGGCATTCTCCGCCTTCGCGCGGGATCACAGCGCCCTGAACGGCACCTGGACGCTGGTGCCCGCCACGAGCGATTTTGCCGGCCAGCCGGTGGTTCAAACCGGCACCGTGACGATCGCCGATCGGGAGGGCATCATCATCGTCTCTCGCAGTTTCGTGTATGAAGGCGCCGCCGAGACCTTCTTCTACAAGGACATGACCGACAGCGAGCACGGCGCCACGATTCGCACCGGCAAAGACCTCAAGAGCAAGACCAGGTGGGATCACGACATCCTGAAGGTGACGACGACGCAATCCGGCGCGATTACTTTGGAAAGCTACGCGCTTTCTCCCGATGGCACCATGACGGTCATCGTCGCGAGGCCGGAGCGCAAGCCGATCACCCTCGTCTTCCAGCGCAAACAGAGCGACTAGCGTAGTGCTGCGCAATTGAGGGCCTATATGCAGGACGCTGCCAGAGAGGCTTTTTGTGGCGCATGCACTCTTGCGTGCCGCGTCGNNTGCATGCCGCACTACACTAGCCGGTTACACTCTTCCCCGCAACCGGTCTATTTGACGGCGATCGCGTTTGGATGGTTTGCACTCCCGCGACACTTCGAAATACGGCATCGCTTTTCGCTCTTCTGCCAGCTTCAGCCGCAACTCCCGGCTGGCCTCTGTTTCACGGTAGAGCGTCTGCGCAACCGCCGCCGGGCCGCGCATCTCGCTAAGAAGCAGGACCTCCAGTTGAAAGTCGCCGCCGTCGTTCTTCACCTGCAACAGGTCGCCGACTCGGACCTCGCGCGAAGCCTTGGCCGGTTGTCCGTTGGACTGAATCCTGCCGAGTTCACATGCCCGTGCAGCGAGCGTGCGCGTCTTGAAGAATCGGGCGGCCCAGAGCCACTTGTCCATTCTCACGGGGTTCATGATCCCATTCTCGTATTACGGCGGGATCTTCAGTGGGTACCCACGTAGCCCGGAGCCGGTGTACACTCAACCACATGATCACATTCAACCACTCCATCCTGGAAGCCGCCCTTGCTGGTCTCGAAACCCAGAAGAGGCGCATCGACGCTCAGATTGCCGAAGTCCGAGCCATGCTATTCAGCCATCCCGGCCAGAGCGCTACGACGCCGGAAGCCGCTCCACGCCAGCGCAGGAAGTTCTCCGCTGCGACTCGACGCCGGATGAAGGAAGCCCAACGGCGCCGGTGGGCCAAGATCCGGGGCGAAGCCGAGCCAGCCACGCCGAAAGCACCGAAACCCAAACGGCGGCTCTCCGCGGCCGGAAGAAAGGCCATCGTAGCGGCTGCGAAGAAGCGGTGGGCTTTGAAGCGCGCCGAAGCCGCACCGAAGAAGATCGCTCGCAAGAAGGCCGCTGTCGAGAAGGCAGCGCCGGCAAAGACGGTGAAGAAGAGCGCTCCGGTCGAGAAACCGGTGGTGAAGACGGCGAAGAAGACGGCCCCTGCCCCGGCCGTGGAGCAACCTGCGGGCTAGAGTGGGGCTGGAAACCGGGCGGCGTCGGAGATAGTTACCGGGAGACAAGATGTTCGGCTCTTTTCGGCTGTTTCATGCGCTGGCAGCCGTGCTGCTGCCGGCGTGGGCAGCGGCGCAGGCGCCCGTTCAGATCGAGGTGAACGCCGGCCGGGTGGTACATGTCATGGCCGGCGGCGCTGGCGCTTCGTGGCACGCTATGGGGCAGACCGCGTATTGGTACAAGGACCTGAATCGGGCCAATCGTAACTCTCGGGGGAGCGGCTGGGGCGGCAATCCTCCCCTGGAGTATAGCGAGGCGTGGAACGATTTGCGGCGCCACGCCGGCTGGCTGGGACTCGACTTTATCCGGGTTGAGGTCTCCATGCGAATGTACGAGCCGGAGCGCGGCCGCTTCGACTGGGACAGCGACGAGATGCGCACACTGTATCGCATCCTCGATATCTGCCGGGAACTCCATGCCGAGGTATTCCTCACCCAGATGTGGCAGGACGTCGAGTGGAATGCATTTCCGGCCGCGGGCCGTCTGGCCAGCGCTCCGAAATCGGTTCCGGATTTCGCGGTGGGGGTTGGGGCGCTCCTCGAGCACCTCGTAAAGGACCGCGGCTACACCTCGATTCGTTGGTTTTGCATGACCAACGAGCCGGGTATGGGTTGGGGATGGTGGAACGGGGCGGACGGCCACCCCGCCGCGCTGATGCCGGCACTCCGTGCCGTGCGCGCCGAATTGGACCGCCGCGGTTTGCCGGGCGTTGCCTTGTCGGGGCCCGACTGGAGCCTTTACGATGAGCACCCGGAGTTCGATTTCAGCGACCCGGCGGTGGGCGCGCACGATGCACACGACTATTCTTTTACCGCCGACGCCGGGATGGAGCGTGTGTGGGCCGACCGCGCGCACGCCCGCGGGATTCCATTCTTCCTGTCCGAATTCGGAAGCTGGGCGGGGGGCGAACCGTTCACCAATCCCACAACGACCAGCCCGGCCAGCTACGCAAACCAACTGATCGATGCCGAGAAGGTGATTGACGGGTTGAATGCGGGAGTGGACGGGTTCAATCGGTGGAGTTTCACGAATCGCGGGGACCTGGATGGCGCATGGCAGTTGGTGCGTACGTTCGATCCGCAAAAATGGGATTACCTGAAACGGGTCGCTCCGGAGCCGGCGCCTTACTACAGTTATGGAATCCTGACCCGGTTCATGGCGAGCCATTCCGCGGTGCTGGACACGAAGACGCAGTCGCCGTTGGTTGCAGCCGCCGCGTTGCGCAGCCCGCGGGGGAACCTGACCATCTACGTGCTGAACCACGGTGGAGGGGCGAAACGGCTCCGGGTCGCCGCAGCGGGCCTGGATGGACCTCGCGTGCTGTACAAGTATCAGGTGATGGAATGGACGGTTGGCGCGCCCGGCTATCATATGAATCCTATTCGCTCTTTTGATTTGTCGCCGGAGCAGCCGGAGCTTTCCGACCAGGTTCCGGGAGAGAGTATCACGGTGTACTCAACTTACAAGCTGACGGATGCAGATCCCGGAATCGCCGGGGAGTGAGTAAAGCGCGAGGACGGATGTGGCGGTCCAGCGCCTGCCGAACTTGGCCGATGAAGTTCAAGACTGGGCTTTCGTTCGGGAAGGGCGCGCCCCTTGCTTCCGATATCGCGAAATAGCGCCAGTTGAAGAGCCTGGGGCTGCGTGCAGAGCACCTGCGTCGTATACTGACTAGTCAGAATGACTAAGGGTCTGGTACTGTGCATAGGCTTGGTGAGCGTCGGCCGGCTGCTCGCGGCGTACACTTGCGGAGGACTGGCAAGTCTCTCTCTCCCCGACACGACCATCACGACCGCGGTTTCCGTAGCTGCTGGACCGTATACGGCTCCCGACGGTACGAGCTTTCCGAACCTGCCCGCATTCTGCCGCGTGGCCGGGTCGATCCGGCCGACCGCGGATTCCAATATTCAATTCGAGGTCTGGATGCCGGGCTCGGGATGGAACGGGAAGTTCGCGGGCGCCGACAACGGCGGTTTTGGCGGGACCATCAATTACGGGAAGATCGGCGATGCGCTCAGTCATTCCTATGCGGCCGCGTCCACCGACACGGGCCACACGGCGGGTTCGCTGGGCGCGCTGGATGCGAGTTGGGCACTGGGGCATCCGGAGAAGGTCGTCGATTACGGCTATCGCGCGATCCACCTGACGGCGCAGACGGGGCAAGCCATCGTGGCCGCGTTCTATGGGCAAGGGCCCAACCACTCGTATTTCAGTGGCTGCTCGAATGGCGGACGGCAGGGGCTGATGGAGGCCCAGCGCTACGCGGCCGACTACGATGGAATTATCGCCGGCTCGTCCGCGAACTTCATGACGCATCTATTCTCGGGAATGGTCTGGGACAACCTGGCGCTGGCAGCGAATTATCTTTCGCCCTCGAAGCTGCCCGCGATCGAAGCGGCCGCGCTGGCGGCGTGCGACGGGCTGGATGGCGTGGTGGATGGGGTAATCGAAGATCCGCGGAGATGCAACTTCGAGCCATCGAGCCTGCTCTGCCAGGGCGCCGAGAGCGACGCCTGCCTCACCTCGCCTGAGATCGCTACGTTGAAGGCACTCTACGCCGGGCCGGTGAACTCGGTTGGCGTCCGGGTCTTCCCCGGCTTGCCGGTGGGCGGGCAGACGGGCGCCAACGGCTGGCCGTTGTGGATCACCGGGCCTGTGCAGGGCATGGGCGCGGGGTTTGGCTTCGGATACTACTAC
>PMEV01000050.1 GCA_003154855.1 Bryobacterales bacterium
CATCCAACGGTACATCGAAGGCCACCCGGTAACAGCCCTACTCGCCGCAAGACCGGAGCGATATGCGTGGTCCAGTGCCGGGCGGGCGGCCTGCGAGGCCGGCGCAGGCCCTGGGCCTGCCCCACCAATGTAGAAACTCCAGACACCGGCGGCAAGACCGCCGGCGCTACAGCGTCTAAAGCGGCGGCTACATCCCGCCCATAAGGGGAATATGTCGCGCCGTTTTTGCGTTGCCGATCAGGCAGGGCGGCGATCTGGGAACCGAACTGGTGGGTATACGATCGAGACGGGCGTTGAATCGTTGAGGGCGGGGTAAGGGGGCCCTCTGCTGGCCAGCTACGCCAAGGAACGGCTAGGGAGTCACGCCGGGGATCAGTTGGATCTCGTCGACCAAGCCGAGGATCGCCGCGTCAATAGGGTTGGAGGGCCAACGGCCGACGGCGCTCATGGCGCAGAAACCCTCGGTGGTGAGCAGCACGCGGTCGCCGATGCCGGCATCCGCCGAGTCCACCGCCACGATGGCATCGCCGCGGTCGCTGCCGTCGAGATGGAGGGGCTGGACCAGAAGCAGCTTGAGGGCCTCGTGGCTGGGGTGTTTTCGGGTGGCCACCAACTGGCCGATTACGCGCCCAATGAGCATGAATCAGGACCTCTTCACGTGCACGCTGTCGACGATGCCGACGACGGTCGAGTCGGTGGGAACTTCGCCGGGCAGCAGCGCGTAGCTGGCCTCGCGGGCCCGTACCCAGTAGATGAGTTCGCCCGCGCCGGCGCCGGTTGCGTCGGTGCAGACGAGCGGCCGGCCGCGGTCCTGGAGTTCGGGGGTGACCGGCTGGACGACCAGGAACCGCTGGCCGGTCAGGTTCTCGTTCTTGATGGTCGCCCAGAGGCGGCCCACCACGCGGCCGAGATACATGGGCGCCTACCTCTTCTCGTCCAGAGTAACCGTGTCGACGATGCCGACGATGGCGGTGTCGACCGGCTTGTCCTTACATCCCTCGGCCATGCGGGCCGAACTGCCGGCGACGGCCAGCACCGTCTCGCGAAAACCGGCGCCCACCGTATCCACGGCGACGACGTAGCCGGACTCGTCCTGGCCCTGGGGGGAGACGGGCTTGAGGACCAGCAGTTTCTTGCCTTCGAGGCGGGGATCCTTCCGTGTAGCAACCACCGTACCCACAACGCGGGCCAGTATCATGAGGGCCTTCTTCCGCTCTATTTGGCGGCCTCGATCGTTCCCAAAGCTTCGCCCATACAACCTCCTGGCGCCTACTTGCGGGCGCGCACCGCCTCGTCGACCAGGGCGACGAGCTCATCGCGAGTGACCTGAAACCGCTCCTGTCCCATGTCTTCGGCGGCCAGCGGGCAGCCGGATTCCATGCCCGCGCGGGTCTGGATACCGTAGCGGGTGCGCGCTTCGAGCAATTTGGCCACCTCCTGCTTGGGCAGCACCTGCGCGCCGCCGAGCAGCTCGGTGACCAGGGAAATCCGCGCGAAGTGCTCGACGGTCTCCATGCGGAAGAAGGCCTTGAAGACGTCCTCGCCGTAGCAGACGGCTCCGTGGTTGCCCATGAGGAGGGCGTCGTACTTGGGAATCAAGTGCAGCATGGGCTCGGTCAGCTCGGGGGTTCCGGGCAGACCGTAGCCGGCGAGGGGAACGCAGCCCAGTCCGATCACCACCTCGGGCAGCAGCGCGAGATTCAGAGAGCGCCCGGCGGCGGCGTAGCCGGTGGCCACCGGCGGGTGGGCGTGCAGCACCGACCGGACGTCGGGCCGCAGGTTGTACACGGTGAGGTGCAGCATCATCTCGGAGGTGCGCTCGCGGGTGCCCGAGATCTTGTTGCCCTGCATGTCGCAGACGATCATGTCGTCGGGGTGCATCATGCCCTTGCAGACCTGGGTGGGCGTACACAGCACGCGGTCCTGGTCGAGGCGAATGCTGATGTTGCCGTCGTTGGCGGCAACCCAGCCCTTTTGCCAGACCATGCGGCCCACGTCCACGATGTCCTGGCGATGCTCCCGTTCTGTTTTCGGCATCGGAAGACAATTCTACCAGATGCGCCCAGGGAGCGAACGGGGGTCGGCTACAATGTGTCGGAGCAAAGTAGAAATGTCCTATTTTGAGGAGCCCCAGCGATCCGAATCCTGCCATTCCCTCCTCTCAGGAATTCTCTGCGCATCGCGGCCTGGCGCCGTCAAGGCCGCCTGCCTTTGCGCCGGAGGGAAGCCTTGACGGCTGGCCGCGATGCAAGAGAATCGGGCAGGAGGGAATGGCAGGCCTTCGGCGGGAGACGGCGGCACCTTCTGACTGCTCCAAAATAGGACATTTCTACTTTGCCTCGACAGGGGGTCGGCTACAATGAGAACGGAGATGGAAACACGGCGCATGTGCCCGCAGTGCCGGGCCTTTATCCAGAGCAGCGACCGCGTCTGCCCGTACTGCGAGACGAGGGTGGGGCCGCGCGCGGTGGACCGGCGGCAGCCGGGGGAGATTCTGGGCGGGCTGATCCCGCACACGCATTTCACTACGGCGATGATCCTGCTGATCAACTTCGGGCTGTTCGCGGCCACCGTCATATACGGCATGCGGGCGGGCCATGCGGATGCACTGTGGGGGATCGACGGGCTCACGCTGTTCGCTTTTGGCGCCAAGTATCGCGAGGCGATGGTTCTGGATGGCCAATGGTGGCGGCTGGTGACGGCGGGCTTCCTGCACGGCGGCCTGCTGCACATCGCCATGAATTCCTGGGTGCTGTTCGACCTGGGCGCGCAGGTGGAGGAGAGCTACGGCTCCAGCCGCTTTCTGGTGTTCTACTTCGTGTCCACCGTGTTTGGATTTCTGGCCAGCTTCTGGTTTAGTAATTCGCTCTCCGTGGGGGCCTCGGCGGGGCTGATGGGGCTGATCGGCGCGATGATCGCGCTAGGGGTGCGGGGCGAGTCGCGGACGGGGGCGGCGATGCGGGGGCAATATGTGCGCTGGGCGATCTATTGCCTGCTGTTCGGGGTGATGCTGCCCGGAATCGACAACTACGCGCACATCGGCGGGCTGGCCGCGGGATTCTGCTGCGCGTACCTGGCGGGCACGCCGAAGCTGGTGGAGACCTGGGGCGAGCGGTTCTGGCGCGTGGCGGCGTATGGGTGCGTGCTGCTTACGGCGCTCTCGTTCCTGAAAATGTACCTGGCGTTCGCGGCCGCCGGGTAGTTCAGCGCGGCGCTCAGCCGAAAACGATGCGGGCAATCACCAGTTGGGGCAGGGTCTGGTTCCAGCTCTGCGGGAGGGCGTCGAAGGGCAGGCGGAAGGCCTTAGTCTCGCCGGGCTTGAGGCCGCCCAGGCGCGCGCCCACGATCGGCAGGCGCTCCCGCAGGACCACCTGCCCGTAGGCGTCCTGGAACACGCAGGTAATCTCCACCAACTGGACGTTGCGGTTTCCCGCATTGGCGATCTTGCCCGTGATCTCGACGAGGGTCTGCTGGGCGAAGTTCTCCTTGGCGTTCATCTCGACTTCGCTGAGCTGGAGGAAGCCGTTGCGGACATAGAAGCGGGCATCCTCGGTCAGCGCGGGGGGCGCGGTCTGCTGGCGGCTCCAGAGCCAGTTCAGATACAGGGCCACCCCGGCGCCGATAGCCACCAAGGCCAGCACGACAATCAGCACGACCGGAGCGGCGCCCCGGCGTGGGCTTCCAGGAAGGCAATCGACCGATAATTCCATCCTGAATGGATTCTAACCCGTTCCGCGCCGGAAGTGTTCGTGGCGGGCACGGAGGTGTTGTTGGCGTGGGGACTGCCGGTTTTCGGAGGACGGGCTAAAGCAATTCCAACCGCCAGCCGATAGAAAGCGAGCAGGCGATGTTGACGTCTAAGGATCGGCGGCGGGTAGCGTTAGGGCTCACTGGAGAACAAGGGCATGGACGATCAGGATGTGATTCGTGAGTTTCTAGTCGAGAGTCATGAAAACCTCTCGCGTCTGGATCGGGATCTGGTCGAACTCGAGAAACACCCGAAGGACGCCAAGCTGCTGGCCAGCGTCTTCCGGACCATGCACACCATCAAGGGGACCTGCGGTTTCCTGGCGTTTTCGACCCTGGAAAGGATCAGCCACCAGGCGGAGACTCTGCTGAGCCAGTTGCGCGACAGCGAGCGGGAACTCAGTCCGCAGTTGGTGTCCCTGATTCTGGAGACCGTGGACGCGACCCGCAAGGTGCTGGCCTCGATCGAAGCCAGTGGGGAAGAAGGGCCAGAGCAATTCGAGGAGCTCACGGAACGGCTGCGTGCGATGGCGGAGTCGAAGGCCGGCGCCGACAGCCCGCCGGTTACCGCCGCGCCGCCTGTCCCCGTGGCGGAGCATCCGGAGGCGCCGGCGCCTGCGGAGCGTCCCGAGGGCGCGAAGCCGGAGGAGGAGGCCGCGAAATCCTCCGCCGTGGCGGACGCCAACATCCGGGTGGGCGTGGTGCTGCTGGACAAGCTGATGGATCTGGTGGGCGAGTTGGTGCTGACCCGCAATCAGATCCTGCAGTTCAATACCGAGCGGGAGGACGCCACCCTCAACGTGACCGCGCAGCGGCTGAACCTGATTACCACCGAGTTGCAGGAAGGCGTCATGAAGACGCGCATGCAACCCATCGGCGTGGTGTGGAACAACTTGCCGCGGGTGGTGCGGGACATGGCGGTGGCGCTGGGCAAACAGGTGCGGCTGGAAATGGTGGGCGCCGAGACGGAGCTGGACCGGACCATCATCGAGGCGATCAAGGACCCGCTGGTGCACCTGGTACGGAATTCGTGCGACCACGGCATCGAGCCGCCGGAGGCGCGGGTGCGCGCCGGCAAGCCGGCCCAGGGCACGCTGACCCTGCGGGCCTATCACGAAGGAGGGCACGTCACCATCGAGATCATCGACGACGGGGCGGGCGTCAACGTGGATCGAGTGAAGGCCAAGGCGGTCCAGAAAGGGCTGGCGGGACCGGAACAGGTCGCGCGGATGACCGACCGGGAAGCGCTCAATCTGCTCTTCGTGCCGGGGTTCTCCACCGCCGAGACGGTGACCAACGTCTCCGGCCGCGGGGTGGGCATGGACGTGGTGAAGTCCAACATCGAGAGGATCGGGGGGGTGGTCGATCTGACCAGCCGCTGCGGAGAAGGAACCACCCTGAAACTGAAGATCCCCTTGACGCTGGCGATCATCCCGGGCCTGGTGGTGACGGTGGGGAATTCGCGCTCCATCCCGCGGGAGGGAGCGGGACATGGAGAACGGTTTGTCATTCCGCAGGTGAGCCTGCTGGAGCTGATCCGGCTGGAGGGCGAGGCGGGCCAGAAACAGATCGAACGGATTCATGGCACGCGGGTGTACCGGCGCCGCGGCATCCTGCTGCCGATCGCCTACCTGAACGAGGTTCTGGGCATCGAGAGCGACACCACCACGGGGGTGGTCAACATCGTCGTATTGCAGGCCGAGGACCACCAGTTTGGGCTGGTGGTGGACGGCATCAACGATACCCAGGACATCGTGGTCAAACCGCTGGGCAAACAACTGAAGGGGCTGAACTGCTACGCGGGAGCGACCATCATGGGAGACGGCCACGTGGTGCTGATCCTGGACGTGCTGGGAATCGGCCAACGTTCCGGGGTACTGGTGGAATCCCGCGAACAGGCGCGCGGGGCGAAGGAAAAGAAGACGCAGTCGGGGCCCGAACAGCAGCGCTTGCTGTTGTTCCGGGCGGGCAGCTTCGAGCGCCTGGCGGTTCCACTTTCCCTGGTGGCCCGGCTGGAGGAATTCCCGCAATCGTCCATCGAGCATGCGGGCGGATGCCAGGTGGTGCAATACCGGAACCGCATCCTGCCCCTGATTCCTCTGCGGGCGGTGCTGGAGGCGGGCGCGCCGGAGGGTGGCCCGGCGGCCGATCCGGCGCAGGTGATTGTCTTCAACGACGGCGACCGCAGCGTGGGTCTGATGGTCGACCAGATTCTGGACGTCGCCGAAGAGGTGGTCACGGTGCGCCAGCAGGGGAGCCGTCAAGGCCTGCTGGGCTCGGCGGTGGTGGGCAAGCGGGTAGCGGATTTCCTGGATCTCAACTACGTGATTCGAAGCGCCGCCGGGGGGTGGTTCCAGGGCGGAAGCGGGTCCGCGCCCGGGAGCAGAATCCTGCTCGCCGAAGGCTCGGCCTTCTCGAGGGGCCTGATCCGGGCCGGGTTGGACATGGCCGGCTACCGGGTGCTGGAGGCGGCCAATCTGGACCAGGCGATCCGCGGGCTGGAGCAGCAGCCGGTGGACATCGTGGTGGCGGCGCTGGATCTTCCGCCCAAGGGCAGTTTCGCTTTGCTGGAGGCGATGCGCCGCCGGCCGGAGTGGGAGGGCATCCCGATGCTGGCGCTGGCCGACACGGCCGAGCAGATGCGCGCGCGCGCCGGCCAAAGCGTGGATTTCCAGGATTGCCAGGTGAAGTTCGACCGGGAGGCCATGCTCGAGTCGGTGGCGCGGCTGGCCGCGGCGCTGGCTTCCCTCGAGCCGGCGCCGGCCGGCGCGGGAAAGGAGAAATAACCGATGGCGGGCGATACCGCAACCGCGAAAACCGAACTGGCGCAGGCCAGCGGGCAGTACGCCACCTTCTTCGTGGCGGACTTGTTCTTTGGCGTGGACGTGCTGCGCGTGCAGGAGGTGTTGCGCTTCCAGCAGATGACGCGCGTGCCCCTGGCGCCGGATGTGATCGAGGGGCTGATCAACTTGCGCGGCCAAATCGTCACCGCCATCGATATGCGGCGGCGGCTCCGGTTGCCGCCGCGCGCCGGAGACCAGACGCCGATGAACATGGTGGTCCGCACCGAGGATGGCGCCGTAAGTTTGCTGGTCGATGAGATCGGAGACGTGCTGGATGTGGATGCCGCCACCTACGAGCGGCCGCCGGAGAACCTCGACCCCGCGGCGAGAGAGCTCATCCGCGGCGTTTACAAGTTGAAAGACCGGCTGCTGCTGGTTCTCGATGCGGAGCGAACCGTGGATCTCGCCGCCGGGAGGCCAGCTTAGTGTCCCGTTTCGCCGAATGCTCGACGACGCTCGACCGGTCCAACGTGGGGCAGACGCCCTCGTCCGCGCGCCACCCCGCGATCGCACCCTTGCTAATGCCAGGGGAGTGCGCGCCACTGCCGGGGAAAGCCTTCGGATCATCGGCGCCACGCCAGCGTGGGGGGAGGTTCTAAAAGATGGCCTTCACTTTCTTCTTCCGCGACCAACAAGTGCTGGAGCGGGTAGTAGAGCATCTCCTCCCCGTCTTGTCCGGCCGCAGTCATCCCCGCGTTTGGGATGCCGGTGTGGCGATGGGGCAGGAGCCTTATACACTTTCCATTATGTTTGCCGAACGGATGGGGCATTTCGCCTTCAAAAACCTCCGCATCGATGCGACCGATGTCGAAAGCTCGGGCCAGTTCGCCCGGATGATCGAGACGGCAGAATATCCCAAAGACGAGTTGGAGCGGGTGCCCGGGGGGATCGTCGAAAAATACTTCGAACCGGCGGACAAGCCGGGATACCTTCGCGTGATCGACACCATCCGCCGGCCCGTCGCCTATCAGCGGCACGATCTCCTGTCGTTCCAGGAAATCGGCCAAGGATATTCGCTGGTCTTGTGCAAGAACGTGCTGCTCCACTTCCTGCCGCCGGAGAGGATCGAGGTGCTGCGCATGTTCCACCGGGCGTTGGCGCCCGGCGGTCTTCTTCGCCACTGAGCAGACGCAGGAGATGCCGCCGGAACTCGCCTCACTATTCCAGCGGGTGATTCCCGACGGGCAGTTGTTCCGCAGAGTAGAGGTTGGCGAATGCGGATCGTGACATTGGAAAACAGTGGCGAACTCTATACCTCCCAGGTGTACCTGGTACTCGGCGATGCGAGCCGGATCGAGGATGTCAACACACTCGTGGATGTGGGGCAGGACCCGGCCATCCTGGCGAGCATCGGCCGTGCTCCCACCGGGATTGGTAAATGGCCCGTCGAACAGGTGGTGCTGACGCACAGCCATTCCGACCACTGCGCGTTGCTGCCGCTGGTTCGTGATGCATTCCACCCCAAAGTGTTCGCGTTTTCGCCAAGTATCGAGGGCGTCGGTTGTCTGCTGCGCGATGGGGACACGATTAAAATGGGCGACGGGTACTTCGAGGTGATTCACACACCGGGTCACAGCAGCGACTCGATCTGCCTATACAACCAGGCAGAGGGCGTGCTTTTCGCCGGCGACTCCCCTCTGCTGATCACGTCGCCAACGGGGACTTATGAGGCCGGATTCCTCGGGGCATTCGAGAAGCTGTGTGCTCGCGATGTCCGGCGAATCTACTTCGGACACGGCGCTCCGCTGATGGAGCACTGCAACCAGAGGCTGCGTGAATCGCAGAGGATGGCCGCCGGCAGCCAGCCGGCCGTCGGAAGGCAATAACGGATCGAGAATCGGGCGTCGGTGACGCATCGCAAATAACGCAAAAGGAAGACGAAGGAGCAAAGACCATGGCAAAACAAGCAAACGACGGCCGGCGAATTCCTCCCGGCCGAAACCCGTCCACCGGCGCCGCCGTTTTGGACCGTCCAGTAACAACGCAAACGAACGATCTGCTGGAGGAGATACTCCGGTTGGTGGAAGCCTCGCGCGCAGGCCGCCTCGGCGAGCGCGGGAAGGTAGACCAGTTCGAAGGCGACGACCGCAAGCTGATCGAGAGCGTGAACACGATGCTCGATGCGATCCTGCTGCC
>PMEV01000288.1 GCA_003154855.1 Bryobacterales bacterium
GGCGATTCTGCACTCGGCGTTCGGCCACTCGGAGCGCGCGGAGCAGTGGCGGCGGATACGCGCGGGCGAAGCGGGGGTGGTGGTGGGGACTCGCTCGGGCGTGTTCGCGCCGGTGGGCAAGCTGGGACTGATNNGCCTGCGTGGTGCTGGGGTCGGCGACGCCGAGTCTCGAGAGCCGCTACAACGCGGAGCGCGGAAAGTACAAGCTGCTGGAGCTGCCCGAGCGCATCGAGCGGCGGCCCATGCCGCAGGTGGCGATCCTGGACATGCGGACCGAGTTCCTGGAAACGCGCAAGCAGAGCACGTTTTCGCGGCGGCTGATCGAGGCCATTGGGGTGCGCCTGGCGAACGGCGAGCAGACCATGCTGCTGCTGAACCGGCGGGGGTTCTCGAGCTTCGTGGCCTGCCGGTCCTGCGGCGAGCGGGTGCAGTGCGCCAACTGCGCGGTCACGCTGACCTACCATCGCCGCGAGCGCCGGCTGCTGTGCCACTACTGCAATTACGCCGAGCGCGTTCCGACGCACTGTCCCAAGTGCCACAGCGAACACATACACTTCCTGGGAATCGGCTCGGAGCGGGTCGAGGAGGAGCTGCACAGGGAATTCCCGGCGGCGCGGGTGGCGCGCATGGATCGCGACACGGTCACCGGGAAGCGGGCCTACGAGACCATCCTGGCGGGCTTCCGGGAGGGCGGCTACGACATACTCGTGGGCACGCAGATGATCGCCAAAGGGCACGACATCCCGAACGTCACACTGGTGGGGGTGATTTCGGCCGACGTGGGCCTGGGAATGCCCGATTTCCGGGCCGGCGAGCGCACTTTCCAATTGCTCACACAGGTGGCGGGGCGGGCCGGGCGCGGCAACCTGCCGGGCGAAGTGCTGGTGCAGACCATCAACCCGGAGCACTACGCCATCCGCTTCGCCGCCGCGCAGGACTACGAAAAGTTCTACGAAAAGGAGCTGCATTTCCGGCGGCTGATGCGGTATCCGCCGTTCAGCGCGCTGGCCAACGTGCTGGTGCGTAGCGCGAGCCAGGAGGATGCGCTGCGATTGAGCGGCGAATTGGGCTCGCTGCTCACGCCGCCGCCGGAGCAACTGAAGATTTTGGGTCCGGCCGAAGCGCCGGTAGCTCGTTTGAAGAGCGAATACCGCTATCAACTGCTCATCAAGGCCGCCAGCCGCAAGGCGCTCAAGGAGACGCTGGACCGGCTGCGGCGCTACGCGCTGGAGAGCAAGTGGCCGGCTACGGCGCTGGTGATTGACGTCGATCCGCTGACTCTGCTGTGATACGGGAGTGCCGGGTTTCCAGGCCATGGAGAGCAATCTGCGCGAGATGCTGGCCGTTTTCGCGCGCGCCGGGGCCGCTGGGGACGTGCGCGCTTTCCCGGGCATTGCGGTGTGCTCCTCGGGGCTCGGGTTCGCCATGTTCAACGGGGCGATTCTCACCGCGCCGGTGGGGAGCGTGACCGAACTGGAGGAGTGCGTCCGGACGACGGCTGCGTATTACGCCGCGCGGGCGCTGCCCTGGTCGCTGTGGGTGTGCCGGGATTGGCTGGCGGGCCCGGTGCGGTCGAAGGCGGCGGAAACCTGCTCTCGACAGGGGCTGCACCTGGTGATGGAATTGCCGGGGATGGAGGCCGCGAGCCTCGAGCCGCCGTTGCGGCCGGCGCCGGAGCTGGAGTTCCAGCGCGTGGGCGACGCCCGGACNNCGCCAGATCTACGAATCCAAGCAGACCTGGCTGGGCGGATTCACGGGCTGGGTGGCCTACCGGGAGGGCGTCGCGGTGGCCACGGCGGCGACTCTGGTGGCCGGCGGCGCGATCGGAGTCTACTCGGTGGGCACGCTGCCGCAGTACCGGCGCAAAGGCTATGGCGAAGCCGTGATGCGGCGCGCGCTAGACGAGGCGCACGCGGAATCCGGGCTGGCGCGCAGCGTGCTGCAATCCAGCACGGAGGGATTGCACCTGTATCAGAGAATGGGGTACCGGAGCACCGCCCGCTACGCGGTTTTTGCACGGAGTTAGGGGGGCGGGATGTGGCCGGGGCTACTTGGGTCGCGCATTGAGGCGCTTGGAGATCGCGGGCTGAAGAAGGACCACAAACGCCGCCACTACCGAGAGCCAGCCGAAGACATCGCCGTGGCGCGCATAGAAAGTGGGAACGGCCGGAGCGAGCGGGAGGTCCGCCAGCAGGCTGCTGCCTGGCAGATTGGCGCTTCGCCGGCGGGCCAGGGTGCGGCCGTACCGGTCGCTGACGTTCAGGTAGCTCTCGCGACCCGCCCGAACCACCGCGTACCCGTTCTCCACCCCGCGTAGCGCCGCCACGCCGGAGGCCATCCAGGCGTCCCGATAGAAGTCCCAGGCGGGAACCAGCATGGCGGAAACGCCCAGTTGCCCGTAGCGGCGTCCGAAGGCGGTGAAGATCATATCGCGGCAGATCGCCAGCCCGAAGCGCGCGCCGTCGATGGTACCCACCAGCTCTACATTTCCCGGTGTCAGGTCGTTCTCCAGGTAGGGAACCATGTGCTGTTTACGGTACTCGGCCAACAATTCTCCCGCCGGACTGAATAGCCATGCAACGTTGTCTTTGCCGTGAGCGCGGTTCAATTGCACGCCCGCCACCAGGTGGACCTC
>PMEV01000118.1 GCA_003154855.1 Bryobacterales bacterium
ACTAATGGCCGCAGATGAACGCCGATAAGCAAAAGCAAGGTGCTTTGAGTGGGTTTATCGGCGTTCATCTGCGGCTTAGGATGGTTTTTAAGCACTTCTCTGGCCAGAAGATGGTGGGCTTCTTAGTCAGACACGAAAACGCCGAGAATAGTTTGTAACTGCGTGTGTTTCCGTGCGATCGGGAGTGAGGCATATTTCAATGGCGAGGAATCAGTAAATGCAGTTCAAGAGGTTTGCCACCAAACGAGTTTTCGTCATCAGCTCCGTTGTTCTCAGCGCTCTCATTGCGGAGTTCTTTATCCTTGAGGGCACTGTCGGAATCAGCCTGCCTTCAGACCGCCACTCCGCATTGTCGAGCGTGGAGTTCAAGGTCAAAGGCATGGAGCAACATGTCATCATGCGGAACAAGCGATTCACTGCGGTTGATATCCTGACACCCCACGGCTCCGGTCGCGAGGCTTTGGTGCTTCGGGAATCCTTCTTCGTGGACCTGGAAGAAGGCATTGAGGGCCCCGCAGAGGCTATGGTTACCGTCGAAGCACTGGACGGCGAGAACGTGAGGTGGAGGTTTCAAGAGCCTGGAGAGAGCGGGGAAGTTGTCGCTGGCAACCTGTATAGGGTGAAAAGGGCTGGTTGTTGCGACGCACCGACTACCTATGCGTACTTTTCGTTGGCGGACGGACGGAAGATCCGCACCGACGAGCATGAGCTATCTGGAGATGAGTTGGAGACTCTGGGCCGATCGATTGGCAAATAGCTGAGGATGAATTGCATCAACGGTCATCTCGAAACGGGACTGCGACCGGGCGGCGGAGATGGCTGCCCGCTTCAAGCTGGCGCGGGGTGGGCGGCGTGGCGCTCGGCGACGATGATGAGGCGGAGATCGGGGGCCAGGCGGACGATCTGGTGGACGGCGTTGGTGGTGAAGAGGCGCTGCCAGGGCTTGTACTTGGGACGGGCGATGTAGATTTGCGTGGCATGGCTGAGGCGCGCGAAGCCGACCAACGTTTCCGCCTCGCTGTCGCCTTCGATCACGCGGGTTTCGATGTGCAGATCGCGGGCGAAGCGCAGGTGGTGCTCGATGGCCTCGGTTTCCCCGGGGCTGAGCCGGGCGGAGGTGGAGCGCACATGCACGGCCATGCAGTCCGCCTGGAGGAACTCGGCGATGCGCCAGGCGCGCCGGATCAGATTGGCGGTCTCGGGATGGGCGGTGAGGTGAATGAGAATGCGTTCGCCGGTAGGGAGGGGTGGCCCGATGCGATCGGGATCGACTTCGCGGATCTCGACCTCGTGCGCGGTCTGCCGCAGGGCCATTTCGCGGAGGGCCACTAAATTCGATTCGCGGAAGAAATTTTCGAGGGCGCGGGAGGCCTTCTCGGGCGCGTAGACGACGCCGCGCTCGAGGCGGTTGAGCAGCGCGTGCGGGGTCAGATCGATCATGACCACCTGGCCGGCCTGCTTGACGACCCAGTCGGGCACAGTTTCCCGCACACGCACGCCGGTGATCTGAAAGACCTGATCGTTCAAGCTCTCGAGGTGCTGGACGTTCATGGTGGTGACCACGTCGATGCCCGCGTCCAACAGCCTGAGGACGTCCTCCCAGCGCTTGGCGTGTTCGGAGCCGGGCACGTTGGTGTGGGCGAACTCGTCGACCAGGCAGACGCGCGGATGGCGGCGCAGGATAGCCTCGGTGTCCATCTCCTCGAAGCGGGTTCCGCGGTACTCGATCTGGCGGCGGGGAACGATTTCGAGGCCCTGGGCCTTGGCGATGGTGAACTGGCGGCGGTGAGATTCGAAGTAGCCGACGACCACATCCTGGCCCGCGGCCTTGAGCTGCTGACCTTCCTCGAGCATCTGGTAGGTCTTGCCGACGCCGGCGGCGTAGCCGAGCAGAATCTCGAGCTTTCCTTTGGCGGCGGCCGGGTCATCGCTCATGGCGAGCCTCAATGCGGGAAGATGCAGACATCGATGCCCTCGGCGTTTCGTATGAGATGGTCGACCGGGTTGCCAAATAGGCGGCTCCACAGGCTCTTGCGCAAGCTGTGGCCGATGAAGATGTGGGTGACGTTCTTTTCGCGCGCGAAGCGGAGGATGGCCTCCATCGGTTCATCGGAAGCCAGGACCTCGACGATGGCGCCGGCCTCGCGGGCGCTCTCGAGCCGCGCATCGAGCGCCGCTTTGCCGGCGGCGTCGAGCGAAGTCTGCTGGACATAGACGGCGTACAACTCGCCGGAGAAGCGGCGCGCCAGCCGCGCACCCAGGTCGATCATGGGAAGGAAGTTCGCGCGGGCAGTCAGGCAGACCAGCACGCGCTCCTGTGTGGAGACCGGCTGCTCGATCCCGTGGTCCCTCAAGTAGGCGGACAGCTCGTGGTCGACCACCTCGGCCGCCACGAGCAAAGCCATTTCGCGGAGTTGCGACAAGCGCCGGCGCTCGGCGGCAGCCGATTGTTCGTCGGGCTGGCGGCCGATCCGTTCCAGCAACTGCTCGGGCGGCACGTCGACAATCTCAATCTCGTCGGCGGAGAGAATGAAGCTCCGGGGGACGGTTTCCCGCACCCGCTTTCCGGTGATGTGCTCCACGCTGGCGCGCAGTTCCTCGATGTACTGGAGGTTGATGGAGGTGACGACGTTGATTCCGGCGGCGAGCAACTCCTGGACATCCTGGTAGCGCTTGCGATTGGGGGCCTGCCGAGGGTTGTCCTGAGCCAGACCGTCGACCAGGCAGACTTGCGGGCGGCGCGCGAGGATGGCGGGCAGGTTGATGGCATCCTTGCCATTCTCGGAAACGAGCGGAGGGACGATTTCCAGGAGCTCGACCACCCGGTCCAGCGCGGGGTCGCGCTTGGTCTGCAAGGCGCCGACGACGACGTCCTCGCCGCGCTCCTTGCGGCGGCGTCCCTCGTCGAGCATGCGGAACGTTTTTCCGACGCCGGAAGCGTAGCCCAGGAAGACCTTGAGGCGGGCGCGGGATTGCCGGGCCTCCTGGGCCTCGACTTGCCTCAAAAGCTGGTCGGGATCGGGACGTCTATCCGCGCTGGTAGCCACAGCCGATGCAGAGCCTCTCCTTCGCAGTCTAGCAGCACCGTCACTTGCCGGGCCGGAGGAGAGCCACCATCCCGAGAAGCAGAGTGGGCTGCGTCCTCGAATTTCCCAACTGGCTGCCGCGATTGAAGAAGGACTGGTTGGACCAGTCGTTGCGAAATTCCAGCCAGAGCGAGAGCCGGCTGGCCAACGCGTAGGTGCCGGTCAGAGTGGCCTCTTTCATCTTCTGGGGGGCGCCGGTGACGCGGCCGCTTGGGTCGTTCATCCACTCCAGGCGGGGGCTGATGGCGAGCTTGCTCGCGAGCTGATACTTGGCGGCGCCGGCGAGGCCGTAGATGCGGTAGGTCGGGACGAGCCTGGGAGTATCTTGCAGGTAATCGGAGTTGAGGTAGAGGCTGGTTTTCGCGTTCGCGTTGAGGAGCAGAACGGAATCCCAGAGATAGCGCATGCCCCGGTCGAGCGTGTTCTCGTCGGGGCCGCCGTAGTAAGCGTTAGTCCAGGTGAGCTTGGAGACGGTCCAAGCGCCGGTGAGACCCACGGTGCGATAGGTGGCGCCGGTGACGATGTTATTCCATCCGGCGACCCACTGCGCGCCGAAATTGAAGTGAGTGCCGAAAGGCGCCTTGACTTGCATGCCGAAGTGATAGTTCGGAGTACACCAAGAGAAGAGCAGGGAGCGCGAGTAATTCCAGTTATTCTGCGTTTCGATAACCTCGGCGCTCGCGAAGGTGACGAACTTACCGAAATCGAGCTCGACGCCTTTCCAGGAGGCTGGCTTTACGTCGATATACGCCTGTTTGAGGAAGCGCATGGGCGTCACGTCCCTCTCGGCGCTGGCCATGATGTCGAAGGCCCGGCCCACGCCGGCGTCCAGGTGGAAACCTATGGGCTTCGGTGCGTAGTCCAGCGTTATGGAGGCCATATTCAACTCCATCTGGTTAGCCTTGTCGTCGAAGCCGCGCAGGAGACTGACGTGCCCGGCGGGGTGGTTGAAGCCCAGGCTGAATAGCCGTTCACCATGCCACTGACGTCTACGGGGCCGACCTTCCAAGCCGTCGGGGGAGGGGCGGGAGAAGGCGCGGGCTGATCGGCGGCCGGCGCGGTCTGAGCCATTCCGGGAATTGCCAGGCACAGCGCTAGCAGCCCGTGGCGCAACCCCCGGAAATTCGGTGGCGGCGACGCGGGGCGAGCCGAGATCTGGTTGCGCGGCTCTTGCATAGTGGAGCAGTCCAGATCCGCCGAAGAGGCCGGGCGGCCATTTTCAACGCGGTATGGAGGCACAGAATCGCGAAAATGAGCTCCGCCTGGCGGTTGTGGAGCTCCCGCGGCGTTCCTGCGCCCAGGCTCCGCCGCAGAATCAGACTTAGATTGAACGCCCCAACGTGAATCAACTGGCGCTTCAAAACACTTTCGCGCCCTCGCAGATGCAGCCGCCGCATCCCGCCAGTTTTGTAGCAGTGTGCAAAGGACCGCTCGACCAACTCCCCGCGCTTCTTTAAGAGCCGCTTGCCGTAAATGCCGCGGACCCGTCGCCGGTTGTCGTAGACCGCCTTCCGCTCGGCCGCCTTGCCCGCCCACTTGCGCGGCTGGCGCTTCGGCTCCGGAATGTAAGTCCGGGCTGGCACCTCCGCGGTGGCCTGCACCGTGCTGCCGCTGTGGTAGCCTTTGTCGGCGACCACCTCGTCGATGCCCTGGGGATTGACTCACGGCTCTTCCTTCGGCGCCTGCTCGACTTCCCGCTCGATCAGGTGCGCGACCGTCTCACCCGCCTCGGCCAAGGTCTCCCGTATCGTCGTGGTGTCGCCCTGGTCGGCCCCTTGCAGGGTCACCGCGATCACCGCCCCACTCTCCATATCCACCGCGTGCTCGGCCTTGTGTGCTAGATGCGTGGTTCCGTCCTTCATCTTCGTGATGCGCGCATCCGGATCCGACGGACTCACCCATTCCTTGTTCGAACATTTCTTCTTGCGCTTGCGGTCCACGCGCGCCAGATCCTCCCGGGTCGGAGTCTCGATGCCGGATTGCCGAGCCAGCCCGGTGAGAAACTCGTCGTAGCTGGCGCCGTTGTCGCGCTGCACGATCGAGCGCATGGCCGCGTTGGCTTCCAGGGTCGTGG
Organism: Bryobacterales bacterium; assembly: GCA_003154855.1. Taxonomy (GTDB): domain Bacteria; phylum Acidobacteriota; class Terriglobia; order Bryobacterales; family Bryobacteraceae; genus Fen-330. The sequence continues at coordinate 5,161 of PMEV01000118.1, forward strand.
CATCCACTCCCACCGTCCGGCCTTTCAGCAAACCGCGATCCGCCAGCAGGCCCAGCACCCACAGGAACACCTTCCGGTGCGTCTCCACATCGATCAGCCGCCGGGGCCGCGAGAGGGTCGAATGATCCGGGGTCTGCTCATCCAGGCCGATGCGGAGGAACTGACGCAAGGCCAGCGGGTCGGCTGCGCGCCAGGCGATCCCCCGCTCGGAGTCGAGTCCTTCGAAGTACCCAACCATGAGCAGACGGAAATACGTTCCCGGCGTCAGCGAGGGGCGTCCATTGTTCTCCGCATAGAAACCGGCGCACTCCTTCTCGGCAAACTTCTCGGCGTCCAGCAACTCGTTCACGCGCTCGTAGAACGGATGACCGGGAGCCGTGGCCAGTTTGGTGTGCGTGAGCCAGAGCCGTTCCTGGCGCTGCGGGTGCCCATCGCCATACAAACATTTTACTACTGTTATGTTTTACAGACCAGAGGAAACCGCCTGCGGACTTTCACCACAGGCTGCTAGTACTACTGGGTCATAAATAGCGAGTCTCCCAGGATTGCATGTGGCGCCGGCAAAACGATTCGTCGCTCGGCAGCCCAGAAGGCGTGGAGTAGAGGATATCGACGAGTTACTTTGCCTGGCCGCCGTCGGCAATCAGTCCGGTGCAGCGATTGATGGGAGCGTTTCTCGATGCTTGGGCCGGCATCGGCTGCGCCGAAACAGGGAAGGCCGGTACCCGGAGGGAACTGGCGGCTGATGCGGCGTGGCCGAGCCATCGGTAGGCGTCTGCAAACCGGCCGACAAGGCGGTGCCGGAGGAGTCGGCTTTGATGTCGGCGCTCAATCCCGGGACGACCCGCAGAACGGACAGTGCGGCAGCTGCCTCAGCAGCAGGCGCGCCAGCGCGATGCGCAGCGTCGCGATCGAGTGCGGGTTATGCCGCTCGGGACGGACCCGGCGACCCGCGTGGGCGGAACTCCGCCGCCGGCCCGGGGGCAATGAATCCAAGATGACCGGCGCGGGTGGAGGGGGAAAAACGGTTCCGCTCGGCCACCAGGAACCCATAAGCCGCGATACACAGCGTGGCGTGATGGTGGAACCCACGCCAGTTGCGGCCTTCGAAGTGCCCCAACCCCAACTCTTGTTTCAACTCCTCGTAGTCCCGCTCGATGATCCAGCGGTGTTTGGCCAGCTTGATCAAAGCTTTGAGTTTGGTCGTGGACGGCAGCGTCGATACCCAATACTTGGTGGGTTCGGCTTCCCCTCGCGGCCACTCGATCAGCAGCCACTCCTCGCCGTGCGGTTCCGCTTGCTCATAGTCCCGATGCGCCGCGCGCACTCGGACGGCGGCAAAGCGGGATCGCAACTTCCGCTCCCCGGCTTCGCGCCACGCGATTTCCCGAAAGGCGCTGGAGGGCAGGCTCATCGCCAACTGCTTCACCGAAACGGGTTGATGGTTCGCAGTTCGCTGCAATAACCGGGGAGGCCGTCCCGTTCTTCCTCGTGGTTTGGCTGGCAGCGGCTGTTTGCCCGGCTCCCAAACGGTCATCGTACTTTGCACCCCCACGACATATGGCAGGCCCAGTTCGGTGAGTCCGTCGCGAAACTCGGTGTTGATGCCATAGGCCGCGTCGGCCAACACGACTCCCCGATCCACCTTGGCCGCCACCGCCGCGCGGATCTGATCCAAGGCGATCTCCGGCTTGGTCTGAAAGTGAACCTCTTTGGGCACCTCCGTCTCCTTCCGGCGCCCGCCATCTTCGGCCCATTCCTTCGGCAGGTACAGGCGATAGGCAATCGGCAGACTGCCTCCCCACGTCGCCACCGACAGACTCACCGCGACCCGGCAGTTGTCTTGTTTCCCAACTTGTCCGCAGTACTGGCGCGCAACTCCCACCGAATGCGTGCCCTTCTTCGGAAAGCCGGTGTCATCCACGATCCAGGCGGCCACCGGTCCGTGCTTCCGCATCGCCGGCAATACCTGGTTGCGTACGTGCGCCAGTAGCGCTTCGTCGCTCCAGGGCGCCTTGGCCACCAAGTGGTGCAGGGACTGGCGCGTAGACTGGACGCTCGCCGGATTCAGACGGGCCGCCATCGGCTCGATGCTCTTGCGTTCCCCGGGCAGGAGTAGCCCCCGGCAGTAGTTCTTCAAAGGCCCGTGCCGGTCTTCGTGCCCCGCGGCGGTCGCCAGGCCGTTCATGTATGCCGCGAAGCGTCTCTCTTGTGGGCCTGGCGCGGAGAGGCGTGATCCCACAAAACAATTCTACACCAGAATGTTATTTTATGACCCAGTAGTACTAGGGAGGGCACACAAGATATGTCCTCCCTGGCGGGCGTGTTTGGAGGAGCGGCAACCGGACTTAAGGCAACGCCCCTGTCGCCCGAAGTTACGGTTTCTGCGCAACGATATTGTTGCCAAACATAAATCCGATTTCAGCCACGGCTCGGG
>PMEV01000185.1 GCA_003154855.1 Bryobacterales bacterium
AAGAAGTCGACGGTGCAAAAGTATCCGGCCACCAGAAACTGGTTGTCGCTAAGTTGTGCAACCAGAGCGCGCCCCTCCGGCGTCGGATTCCACCTGGTCGGGGAGGGACCCCAGCGCGCCGTTCCGTAAGTCACCACGGCGTTCCACGATCCGAACGAAAGCCTCTGCCGGGGGTCGCCCTGGTCTCCGCCCGTGAAGTGCGTCGGCTCAGCCACCGCTTTGAGCTTGCCTTCGAAATTGAGCCGGGCGATCTCCCGCTGCATGGGGCCGACTAACACGAAATTCCTCGCCAGATAAGGCACAGGCTCAGTCCCGGATTCCGAGTCTCCTATCGCCCCCAGACCGAGCATCGTGAAGAAATAGCGGGTAAAGTCGCCACTCGCCGGGTCGCACTGGAAACAACCGCTCTCGGGCAGGAATAGGGGATTGTCGTCGCGGCGATAGANNGGTCGCCCTGATAATCGTCGGGAGCCAGAATATCGATGGCCGGCGCCGCGGCTTTCCAGATGGGGAGCACATTGTCGGTGGGGCCGCCGCTCTCGTAGGCGCCGGGAGCTCCGGGCTCGCCGGGAGGGCCAGGATGGAACGGGTTGCGCAAAGCGGCGTTGACGTCCATGGGCAGGGGATAAACAGCCTTTCCCGCGGCCGCAACCTCGCCCACATATTTCGCTACCGACCACGCGTTGAAGTACTCGTCCGCATCGGGACCGAAGGCTGCCTGCCAGTTCGGGGATGGCGAGGTGGTCTTCCCATGCATGGCCTTGAGAATCTCGGGCGGCGCCGGGGCCTCGAAGAACTTCTGCGCGGCCGGAGAGAAATCGCGAACGCTGTTCCAGTTGCCGGTTTCGTTCTCCACCTGAACCAGGATTACGGTGCGCTGCGCGTCGGCTGCCTTAAGGTGCCCCATGACGGCGGCGAAGGCCTTCTTGTCCGCTTCGAGCGACGCGGTGGCGAAGGGTGAAGGCGAGTCCACGGCCTCCCCGTTCCGGTCGACCGCATGGAAGTAGCGAACGGGGTCCAGCAACATCCACTCGGGCATATAGTGCTGGCTACCGTTTTTCCAGGTGGCGAACCAGAGCAGTATGAGCCGAACGTTATGCTGGCGAGCTTCGGTCAGGAGCCTGTCGATCGACGAAAAATCGAACTGCCCGGGCCGCGCTTCAATCTGATCCCAGTAGATCGGTATTTCGATCGTGTTGGCATGCAGGTACTCCATGGCAGCCCAATCTTTGGGATGCGAAGGCCAGGTACTCTCCAGGCCCAGGTCCTGATCTTCCACGCCCAATATCAAGAACGGAGCATCGTCCACAAACAAAGCGAAGCGTCCGTCCTTTTGCACGATGCGGGGGATCGGACGCTCCGCGACCTGCGCGTGGAGCGTGCCGATGACGAGTGTAGCCGCCAGAGCGGCCAGAACAGCGGAAGTCGTTTTCATCTTTCGTACTCCTGTGTCGTTACTTGTTCCCCGCCCGCTTGGCCGCCGCCTGGGCGTCGACCACCGCGATGGCGGCCACGTTGACGATGTCGTTGACCTCCGCGCCGCGCTGCAAGACGTGCACCGGTTTCGAAGTCCCCATCAGGATCGGCCCGATCACTTCGCAGCCCCCGATGCGCGCCAGCAGCTTGTAGGCGATATTGCCGGCTTCCAGATTGGGGAAGACCAGCACGTTGGCGCCGCCCTTCAGCACGCTGAACGGATACGTCTCCGCGAGGATCTCGGGAACCACCGCCGTATCGGCCTGCATCTCGCCATCCACGCACAGGCCGGGCTCCCGCCGACGCACCAGCTCCACGGCCCGCCGCACCTTGTCGGCCAGCGGATGCCGCGTGCTGCCGAAGTTCGAGAACGATAGCATCGCAACGCGCGGGGCGACGTTGAAGCGGCGCGCCATTTCGGCCGTGCAGATGGCGATCTCGGCCAGATCCTCGGCGCTGGGCTCGATGTTCACCGTGCAATCGGCCAGGAAGTACAGGTCGCCCTTGGGCGTGATGAGCATGTACACGCCGGAGACTCTGTGCAAGCCCTCGCGCACGCTGATCACATGCAGCGCCGGCCGTATGGTGTCCGGATAGTGCTGTGTCAGCCCGCTCACCAGCGCATCCGCGTCGCCCGCCTGCACCATCATCGATCCGAAGACGTTGCGTTGCAGCATCCACTCCCGCGCCTCGATGGGCGTGATGCCCTTGCGCTGCCGCAGCGCGTAGAGCGCGGCCGAATAGCGTTCCAGGTCCGGCGAGGTCTGCGGGTCGATGATCCGAATCTGTTCCAGACTCAGCCGGCACTCCTCGATGCGCTCCCGGATCACCGGCTCTCTGCCCAGCAGGATCGGCGCGGCAATCCCCTCGTCGAGCAGGATCTGGCAGGCGCGCAGAATCTTGGTTTCCTCGCCTTCCGGGAACACCAGGCGCATGGGCTTGTTCTGCGCCTTATGGATCATGACGCGCATGATCTCCCGGGCTTTCCCCAGCCGCCGCTCGAGCTGCTCCTTGTACTCCTCGAGATCCACCGGCTGCTGCGCCACTCCGGTCTCCATCGCCGCCTGGGCCACCGCCGCGGATTCCCAAATCAGCACGCGCGGATCGAAGGGCTTGGGGATGATGTAGTCGCGCCCGAACTCCATGCGGTCCACGCCGTAGGCCGAGCGCACCGAATCCGGCACGTCCTCCTTGGCCAGCGCGGCCAGGGCCCGCGTGGCGGCCAGCTTCATCTGGTCGTTGATGGCCGTGGCCCGGACGTCCAGCGCCCCGCGGAAAATGAAGGGGAAACCAAGCACGTTGTTCACCTGGTTGGGATAGTCCGAGCGGCCCGTACACATGATGATGTCCGGGCGCGCCTTCACCGCCACGTCGTAGGGAATCTCCGGATCGGGGTTGGCCATGGCGAGCACCACCGGCCGCTCCGCCATCCCCATCAGCATCTCCGGCGTCACGCAGTTGCCCGCCGAGAGCCCCAGAAACACGTCCGCCCCGCGCAGCGCATCGGCCAGCGTTCGCGCCTCGGTCTGGCGCGCGAAGCCCGCTTTGTACTTGTTCATTCCCTCGGTGCGGCCCTGGTAGAGAACGCCCTTGGTGTCGCACATCAGGATGTTCTCCCGCTTCAGGCCCAGCCGCACGTAATGGTTGGCGCAGGAGATGGCGCTGGCGCCCGCTCCGTTGAAGACCAGCTTCACTTCCCCGATCCGCTTGCCCACCACCTCGAGCGCGTTCAGCAGCGCGGCGCCCGAGATGATCGCCGTGCCGTGCTGATCGTCGTGGAACACCGGGATCTTCATGGTGCGCTTCAGCTCTTCCTCGATCTCGAAGCACTCCGGCGCCTTGATGTCCTCCAGATTGATGCCGCCGAAGGTGGGCTCCAAGAGCTGCACCGCTCGGATAATCTCGGCCGGATTCTCGGTGGCCAGCTCGATATCGAACACGTCGATATCCGCGAAGCGTTTAAACAGGACCCCCTTGCCTTCCATGACCGGCTTCCCCGCCAGCGCCCCGATGTTGCCCAGGCCCAGCACCGCGGTCCCGTTCGAGACCACCGCGACCAGGTTCCCTTTGGCGGTGTAGCGGTAGGCCAGCGACGGGTCGCGCTCGATTTCCAAACAGGGCACGGCCACGCCCGGCGTGTAAGCCAGGCTGAGGTCGCGTTGCGTCCGGCAAGGCTTCGTCGGGATCACCGCGATTTTGCCGGGAGTCGGATTGGAATGGTATTCCAGTGCGTCTTCTTTGCGTATCAACATGCCGCAAGTCCCTTTCGAACTTAGCGTACCGCTTTCGGCCGGCCCAGTCCGTACCATATCGGGTAGTCGGTCATGGGCGGCGTGGCCCCCAGAGACCCGCATGCGCGCCGCATTCCGGCCCCGGTGATGCTGGCTGTGCAGCAGCGCCTGCAAGAGCGGCGCGCCCGCCGGCGCCTCGAAGGGTCCTTTCGGTCCGCGCGGCAGGGCAGCGCTCTTCTCGAGGTCCACTGAGGCAAGCGTCTCCATCATCCCCTGGCTGGCCCGGCCCAGGGCGGCCTCGAGTTCCTCCGCGGTTACCCTTCTCTCAGCGTTTGGGCGGGATCGATCGTGACCGCGCGGTACATCGGCAATAGGCTGGCGAGAATCCCTACCGCGGCCAGCACAACTGCTGGAAGCAGGAAGCTCACGGGATCGTGCTCGGCGATTCCGTAGAGGAGCGTGCGGAGCCAGCGCGCCAGCGCCCAGGAGGCGGCCAGTCCAACCACCGCGCCCACCAGTGTGTAGCACAGGCTCGAACCGACCACCAACCACGAGATGCGCGCGCGGCTGGCTCCGAGCGCGAGGCGCACTCCCAGCTCGCGGGTCCGCCGAAGTACGCCGTGACTCACGACGCCGTAGATGCCGGCCGCCGCCAATCCCAGCGCGAGCAGCGCAAAGCCGCCGACCAGCCAGGCCATCGAGCGCGGCGCGGCCACCGACGCCGCTACCACCGTCTCCATTCTCGCGATCTTGCTAACGGCGCAGTTCGGGCAGACTTCCTTGATCATCTCCGGCAGGCGCCTTTCGAAGCTGCCCGGTTCACCGCCCAGGCGAACCACCAGGGAGACGGATTGGGGGATCTGCATGGCCTGCGCCATGGGGAGATAGACCTCTCCATCCACCCAATCGGGCGGTCCTTTGACACCGTAATTCTTCACGTCGGCGACGACGCCAACCACCGTACGCCATTCTTTGTCCCACACGGGCTTCAGCCGTTTCCCGACAGGATTTTGGTCCGGCCAGAAGCGGCGAGCGGTGGCCCGGGCGATCAGCGCGACGGGCTGTGCGTTGCCGCGGTCCGCTGCCGTAAACCCGCGGCCCTGCAACAGAGGGATGCCCAAGGTTGCCAGGTGCTCGGGTGTGACCACGCTGCTCCACAGCACGAACTGGGGCGCCTCCGGCGGACGCGGGTGGTCCTCGATCGCGGCGGTAAAGGCGGAGGGCTCCGGCGTCAATGGGAGCACGTTCATAGCCGCCACATTCATCACATCCGGACGCTCCAGGAGCCTGGCGCGAACCTGCTCGCAGACGGCCACGGTCTTTTCCAACGACGCTGCAGCGGCGCGTCCCGGACTGAGTTCCGCCGTCACCACGGACTCGACCCGGAACCCGGGATCGACCAGCAGGACGGTCCACAAGCTGCGCAGCAGGAGGCCGGCGCCAACCAGAAGGATGGTGGCGAAGGCCGCCTCCGTCATGACCAGCACGGCGTCGGTGCGCAATCCCCGGGCGCTGGTTGTTCCGCGGCCGCTCTCGACTGAGGCGAGGGATCGCGGAGCGCGCGCCCTCCAGGCGGGCAGGAGGCCAAACAGCAAGCCGCTTCCCAGCGACAGCAGCGCGGCAAACGCGAGAATGCGTCGATCGATGGCGACCTCGGTAAGACGCGGCGTATCCGCGGGCAACCAGTGCTTCAGCAAGGCCAACTGCCCGAAAGCGAGCAGCGTGCCCAGCACTCCGCCCATCGCCGCGAGCAGCACCGCCTCCGTGAGCACTTGCCGGGCCAGGCGTCCCGGCGTGGCGCCCAAAGATGCGCGCAGGGCCAGTTCTCTCAGCCGCGCCGCGGTTTGGCCGATCATCAGATTCGCCACGTTCACGATCGCGATCAACAGCACCAGCGCGACCACGCCGAAGAGCAGGAGGCTTCTCAGTTTGGCGCCGGCCACCAGGTAATCCTGCAATCCGATCAAGGCGGTCTCCCGTCCCCAGGCGTCCGGCATCCGCCAGGGGAACATCCCACGGATTCGCGGAATCCAGGTTTGCAGTTCCGCTTGAGCCGCCTCGGGCTGGACGCCGTCGCGCAGGCGTGCGAACACCGAGACTCCGCCGGAACCCCAGTATTCCCCGATGTCTCCGGGATCGAGCTGCATGGGAACCCAGAAGCTCGCCGCCGGCTCCGGATACTGAAACCCGGAAGGCATCACGCCGACGATTTCGTAAGCTGCCTCGTCGAGCATCAACGGCTTTCCGATCGCCTCCGGCCGCGCACCGTACCGCTGTGCCCAGAAGGCGTGACTCAGAACCGCCACGCGCAGCTTTCCGCGCCGGTCTTCACCCTCCGCAAAGGTGCGCCCAAGCAGAGGAACGGCGCCCAATACGTGGAAGAAATTCGCCGACACCTCACAACCCTTCACGCGCTCGGGCCACTCCCGGCCCGTCGTATTGAAGGCGCGCACGNNACCAGGCTGAACACCGCGGTGGTGGAGCCGATGCCGAGGGCCATGGTCGCCAGCGCCATGGCGGAGAAACTCCGATTCTTCGCGAGCAGGCGGGCGCCGTAGGAGATGTCCTGCTTCAATTGCTCCCAAGCCACGGTGCCACGCGAGTCGCGGCACTGCTCCTTGATCGAATCCATCCGGCCCATGCTCGCAGCGGCCCGCCGGCGAGCTTCCGCGGGAGGCACGCCCAGGCCAATCAGCTCCTGGGTTTCGCATTCGAGATGCTCGGCCAGTTCCGCCTCCATCTCGCGCTCGACTTGCGGCCTCCGCAGCGCGGCCCGCAGTCTCAGTGACAGTCTCCGCACCCAGCGCATCGTGCCTCCGCGTCCCTAAGCCGATTCCAGGATTCCGTTTATGGCCTCGGACAACCGCGTCCAGTTCGCCGCTTCCATGCGAAGCTGGCGCCGGCCGGCCCGGGTCAGCGAATAGAACTTGGCCTGGCGTCCGGTATCCGACACCTTCCATTCGCCGCGAATCCAGCCCTCGTGCTCGAGCTTGTGAAGCGCCGGATAGAGCGATCCATGGCTGGCCTGCAGGGTTTCGTTCGACATCTGACGCAGGCGTTGCGAGATGGTCCAGCCGGTTCTCGGTTCAAGATCCAGGATCTTGAGGATCAGCAAATAAAGCGTGCCCTGCAAAAGCGCCGTCGGCTTGCTCACCGTACCTCCCGTTTGGCTTCAGATAACCGCCATATGTCGGTTATCTTAACATAGGACGCCGCGGGAGGGTTTGCCCTGCGTGGGCCGGCCCGACTAGCGTTGCAGCTTCAGCGTCGCCGTGCCGGCGGGGCCTTGATAGATTAGATCGACCGTTTGGATGCCCTTCTCCTTGCCGGTGTACCAGAAGAAAAGCAGTCCGGCTTGCGGAAGGGCGCGGTCTCCCTCCGGCAGCACAGCCTTCTGAACGCGCTGCGTCCAGGCGCGCCGCACCGCTACGGGGACAGGGGGCGGCGGAGGTTTGGGGTCGGCCGGATTAGGCTGCTGCGAGTTGAGGCTGGTTTTCGAGCTGGTTTTCGACTTTGGCCCAGCGGCGGCGGCTGCCGCTTCCTCGGGCGGCTCCCACAGCGGGTCTTTCACCGACTTCACCACCAGTCCGTAGGGCTGGCTCGCCAGAGGCGTCTTCCTTCCGTTGATGCGCAGCCAGAAGTCTTCGGCGGAGAGCTTGAGCCGCGCTTCCGGCGGCCCGTAAAACCCGACTTCAACCGCCACGTAGTCTTCCGTGGTCAGGCTTCCTTCAAGCGTGGGGATTTCGTGTCCGGCGAACTCGCCTCCGATAGTCACCGCGCCCACCAGGCTGTGCGCCTGATAATCGGTGGGCGCCGCTCTGGGCGGAACACCCTCNNGCACAGCGCCGCCATCAAAACAGCGCTTCGCAAGGCATGGCCGAGTCGCATAGCTACTCCCAACCTGGTGCAGTGCGGCGTAATCGAGGACCTAAATGCAGGACGCTGCCAGAGGGGCTTTTTGTGGCGCACGCACT
>PMEV01000372.1 GCA_003154855.1 Bryobacterales bacterium
TCATGGCCTGCAGCATGTCCAGGGCTTCCTCGCCGCGCACCTCGCCCACCACGATGCGGTCCGGACGCATACGGAGGGCGTTGATGACCAGTTGCCGGATCTTGATGGCGCCCTGTCCTTCGATGTTGGGCGGGCGCGTTTCCATCCGTGCCACGTGCGTTTGCCGGAGCTGCAGTTCCGCGGCGTCCTCGATCGTCACGATGCGCTCGTCTTCCGGAATGTAGCCGGACAGAACGTTCAGCAGCGTCGTCTTGCCCGCGCCGGTGCCCCCCGAGATGACCAGGTTCAACCGCGCTTTCACGCAGGATTGGGCGACTTGCAGCATGCCCTCGGTCATCGTCAGGTTGCGCACTAGTTCCTCGGGCTGGATGGGATCGCGCCGGAAGCGCCGGATCGAGAGCAACGGGCCGTCCACTGCCACCGGCGGAATCACCGCGTTCACGCGCGATCCATCCGGCAGGCGCGCATCCACCAGCGGAGACGATTCGTCTACGCGGCGCCCCACCCGGGAAACGATCTTTTCGATGATCCGCAACAGGTGCGAATTGTCCTTGAACTCCACCGGCGTGCGGTACAGTTTGCCATGCCGCTCCACGTACACCAGGCGCGGCGTGGTCACCAGGATATCCGACACTGTCGGGTCCTGCAGCAAAGGCTCCAGAGGACCCAGCCCGAACACCTCGTTCAGGACTTCCTCGGTGACCCGCTCCTTTTCCATCCGGCTCAGCGGAGTGGTCTCTTCCTCCACCAGCCGCGCCACCGCCGCCCGGACCTCCAGGCGAACGCGGTCTCCGCCCAGGGAAGACAGCGCTTCCAGGTTGATTCGCTCGATCAGCTTGCGGTGAAGCGCAAACTTCAGCTCCTGGTACTCCGGCGCCAGCGGCTGCGCATTGAACAAGCGCGTCACCCAACTGGCGTCGCCCCGGCTTCCTACCGCAACGTTCGTGCCCATGAATATCCCTGCCTTCCTTGTCGATGCCCGCCCGCGCTAGCCCGCGCTCTCGGCGGCAATCCACCGCTCAGAAGATCGAAAGGCTCGATTTCGACTTCGGCTTCTCCTTCGCCTGCACTCCCGTAATCTTGCTGGCCAGCCCATTCATCGACTTGCCCAGATCGCTCGAGCCCGGTAGGAGATTGCCCTCTGCATAGGCCTCGTAAAGCGCCGGGTAGTCGTTGGGCAGCGCTTCGAACATCGGCACGCCCAGTAACCGCTGGAGTTCGCCGGGCGCCAGGTCCGACCGCTTCGGCATGCGGTTCATCACCAAGTGCAGGCGCTGGCGGTTGTAGCCCGTGTCCAGAAGCGCCTGGACCACCTGCTTGCATTGGTGCAGCGAGGGGATGTCGGATGTCGCGACCAGGTACAGATCGTCGATTTCCTCCAGCATCCCGAGCGATAAGGCGTTCACGCTCCGCCCCAGATCGAGCAGTATCCAATCGTACGCCGTGCGCAGGAAGGTCAGCACCCGCCGGAACTGGTCTGGAACCAGCGTTTCGTGGATCGAAGCCACCGGCGGCGCCAGAATCACTTCCAGGTGCGCCTGGCCGTTGGAAACCAGGGCCTTCCAGTAGCTCAAGTCCAGCCGCTGGACGTTGCGCACCGCGTCCATGAACGAGTAGGGTGTCCGGGCCTTCATGAGAAAGCCCACCATCCCGCTGTCGAAGTCCAGATCGGCCAGCAGGACGTCCTGCGAAGTCGTGCGCTGGATCTCCACCCCCACGTGGCAGGCTATGGTGGTGGCGCCGCAGCCTCCCTTCACCGAGAGGAACCCTAGAGTCTTTCCGCGCTGGTGACTCGAGGCGTGCTTCTGAGCTCGCTCGCCCGACAGCCGCTCCAGAGCCTTGCGCAGCCCCCCCTGCAGCGGCGGGTACAGGAACTCGTTCGCGCCGGCGCGTATCGCGCCCAGAATCACCTCCGGGTCCGCCGTCTCGTTCAGCGCGATGATCATCGGCGTAACGGCGCCGGCCTTGATGCGGCGTACGATCTGCTCAAAGGGCTCCGACAACCGCGTCAGATCGATGATCAACACGTCCAGGCGCAGATTCTCGAGCTGGTCCAGGAATACTCCCGGATCTCCCAGTTCGGTCTGCTGTAGCAGCACCTGCACCGGGAGCTCGCGAATGCACTCCTGCACCTCGTCCCACAGGGCGTGATTCGCGATGATCAGTCCAACCTTGAGCTGCATCGAACCCTTCTTCTATTACTCTATCGCGGCGTAGGAGACGGCTGGGTTGTCCCAGGCAGCGGCGCGGCTGGCGTGACCGGCAAGAACTGGATCACCGGCATGGCCGGAGTGGACGGCGTAGTATCCTTCATGGAGTCCAGCTCCTCCACCCGAATCGTGTCTTGCAGCGACCTCACCGTGACTTGCCCCGTGACGCTGATCGGGGGCGTCCTCGGCGGCGTCATCAAATCGCCCTTCAGGAACGGCATGGGCATATCCGGAATTGGCAATTGCATGCCGGCCGGGACGGGCTGCACAATCTCGGGCGTCACCACCACCAACAATTCGCCGTTGGTCTTGCTGATCGTCCGGGACTGGAACAGCTTCCCCANNCCCAGCACCGGTATGTTGCTGATGCCGGGGATCTTGCTCAACGTCTGGCTGGTCTCGTTGTCCAGCAGGCCGGCGATCGCGAAGCTCTGCCCGTCCTGCAGCTCGACCTCCGTGTCGATGCGGCGCGTGGAGAGCGCCGGTACTGTGAACCCGCTGATGGTCACCGCGTGACTGGTATCCAGCGAACTGACTTCCGGGTTCACCTTCAGCCGGATGGTGCCGCGGGGCGTGATGGTGGGCCANNACCACGGCGCCCGTGCCAGCCCCGCCCGGCTGCACCACCGGAAATGGAAACTCGCCGCCGGACAGGAAACTGGCTTTCTTGCCATTGATGGTCAGCAGGTTAGGCTCAGCCAGGATCTGCGCCAGCCCCTTGGACTGCAACGCTTGGAGCGTGAGGCCGATGTTCAGGTCGGGCCGGAACAACATCAGGCTGGTGACCGCTCCCAGACTAAGCGACCCGGTCCTTTGCCCGGGCGAAGGAGTAACCGTCGTAGGCGTGGGAGTGCCCGTCCCAATAATGCCTTGCGTGTTCCCGCCGCCGGCGCTGTAAAAGCTCACGCCCAGGTCCTGCGAGACGGTGCGGTCCACGTCCGCGAAGCGCACCTTTAGCAGAATCTGCTGCTCCGTCGCGGGCACTTTCACTCGCAGCAGGTCGACCGGCTTGCCCAGCGTGGCCGCCAGTGCCATCACTCGCTCTGCGCTCAGCATGTCCGCCACGGTCCCGCGGACGTACACACTGGTATCCTCCACATTGATTGTCACGTCCTGGCCGGGAAGCTCCCTCTCGATCTCATGCCGCACGGCCTCCAGCTTCGAATTGCTGGGCCGCACCCGCAGGTCGAAGAGCAGCCGGTTGCCTCCCTGCTGCCAGATGATCAGGCTGGTGTCTCCTACCGCTTTTCCGTTCACCAGCACTTCGCGCGGGCTGACCGCGATCGCTTCCGCCGTTTTGGAATCGCCCACCGCCACCCTCTGGATGGTGACCGGGCTTTCCACGACCAGAGACTTGCCCACCGTCAGGGGCAGGTCCCGCGTTCCAGATCCGCCTGCGTGCTGGACGGGGGCTGCCGCCGGATTCGCTGGCTGTCCCCAGGCTGGTCGACCGGCCGGGATCAACGCCCCACCGATCATGAGAAGTGCGCCGCTCAGCAGTCTGATGTGGCTCACGATTAGTCCTCCGGCTCTTGCTTGAATTCGCTGCTCTTCCGCTCTCCGCCCTGAATCACCTCGATCACCAGAGGTGGCGCCCGCTTGATCACCGGTGGCGCCTTGGGGGCGGCCTCTCTATGCACCGCCGGCCCGGGCAGCCCTATTTTCTGCCCGGAGAACAGCAGTGCCATGGCCGTGCCTGGCGTCTTCGAATCTACGGTGTCGTTCTTGTTCCGCAGCACCAGTTGGATCCTGGCGTCGCTGCTGGCCAGGCTCAGTTTCTCCGCGTCTGTCGGCGACACCAGCACGGTGATCACGGGCACCGAGACCGGCTTGCCTTCGGCGTCCTTCTTAAGATCCTGGCCGGCGGAGAGAACCTCGACGTTCTGCAGCAGCGTCTTGGAAAGCGTGCCCAAGCTGGCGGGGGCCCCAGGCGGATTCCCGAGGATGATGATATCCACGTGCATACCCGCCACCACGAAGCCCGCCACGCCGATAATATCGTTCACGCGCAGCGCCACCGCGCGCATTCCGGTCGGAATGAGGGCCGGCAGCCCGGCGTCGCCCACCCCGGACAGGCGCGATTGCAGCACCGGCTCGCCCTGGAAGATCTTGGAAACCACGCCGTGATTGATGGCCTGCTGCTTGTCCGTCATCGCCCCGGGAGGTGGAGTTCCACTCCAGGCGACCATATCCAGGTCCCCTTCGTGGATCAACGCGCCCTCATCCAGTGTGCGGGAGGCAACCAGCACCTGGGTGGTGGCGACCGGCGGCGGCGCCGTGTTGATCCGGCTGGCGATGAACTTGTAGAACACCAGGGTGAACACGCCGGCAACGACCACGGCGAAAATCACTACCGAGATAAACCGCTTGTTCATGCTGCTTCCTTACCGTCCCGCGTCTGCTCGATGCAGCCGCCTGAGACTAGAGAGCTTCCCGCCCCATCCGGNNTGCAGCCGGTTGTTGGCCACAGCCCAAATCGTGGTCACAGAACCACCGGCCCCGATGAATAGAGCGGCGGAAGCGAGAGCTACGAAGGCGAGCAGGAGCGTGTATTCAATCAGGTCCTGGCCTTGTTCGTCACGAAGCAAATTGCTAAGAAATGTCATGGTTGTGTTCCTTCGGTTGAACTCGCGGCCTTTCGATCGCGAGGCTTAATTATAGTTGGCGATCTGGCGATCACCGGGATTCCACCGCTTCCAACGGTGGAAGACTGCACGCTCTCCGGTCGCGCCGCACGGGCCGCCGCCCCAGCATCCGTACTCCGGAACAGGATGGCCACCCCATCGTCGTATACGGGGCGCCATTCGCGCGATTCCTTGAGGGTGCTGGCCAGAGAGGCATCGACAGGCAAAAGCACGGCTTCGATCCCGTAACGGTCCAAAGTTCCCTTCCAGTCATACTTACCACCCATGACTTCCAGGAACTTCTGGCCGAACTTCGCGCCGTAAAAATCGCTTCTGCCGTCCACAAAAACCTTAGTGCTTGGAAAAAGCCGGTATATAACGTAGTCGCCCCATTGATCTCCCGTGAAGAGCCGGACTGGCCGCTGGCCGCTCAGTGCCGCGACTGCCTTCACCGGGAAGAGCTTGGCGTCGAATTCCACCCGCAACGCAGCCGGCCGGCCAGGAAGCTGCACCATCCAGAACAGAAGCAGGATCGCGGCCACGCTGGCCACCGGGATGCGTCCCGTCGCGTCCTGTTCGGCCACTTCCGCGCCATAAGACTCGAAGGCCGCGACCGACCGCTTTACCCAGCCCGCCACGTCCCACCGCGCCACGCTCGAGATCACCGCTCCCAGCGCCTCGGCCGCCAGCGGAGCGGCCAGAATTCCGAACAGTGGAATGTTCCGCGCCGACATCAGCGCCAGGTGCGCCCCGCCAGCCAGCAGTAGCACGTAAGTGAAGCGCTTCTTGTAAACATTCCAGGCCACCGCCAGCACTGCCAGCAGCAGCAGCGGCTCCAGAAACATGGCCAACGGGCTGCTGAAGCTCATGGGCATGAATTCCTGGATCTGCATGAACTGGTAGGGCTCCCCCAGATACCCGAAGATATGAACGTGCAGATGGTAAAAGTACGGGTTGATCAAGCTGGCCGCGAAACATCCCGCGGTGGCCAGCAGGTAAGGCTTGCTGCGTTGCAGTGCGGCCCGGCGGACTTCGGGCCGGGAATCCAGGGCCCAACTGGCCAGCTCTCCGGCCGCGTACGCTCCAGTCAGCGCGATTCCGACGAAAAAGCCGCCGTGCAGGTTAGTCCACAGCACGGTAAGCGGCGGCAATAGCCACAGCAGCCGCACGTTGCCGTCCCGCACCCGCTCCAGCAGCCAGTAGAAGATCACCAGAAACAACAGCGTGAACAGGTGCGGCCGCGCCAGCCAGTGGATCGAGGACGACGCGATGGCCAGGAACGTCACCCCGAAGGCGATCAGCACGTTCGGGCACTTCCGCCGAGTCATCCGATACAGCAGCGCGGACGCCGTTGAGATCGCCAGCAGGCTCACCATCACCACCGCTACCAGGCCCCAGCGCTGGTGCATCCAGCCGAAAATCGCGTCCCACAACCATTCCCAGGCAAACCACGGCTGGCCCGCCTTGGTGAACGAGAAAATGTCCCGGTCGGGAATTCGGCCGTTCTGCAGGATCCATTCGCCGGTCCGGATGTGCCAGCCGGTGTCGCAATCCCCGAGCAGGAAGCTGATGCCGCCCAGCTTAGCGAATAGCAGCACAATCGGCAGCACAAACGCCACGTCCGTCAGCGACGGAAAGCAGCGTTGCGCCGGATTTGCGGTCTGCTTGCTCATCTCGGATCCGAATACCCTGGCAGCCTGGATGGCCAACCGGTCCAAGCGCCGGCCGCACCGATCGCTCCGCCCCACTCACGCCGTTGCTGTCCGCCGCCGATCATGGCTCGAAAACCTTCCTCACATCAGCGAGCAGCTAATCTGGTCGCGATTGGCCGCCGAAGCATACTTCCCATTAGCATAACTCCGAAACTGCATCTGATTCACTTGAAACGCCACCCGGGCGCAGCCGGTCTCGCACACCAAAACCCTGGCCACCACCGCCTGGCAGTGCATGCATCGCCGCCCGAACGAATGGTTGGCTGGCAGCTCGATATCCACCGTCAGCAGGTCCCCGGCCTTCGGCAGGTTCGTTAACATCCGGTCCGCGCTCCACGACACCAGAATGCCACCCCGGCTCATGTTCTCGGTCACCCCGACGAACAGTCGCGACTTGCTTCTCGGAAACGCCACATGGCACGGAAGCTTCACCTCTACCCGCGGATCGGCACGCCTATCCATTTTGCCTGCTGTTAAGGGATACACCCGTTCGCCCCCTGGATCAAGACCGAAAATGGATGATAGTTTTTTGTTGACTGAGGTTAACCAACAGTTTAAGATCGAAATGGTTCAAAGAATTGGCCTTGTGCGCCGCAGTCTGGGCGGCTAGGCAGGTCCTTGACAGGCAAAAGTTAACTAAAGTTAGTACTCCGGCCCCTCAGGGCGGAACAAATGAGGACGTTCGCACGCTGCGGCGGGGTTCTGACCCCCACGGATGGGCAGCCGGTACGTAGTTGGCGTCGAAATGTTAATAGTACTGGTACCAGAAATCCCGGTGGGGGAAACGGCCCGCCCAGCTTCGAGAGGACGAGGACAGCGTCGATCTGGTCCGGCGGGGCGACTTGAGAGTTCCTAAGAGTATGTTATGGTGGGCGCCACGGCATGCGGTCGTTGGCGCAGGGTGAATAAAATATGGCCCGCGTTCTGCTCTTTACCGATGAGCCTGTGCTCGCGAGAGGGTTTACTTCCGTCCTTTCGTCCGTGCCCGGATTCGACTCCGTTTCCGTGTGCCAGAGTACTGCGGAACTCGCAGTAACCATTCAGACTTCCAAACCCGACGTCCTGTTGATCGATCTGACACCCGACGTCACCTTCGGCATCCTCACCCAACTGCAAGGCAGCCTGCCGAACTGCCGCATCGTCCTGTGGGTCCGGGCGATTTCCACCGAGTTGGCCTATCAGGCCATGGAACTCGGCGTGCGCGGCGTGCTCCGCAAGACGCTGCCTCCCGAGCTCCTCATTAAGTGCCTCGGCAAGGTGGCCGAGGGCGAGTTGTGGTTTGATAAGACCTTGACCGCCAGCTTCTTGTCGGCCAAGATGATCGCCTTGACCAAGCGCGAGAGCCAGTTGGTGAGCCTGCTCTCCCAGGGGCTCAAGAACAAGGAGATCGCCACCACCCTCTCGATTTCCGAAGGAACCGTGAAGGTCTATCTTTCCCGTCTCTTCCAGAAGGTGGGTGTGAAGGACCGCTTCGAGCTAGCTCTCTATGGGCTGAGGAACTTGCAGAACATGAGCGGCGAGCCGTCCGCCCTCAACCCACTCCCCCAGCACACCATGCTGGGAGGCGCCAGAGATCCCGGACAGATGCAATGGCTGCGCTCGCTGGTTCTTGAGAAGCCCTCCGACAAGGGGATCGATAACCTCCCGGTGTGGAGTCCTCGATCCTGACGCGGTCTCGCGCCAGCGTTGGTTTGGCTCGCGGCTTCGCTGCTGAGAACGCGTATCTTTCATGCAATCGCTCTTTCCGCTGCCGCTGAACGACTCGGTCGCGCCCCCTCTCAAGCGGCTCAGGCAGGAGCCGCTCTTTGTTCATATCGCGCCTCGGAACCTCAACCGCTGGCCCAGCTTTCTGGCCTCGGCCCTGCTGCACCTGCTGTTTGCGCTCCTGTTGCCCAGCCTGACCCTGGACCTCGCCAGCCCCGCCGAGCGCGAGGCCTGGGTGCGCCAGGAGAGGCTGGTTCGCACACTGCGTATCCGCGTTCCCGAGCGGCTCTACCTCGCCTCCACCGGAGCCTTGGCCCAGGACCGTAAGCCTCTGGTCGTCCCTAAGGCTGCCCCATCCTCCACCCCCGGAAAGCCATCTCAGGGAAAGGACTCCCGTGGCAACCGTTCGTCGGGACGCCAACGCCGCTTCGAATTGCCTCCTCTTCCCCGGCGTGCCGACAGCGACCAGAGCATCGTCCAGCCTGACCACTTGGCCGAGTTGCTGCCCGAGCGCGATCTGCGTCTTCCGGAAGTGTTCTTCTGGTCGCCGCCGCTGGCGCCCCAGGCCGTCGCTGAGCCGTACGTGTTGCCAGGTTATGCCGCCCCACCGGCCGGAGCCCGGCGGCTGGACACCCCGCCCAGTCTGGAGTTGCCTTCCCTAGGGCTGGTGTCGCCCACCACCCTCCAATTGCTGGAACAGGCGGCCCTGGCCATGCCTCACTCCGGGATGCCCATCCGTACCAGTTTCTCGGAGGAGCCGGGCCAGCCTCCCAGCTCCTCGGCGGATGCTACCCCGGGGGAGCCAACCAATGTATTATCAATCTCCTCCGACCCGGTGCCTCTGAGGGAGTTCCTCAGCGTTCCTCCCGGTAGCCAGGTGGGGCGCTCGCCGGCTTCGGGCGCCGAAGCGCGGGATTGGTCTGGCGGAGGGGCGGGCGCCAACCAGGATGCCCGTTCCGGAAGCGCCTCCTCGGCCTCTGCCGGCCATCCGGATTCCCCGGCTGCCTCCACCGGCAGCGCCTCCTCGCCCACCGGCAAGGCGGCCGAGACGGCTCAAACTGGCAGCTCCAGCGCAGCCGGAGCGCCATCGCCCGGTGGTTCTCCGGCCCGCTCCGCCGCTATCGAGGCCACCCGCATGGCGCACCCGGCGGGAGGCGTCTTCGATGTCGTGGTGCAGTCCGGCGGACTGGAGGGCTTCCCGGAGAGCGGCGGCGTCTTGAGTGGTAAGCCCGTCTATTCTGTCTACCTCGAGGTGGGCGCTCCCGCCGAGTGGATTCTTCAGTACTGCATCCCCGCAGAAGACGCCCAGAACTTCCAGTTGAACGGAGGCGTGGTGACCCTCGGGACGCCCCCGCAGTTGGCCGCGCCCTTCCCTCTGACCACCTTTCGACCGCCTCCCCACCGCCGCTCGGGAGGCTATCTCATGGTCCACGGCTTCATCGGGGCTGACGGCCGGTTCCACGATCTGGGCGTTTTGGGGAAGGGCGACGCCTCGGAGAATGCCCAGGCCATCGCCGTACTCGACCAGTGGGAGTTCCGCCCCGCCAGTCAGAATGGCGGTCCCGTGCGCGTCGAGGTGCTGCTGGCCATCCCCGCCGAGTGACCCTTCGTGTCTCCGGCCGGACTCCCTCGCGTTGTCCGAGCGGTCTTATACTCGACCAATGGCTTTCACCGCCAGCGCTGGATCGTGCGCAATGATGCTCAGAAGTGCGGCGGCCGGTCCGGTAGGGCGCCGCCGGTCCTGTTCCCAGTTCTGAAGTGTCTTCACGCTTACTCCGATCAAGTGCGCAAACTGCGACTGCGAAAGGCTGGTCCGTTCGCGAATGACGCGCACGCCCGAAGCGGGGATTGCAATC
The DNA here is from genome assembly GCA_003154855.1 of Bryobacterales bacterium. GTDB lineage: Bacteria > Acidobacteriota > Terriglobia > Bryobacterales > Bryobacteraceae > Fen-330. The sequence continues at coordinate 10,107 of PMEV01000372.1, forward strand.
CGGCGCGAAGGCTCTTGTCGGCCGCGCAGAATCGCCCCGGCTTCGCGTACGCTGCCCAGCAGCTCTTCAAACATCTGTCTTTTCACCGCCAAACTCCTTCTTGACGACTTGTGCGAGCCCCGAGACGTATCCCACCACGGCCTTTGATGAGAGCGCCGAGCTCCCAATGCGCGGCGATCCGGGATTGAAATCGGCCATGCTTCTCCTGAGTATCCGCCACTGGCGGATAGCGGTCAAGGCAGACCAGCCAGGGCTCCACGCGGCTCGCAGTCCCGAAAAGGACCCCTACTGAAACTTGAACGTGCGCGCCAGCACATAGCCGGCGCCCAGTGCGGCAGCGCTCAGCACCAGCAGGTGCGGAACCACTGCGGCGGGCCCGGCGCCGAAACTCACCAGTTTGTGCATGGCATCCATGGTCCACCCGGTCGGCAGAGCCAGCGCCACTCTCTGCGCCCACACGGGCGTGATCTCGATGGGCCACCAGCATCCGCCCAGCAATGCCAGAACGTTGGAAGCCATCACGCCCAAACCGATCACCTGTCCCTCGGTCCGCCCCCAGTTGCCCAGCAGCATGCCCAGCCCGGTGGCCAGCGAGGCGTAGGCCAGCATTACGGCGGCAATGATGCCCAGATTGGAGCCCCAATGGATGCCGAACAAAACCCTGGCGGTGAGCATCGCGAAGGCGATCTGCACCACGCCCAACCCCATGCGGGCGCACCACTTGCCTAGCACCACCGCCCCGCGCGATAGGGGCGCCGAGGCCAGCCTGGTCAGGATGCCCTGGCGCCGCTCGATGGTCAGAGTCACCGCGCCGGAGGTGAACATGACTAGCAGCACGAACATCACCATGGTCCCGGGAATGGCTTGCTCGAAACCGCGCGGCGGCTCCAGCCGCTTCCCCGCCGGCGCCACGCGCATGGTGAGCCTGTGTGGCTGGGCCGCCACGGCTGTCAACCCTTGCAGTGTAACCGGAGTGCCGGCCACCACCAGGTCCGCCAGCACCGTATAGACCGCGCGTGTCACGCGCAGCTCATCGTAATCGGCCCCTAAACCGCTGCCCTTCCGGGTGAGCGTCACGCTGAC
>PMEV01000011.1:0-782 GCA_003154855.1 Bryobacterales bacterium
CCAGTATCCGCTGTGGGGCCAGGGTCTCACCCTGCCGCCGGCTTTCCAGCCGGCGTTCTTCCTTCCCCCGAGACCCCCACCCCCAGCCCAGAACAACCCAAAGCATGTCCTACCGCCCCAGGCAGGGTAAGCTTCAGCTTGCCCAGGGACTCTTCCAGCACCCCGCCAGCCGCCCCAGCCCCTGCCGCCGTCGCCGATGTGGGGCCAGGGTCCCACCCTGCCGCCGGCTTTCCAGCCGGCGATCTTCCTTCCGGCGATGTGGAGAATGCCACCCCCACCGCCCCATGCTACAGTCGGAGCCATGAAGTACCCAGTTGCTCTAGTGCGAACGGAGCAGGGCTACAGCGTCTCGTGCCCCGGCCTCCCCGGCTGCTGGTCGCAAGGAGCCACCGAAGAGCAAGCTCTGGCCAATATCCGCGACGCGATTCGCGAATACCTCGATGTAGCCAAACAACTGGCCGGCGTCCGGAATCTGAGGGAAGTGGAAATCCCCGCCTAGCGCATCCCTCACCCTGGCCGGCCTTGTCCAGCATGCCCGCCTCACCCGAGGCCATCCCCCCTCCATCCGAGCCATTCGACAAGCCGTGCCAAACGAACCTAGCCGCCTTTGTGGGGCCAGGCTCCGATGTGGGGTCAGGATTTCATCCTGCCGCCGGCTTTCCAGCCGGCGATCTTCCTTCCGCCGATGTGGAGAATGCCACCGGCGCCATCGTCCAGGGTGCCCGCCTCACCCGAGGCCATTCCGCGAACTCCTCTAGCCGCCCCATCCGAGCCATTCGACA
>PMEV01000011.1:792-2583 GCA_003154855.1 Bryobacterales bacterium
CGTCGAGACTCATCTCGACGCCCGTCCGCCGGCAATCCATTGATAGCCCAGTGAATCCGAGGCCCTAACCCCATGCTCTCCCGTACCCTCCACAACCTCGCCAGCCGCTTCCATCCCGGCCGCTCCCCGCGACTCCTGATCTGGACCGCCCAGATCGCCATCTTCGCCCTCAGCGGCCTCTTCGCCTTCCTGATCCGCTTCGAGTTCCAGCTCAAAGGCCCCTTCCTCCCCCAAATGGCCTGGGCCATCGCCGTCTGGGTCCTCGTCAAGACCGCCGTCTTCCGCCTCCTCAAGCTTGATCGCGGCTGGTGGCGCTACGTCTCCATGCCCGATCTCGTTCGCGTCGGCTTCGCCAACCTCGCCGCCTCCGGTTTCTCCGCCGCCATCCTCCTCGCCCTCGCGCCCAGGGGCTTCCCCCGCTCCATCTACGTCCTGGACTTCCTCCTCTGCGCCAATGCCACCGCCGGCATCCGCATCGTCGCCCGCATCGTCCGCGACTACACCCTGCGCTCCAAGGACGATACCCAGGCGAAGCGCGTGGTCGTCTACGGTGCCGGCCAGGCCGGCGACATGCTCCTCCGCGAGATCCGCTCCAACCCCCGCCTCGCCTACGATGTCCGCGGCTTCATCGACGATAACCCCCAGAAGGCAGGCATGCGCGTCCAGCTCGTCCCCGTCCTCGGCGCCGGTTCCGACCTTCCCGCCATCGCCTCCCGCCACTCCATCGGCCACGTCCTCATCGCCATCCCCTCCGCCACCGGCCTCCAGATGACCCGCATCCTGGAGTCCTGCCACAACGCCGGTCTCCGCTGCAAAACCATCCCCAGCCTCGGCGAGCTTATCGAGGAAGAACACCTCGCCCATCAGATCCGCGACGTTGCCGTCGAGGACCTCCTCGGCCGTACCCCCATCTCCCTGAACGAGTCCGCCATCCGCGCCCGCCTCGAAGGCATGGTCGTCGTAGTCACCGGCGCGGCCGGCTCCATCGGCTCCGAGATCTGCCGCCAGGTCGCCCGCTTCCAGCCCCTCGCCATCGTCGGCTTCGATGCCGCCGAAACCCCCCTCTTCCACCTCCAGCAGGAGATGCGCGCCGCCTTCCCCGCCCTTCCTTTCTACCCCGAAATCGGAACCATCCGGGACTCCGCCCGCCTCGCTGAGATCTTCGACTGCTACGGACCCTCCATCCTCTACCACGCCGCCGCCTACAAGCACGTCCCCATGATGGAATCCAGCCTTTTGGAGGCCGCCCACAACAACATCCTCGGCACCGCCGCCGTCGCCACCGTTGCCGCGGAGCACGGCCTCGACGACTTCGTGATGATCTCCTCCGACAAGGCCGTCCGCCCCACCAACATCATGGGACTCACCAAGCGCGTCGCCGAGCACCTGGTCGGCTCCCTCCAAAACGGCGGAACTCGCTTTGTTTCCGTCCGCTTCGGCAACGTCCTCGGCTCCAACGGCAGCGTCATCCCCATCTTCAAGAAGCAGATCGCCGCCGGCGGCCCCGTCACCGTCACCCACCCCGAGATGCGCCGCTTCTTCATGACCATTCCNNATCTTCGTCCTCGACATGGGCCAGCCCGTCAAAATCGTCGATCTGGCCCGCAACCTCATCCTCCTCTCCGGCCTCCGCCCCGGCGAGGACATCAAGATCGAGTTCACCGGCGTCCGCCCCGGCGAAAAGCTCTACGAGGAGCTGAGCACCTATGAGGAGAACACCCTCCCCACCTTCCACGAGAAGATCAAGATCTTCGCCGGACCCGTTCTGCCCTCCGAGGAAATGGACCGCCG
>PMEV01000319.1 GCA_003154855.1 Bryobacterales bacterium
CGACCAGCGCGTCGATCCGCCGTTCGATTTCCACTGGCGAGGCCGCGCGAGCCAGCGGCGCAGCCACCGGCCAGGCGAGCGACAAAACTAGCGGAATGCGAACCAGCGCCTTCACTCGATCACTCTCCGGATTTCGCCGGCTGGGCTTGTAGGGCTCGCGCGATCAGTCCCAGTCCGCCCACCAGCAGCACCAGCATCACCACGGTATGGAAGAGGCTCGTGGGACGAAAATAGATGTGCATGTTGGCCAGTACCCCGCCAAAGATGAACAGCGCGCCCGCAATGGTCAGCAGCCACCCGATCGCGCTCTTGCCGTTCCAGAACAGCAGCCCCACGCCGAACAGCATCGGGATCAGCGTAATGCCGAAAGTGTTGGCGCCGTAAAAGTCCCAGTAGGAACCGCCCACGGTCACTTGATTGGCGAGCAGGTATCCTCCCAGACAGGTCATGGCGAACCCGATCAGGAAGTGCCCCAGGCCGCCCGGAGTCCCGCCCACGTCGCGAAGATTGTGGTCTGCCATGCGTCCGAGCATAGCAGAACTCAGGCCGTTTCGCGGCCCGGTCGCAACCACAGAAATGCCGCGGCAGCCGCTATCGCCAGCCCCGCAGCCAGCAGGAAAACCAAGCTCGGATGCACCGCCCACAACGCTCCGGCAACCAGCGAGGCGGGCAAGTATAGAGCGCCCGTCGCGAAGTTGTAAACCCCCATCGCCGTGGCGCGCCGCTCGGGTTCGACATCCGCGATGAAGGCCTTGCTTTGCGCTTCGTCGATCGAATAAAAGACGCCATAGAGAGCGAACAACAAAATGATTTGCCATTTCGCCGCCGCGAAAGCGAACCCCAGGCTCATGACCATGTAGACCAGGTAGCTAAGTACCACCACGTGCTTCCTGCCCACCCGGTCGCCCAGTTTGCCAACCAACGGAGCGGCAATCGCGAACGTGACGTTGAACAGCGCGTAGAGCAGCACGATGTCCCGGGCCGCGAATCCCGCCTGGTTCGCGCGCAACAGTAGAAAGCCGAAACTGAAATAGGCCAGCGAGAAGATCCCCGCCGCAATCAAATAGCGTTTGAATCCGGGGCTTAGCGTTTTCCAGGCCGCCAGCATGTTCTCCCGCCGGTAGGGAACACCCGGCCGGTCCTGTATCAGGCCCAGCACCAACACGCTGAGCACCGCCGGAACGAACGCCACCCGGAACAACGTTCGGTACGATGCGGCTGTCTCCCCCAGCCACCTCAGCAATCCATACGCGGCCAGCGGGCCCACAACCGCCCCAGCCTTGTCCAGAGCCTTGTGTACGCCGAACGAATACCCGCGGTTCTCTTTGGCCGCGATCGCCGCAAGCCAGGCGTCCCGCGGCGCGCCCCGGACGCTCTTGCCCAAGCGCTCCACCACGCGGAAGATACCCAGCGCGGCCACCGAGCTGGCAACCAGCAGAATGATCTTCGCCGCGGTCGAGAAAACATATCCTGCCAGGGCGAACGCCTTCCGCCGGCCGCTATAGTCCGACAGCCAGCCGGCCACATAGTCCAGCGAGGACGCCGCGAAGTCCGCCAGGCCCTCCACCAGGCCCAGCAAGGCGGCCGAAGCCCCCGCGATCGTCGTGAAGAAGATCGCGAACACCGAGAAAATCATCTCCGAGCTGACATCCGTGAGCAAACTCACGAGCCCCAGCTTGACCACGTCGGGATGGACGCCAAACCGCGCTTTCATGCAATCGTTCCGGGCCCGCAGCCCCGCTTGTCCGGCATCTTAGCACATCCGACCTACTTCGCTTTCAATCCGCGTTCATCGGCGTTAATCGGCGGCTGAGATTGCCTTTGACTTCTTACAGCTTGGAAGCATGGTGCGGCGGATCGCCGCGGCCAGCCCACACCCATTGTGTTATGCTGATCTCGGCCGCCAGGCCAAAAAAGAAATTGTGGTCAAATACTCACGTTAGGAGTCGAAATGGATCCAGTCCAGGTAGTCACCGGCAGCGATGCGGTCATCTTGACCCAAGCCGTTGCCTTTAAGAACTACGATATTCCGAACCCCGCGCACCAGGAGTTCCGCCTGACGCTCACCATCGAATGGGAAGAGTATCGCGCGGTGGGGCAGCCGAGCGGAACGCTCTGGCTCGCGTACAATCTCGGCAAGCTCACGAGCGCGCTGCCGGGGCCGATCGGCGTTGAAGTTCCCGTCGTGACTCCCGCGGGCGTCCCTCAGACGTTCGAAGTAGTCACCGTCGGCGGGCTCGGGCTGCGCTATCACGGCGTGGCCAACGCTCATATCTGGTTCAGCTACTTCGCCGAGTTCGCCTGAGGGTGGTGGAGTAACTCAGCTTTTACCTGCCGCAGGGGTTGACAGCGTCGCCGAGGCACTGGTTCTCGGCCTTCCAGCGCATGGCCGTGTAAATGCGCGTGCGCCCGCTGGGATGGTCGAAGAATATGAACTCCTCCAGCGGCGTGGGATCCATCTTCCGATATTCGCCCAGCAGCAGATCCACTTCCGCCTCCCCGTCGGGCTGACGCGCGGTGTTGAGTCCGAAGACGTCCGCTTCAAATTCCTGTACGCGCACCAGCGTGTTCATCGCCGGAGTTCCGACGAAGAAGAGCACCGAGAGAATCAAAAACGCCAGTGGAAGAACCGCGGGATCGCCCACCTCGCGAATCCCCCATCGGCCGCCCCAGCGCCCTAGCGACCACGAGAGTCCCCAGCGCAGAACGCCGAAGAAGATCGCCACAAGGATCGTCAGGAAGGCCAGCATCTTGTAGCCGTGGTTCAGGACGTAATGCCCCATCTCGTGCCCCATGGTGGACATAATGCCCTGCGGCGAGCAACGGTTGAGCAGGTTGTCGTTCAGCGTGATCCGCTCCGTGCCCATAATGCCGCTCACGTTCGCGCTCACCCGCTTGCTCTGCCGCGAGGCGTCCACCTCGTACACCTCGCTGGCTTGGATGCCGTTCTGCCGCGCCAGGCGCAGAATCGGCTCTCGAATTCGCGCATCCTCGAGCGGCGTGTACTTGTTGAACATGGGTGCCAGAAACACCGGGAAGATCAGTATGATCAACGCCTGGAAAGCGATCGTCACCCCGGCGCCCCACAGGTGCCAGGTCTTGGGCAGACGGCGGACAATTCCGAACAGCGCCATCACCAGCAGGCCGCCCAGCACGATGTTAATCCCCAGCATCTTCGCCTGGTCCCCGAACCAGCCGCCGAAGCTCTGATTCATCAATCCGTACTGGCCTTCGCGCAGGAACCCTTCATAGACCGCCAGCGGGAATCCCAATACGAATAGCGCGATCGAGAACCCGGCCCAGTAGAGCCAGGTCACCAGCGGCTTCCGCCGCGTGATGCGTTCCGCCATGTCGCGCAGGCGGGCCGACCAGCCCATCGCCAGCAGCAACGCCAGAATGGCAGCCTCATAAAGAAAATCCCAAAGGATCAGCCAATAGCCGCCTTCGAAATAGGCGTCCGAGCGGGCCTTGGCGGAGGGAGTCACCGTCGCCAGGTACGCGTTGGTGGCGGCTTCGGCGTTGAATCCCGGACCGGCTTGGGCAGCCGGCGGAATTTTCAGTACCACCGCTGCCGGCGGCGTCTGGGCGGCCACCAGCAGCGAGAACAAGAGCAGAAGCGTAAGCAGTCGGGGAACCATGGCCAGAGCATAACATAGCCCGCCGTGGCCCGCGAATCAGCCTTACTTCGTGCTGTGCACTTCCGGAGCGGGCGCGGGCTGCTCCAAGGTCACGTTCGAGAAGATCGCGGTCTCGAGCGTCGTGGCGACGTGCGAGCACACGCCCAAGCCCACGTACACCGTATCCTGCAAAGAAACGAACTCGACCGGGCCGGAGGGCTTCAGCTCCTCGTTCGGCTTGCCCGCAAACATCGTGATCCGGTTGCCCTTTCTGACCAGGCGCAAACGTACCGGCCCCTCCACCTGCGTCGGGACCTCGTAGGTCTGCTCGTTGGGCGCGCCGCGGAACTGCAGCGCGGTAAGGCCGTCGCCGTGGGACACCGCGTCCGCATACGCCGATCCCGGGTCCAGACTCTGCCGGATCAGGAGCGCGGCCTTGCGGTGCGCCACCGCGCTCACGCCGACCCACTGCACGTCGGCCGTGAGCGTCATGTCGCCGGAGGCCTGCTTCCAGACGAAATAGAACGCGTCGGCGGCGGCCCACATATTCGCTCCGCCTCCCGTGATCCGATACTCGCCTTTCGCCGGGTCGTAGCGCGCTTCGCAGCCGGGCGGCGTCTTTCCGACGCTCCCTTCGCTATCGAAGATGCCCAGCTTGCTGGTTTGCGCGAGTCCCGCGCCCGCCATCAAGAGCGCGCAAATTGGTAAGCCTGGATTCCGCNNTTCCCGGCGGCGCACAATGGTAGTCGCATAGGCGAACAAAAAGCGAAAGTTGGCCGCCCCCATGAAGTCCCTCGCTCTCGACCCGCGCCTGGCCGCTCAACTCACGTTTCGCGAGCGGCCGCCGCTCGAATTCGCTTCCACTGGCCTGCCCGCCCTCGATGCGCTGACCGGCGGATTGCCGCGCGGCGCCATCACCGACCTCTACGGCCCGCCCTCCTCCGGCCGCACCAGCCTGCTGCTCTCCGCGCTGGCCACCGCGACGGCGCGGGAAGAAGTCTGCGCCCTGGTGGACGCGAGCGATGCCCTTGACCCGGCTTCCGCCGCTTCCGCCGGCGCCGACCTGGACAAGCTGCTGTGGGTGCGTTGCGCGGGCAACCCCGAACATGCGCTCAAAGCGGTGGACCTGCTGATCCATGGCGGCGGGTTCGGACTGTTGGCCCTGGACCTGGGCGACATTGCTCCCCAGATCGCGCGGCGCATTCCCCTGGCCGCGTGGTTCCGGCTGCGGCGCGCGATCGAGAACACGCGCCAGGCGCTGCTAGTGGTCGAGCGCGAGCCGACCGTGAAATCCTGCGCCGGGTTGCTGCTGGAGATGCAACGGGAGCAAGTGTCGTGGAGCGGCGCGCCGGGCTGCTCCCGGTTGCTGCGCGGCGCCCGTCTGGGAGCCCTCCCGCGCAAGCCGGCGGTCTGGCAAACGGCGTCCTTCGAGGCGCGGGCCTGGGGGTAAGCGATGTTCGCTTCCATCCACGTCCCGGGCCTCCCCCGGAAGGACAGCGCGCGCCTCGTCGAGTGCGCGCTGGATTTTTCCCCCTGGGTCGAGGAGACCGCGCCGGATACGGTCACCCTCGCTATCGCCGGACTTACGCGCCTGTTCGGCTCGCCGCGTAACGTGGCGGAAGCGCTGGCACAGCGGGCCGCGGAACTGGGGCTGGCGGCGAATGTCGCGGTGGCGGCCAACCCCGACGCGGCGGTGCACGGCGCGCATGGCTTCCGCGGCGTCGTTGTCATGGCGGAAAAGCAGGCGAGCCTGCCCATTGATCTGCTCGAAGCGCCGCCGGAGATCGCCGCCACGCTGGCCATGTGGGGCATACGAACCTTCGGCGATCTGGCGGCGCTGCCGGAAAGCGGGATCGCCGAGCGGCTCGGCCCGCCGGGCGTGCATCTTCAAAAATTGGCCCGCGGGGAGGGCGCGCGGCCACTGCGGCCGGCCAATCCGCCGCCCGCCTTCGAGCAATCGTTCGANNGAGTTGCGGCTGCGGCTGAGCCTGGAAAACGGCGGCGCGCACGAGCGCACGTTGCGGCTTCCCTTCCCCATGCGCGACGCCAAGGCGTTTCTGAAACTGCTCTCGCTGGATCTCGAGGCGCATCCGCCGCCCGCCCCCGTCACGGCTGTTTTCCTCTCCTTCGAGCCGGTGAATCCGCGGGTGGTTCAGCACGGACTGTTCCTCCCGCCGGCGCCCGAGCCGCAAAAGCTGGAGCTGACTCTGGCGCGCATCGCGAAGCTGGTGGGCGCTGGAAACGCGGGCTCGCCGGAGCTTCTCGACACGCACCGGCCGGGCGCGTTCCGCATGAAGCGCTTCACCGTGGCGCCCAACGGCGGGGTGGAGCGGCGGGTGGAGGGACGCTTGGCGCTGCGCGTTTTCCGTCCCGCGCTGCGGGCCCAGGTCGAGGCGCACGGCGGGCGGCCGGCGCGAGTCGAGGCGCGCGGCGTGCGCGGCCGAGTGGTCGAACTGGCGGGACCCTGGCGCAGCTCCGGCGACTGGTGGCGCAGCAACGCCTGGTCGCGCGACGACTGGGACGTGGCGCTGACCGACGGCGCGCTCTACCGCCTCTGGCGCGACCGCCAGGCCGGCGAGTGGTTCCTCGAGGGCCGCTATGACTGAGCGCTACGTCGAATTGCACGCCCGCTCCGCCTTCAGCTTTCTGCGCGCCGCTTCGCTGCCCGAGGAACTCGCCGGCGTGTGCGCCTCCCTGGAGCTGCCCGCCATGGCGCTCACGGACCGCGACGGAGTCTATGGCGCGCCACGCTTCCATTTCGCGGCCAAAAAAGCGGGCGTGCGCGCGCATATCGGCGCCGAAGTCACCGCCACCGATGGCGCGGTCTACACGCTGCTGGTCCGCAACCGCACCGGATACAGGAATCTCTGCGGGCTGATCACGCGCATGAAATTGCGCGCCAAAAAATACGAAGCGGCGGCCGCGCCGGAGGAGATCGCCGAGTACGCCGAAGGCCTGGTGTGCCTGACCGGTGGCCAGGAGGGGCCGCTCGCGCGAGCGCTCCAGGCGGGCCAGGCTAGGCCGTGCCTGGAACGTTTGGCCGCGGCCTTCGGTCCCCAGAACGTCTACGCCGAGTTGCAGCGTCACCTGAATCGCGAAGAGGAGGCCCGCAACCAGGCCGTGCTCGAACTCTCGCGCGCGCTGCGGCTTCCGCTCCTCGCCACCAACGGCGTCTGCCACGCCAATGCGGCCGAGCGCGAGATTTTCGACCTCCTGACCTCCATCCGAAACGGCGTGACCATCGAGAGCGCGGGCCGGCTGCTCGCGAACAACTCCGAACGGCACCTGAAACCGGCGGCCAAGATGGCCCGGCTGTTCGCGGACCTGCCGGAGGCCATCGCCAACACCTGCGAGCTGTCCTCGCGCCTCGAGTTCGTGCTTACCGATTTGGGCTACGAGTTCCCGCGCTATCCCGTGCCCGAGGGCGAGACCATGAACTCGTTTCTCCGTAAACGGACCGACGAGGGCGCGCGCGGGCGCTACCAACCGTATCACCAGCGGGCGCAGCGCCAGATCGAGCGCGAGCTGGCGCTGATCGAGAAGCTCAAGCTGGCGGGTTATTTCCTCATCGTCTGGGACATCGTGCAGTTCTGCCGCGCGCAGGGCATCCTGGCGCAGGGGCGCGGCTCGGCGGCCAACAGCGCGGTGTGCTATTCCCTCGGCATCACCGCGGTCGACCCGGTGGGCATGGACCTGCTCTTCGAGCGCTTCCTCTCCGAGGAGCGCGGCGAGTGGCCGGACATCGATCTGGATCTGCCCAGCGGCGAACAGCGCGAGCGCGTCATCCAGTACGTCTACCAGCGCTACGGCCAGCGCGGCGCCGCCATGACCGCCAACGTCATCACCTATCGCGGGCGCTCGGCGGCGCGCGAGGTGGGCAAGGTGCTGGGCTTCGACGAGGACGTGATCGCGCGCCTTTCCACCCTCGCCCGCGCCCACGAATGGAAAGACCCCTCCCAAACCAGCGAGCTACAATTCCGCGAAGCCGGGCTCGACCTCGCCCACCCGCGCGTGAGCAAATTCCTGGAACTCTATCGCGCCGTGCAGCACCTGCCGCGGCACCTCGGCCAGCACTCCGGCGGAATGGTGATCTGCCAGGGCCAGCTCGATTCGGTGGTGCCGCTCGAGCCCGCCGCCATGCCCGGCCGCGTGGTGGT
>PMEV01000082.1:0-3318 GCA_003154855.1 Bryobacterales bacterium
AGGCCCCGGCATGCGCAACTGACTCCGCCCCTCGCCCATGACCGGCCTCCGCACCCTCGGCCTACGCAAGACCTACCATTCGCCTCCGCCCGTCGCCGCACACGCCGCCGGCCTCGGTTTCTTTGCCGCCCGCCGCGCCGGGCCGAAGTCCGAAATCGTCGCCCTGGACGGCATCTCTCTCGAAGTCCGCGCTGGCGAAGTCTTCGGCCTGCTGGGCCCCAACGGCGCCGGCAAGTCCACCACGGTGGGCATCCTCACCACGCGCGTCCGCCCCACCGCCGGCCAGGCCTGGATCGGCCCCCACGACGTCTGGAAGGAACAGGTCCCCGCCAAGCGCCTCATCGGCGTGGTGCCGCAACGTCCCAACCTCGATTTCGCCCTCACCGCCCGCGAGATCCTGCTCTTTCACGGCGCCTATTTCGGCCTGCCCTCCCGCGAACGCACCCGCCGCGCCGCTTCGCTCCTCGACCGCTTCAAGCTCACCGACCGCGCCGACCACATCGTCCGCGGCTTCTCCGGCGGCATGATGCAGCGCCTCTCCCTGGCCCGCGCCATGATGCACGACCCGTCGGTCCTGTTCCTCGACGAGCCCAGCGCCGGCCTCGACCCCCAGACCCGCCTCCTGCTCTGGGACATCGTCCGCGAGTACAACCGCGGCGGCAAGACCATCCTGCTTACCACCCACAACATGGATGAGGCCGACGCCCTCTGCCACCGCATCGCCATCATCGATCACGGCCGCATCATCTCGCTCGGCACGCCCGCTGAATTGAAGGCCGGCATCCCCGGAGGCTACCTGCTGCGTCTCCGCTTCGCCCGCGCCGTCCCCGATCTCCTCGCGCCCCTCGCCGCGCTCTCCGGTGTCCGCGAGGTCCGCGCCGCCGCCGCTGATGCCGCCGACCTCTATGCCGACCGCGGCGGCTCCCTCATCCCCGAGGTCGTCAACCTCGCCTCCGCCGCCGGCGTCGATCTCCTGGACGTCCACATTGCCGAGCCCAGCCTCGAGAACCTGTTTCTCCACCACACCGGAAGGAGTCTGCGCGAATGAACTGGAAGGCCTTCTCCGCCATGCTCGCGCGCGACGCCCGCGTGGCCCGCCGCAACCTCCTCCCCATGCTCCTGCAGAACCTTCTCCAGCCGATGTTATCGGTCTTCGTCTTCGGCGCCATCATGACCCGCGGCGGCCTGCTCCGCGCCGACTACAAGAGCCTCCTGCTGCCCGGCATCGTCGCCATCAGCATGACCATGTCCGGCGTCCAGGGCGTCGCCATGCCGCTCATCGCCGAGTTTCAGTTCACGCGCGAAATCGAGGATCGCCTCCTCGCCCCCATGAACATTGGCTGGATCGCCATCGAAAAGGTGGTGGCGGGAATGCTCCAAGCGCTCACCGCCGGCCTGGTGGTCATTCCCTCGGCATGGCTCATCCTCGGGCATCTCGATCTCACCTTCCGCCACCCCGTCGAACTCCTCGCGATCACGCTCCTGGTGGCCCTGCTCTCCGCCGCCGGAGGCCTGGTGCTCGGCTGTTCCGTGGGCCAGACCAACATCGGCCTGATGTTCAGCCTGGTGCTGGCGCCCATGCTCATGTTCGGCTGCACCTACTATCCCTGGGCCGCCCTGCACCCCTTTCCCATCCTCCAGAAGTTGGTCCTGGTGAACCCCATGGTCTATGCCTCCGAGGGGCTCCGCGGCACTCTCGCCCCGCAGTTCCCGCACCTCCCCACCGGCCCCGTAATCGCCACGCTCGCCGCCATCGACGGTCTGCTGCTGTTTCTCGGCCTGCGCCAGTTCCGCCGCAAAGCCGTGAGCTGAGGCGGGCTAATACGGTCTGTGCCCCTCCGTGATTCCCGGCCAATCGTCCGTCCGAAAGGGTGCTGCCGGCAATCCCGCCCCATTGAACAAAGTCGCCGCCGGGTTGGACTGCCATGCGTAGCGCGCCTCCCGCGGATCGGGCACAACGCTCGACCGGACCACCACCGTGTCGCCCTCCACCCGGGCATCCGCCCAGTGCCACTTGCCGTCCGCCCCGGCCACCGCAAACTCCTCCAGTTTGCCGCCTCTGACGACGAGGCCCCCGTCCGTGTTGGTAAAATGCAGCCGCAGCGAGCCGGGCAGGCGCTCGATCGAACTGAAGGTCGGGCCGGCGTACACGACCTTCTCGCCGTAGTGTTTCGCCAGGGCGCATAGAGCCAGGCGATCCCCAACCACTTTCTTGTCCTGCGGGTGAATGTTGTCGGCCTCGCCCGCGTCTATGGTCACCGCCAGGCACGAATTCGGGACGCTCCGAGCGGTCAGCGCCTGCGCCTCGCGCATTTCCGCCCAGGTGTCGTCGCCGGGCGCGTCCCGCCGCGGCTGGAAGGCCGGCAGACTCACGATATAGAACGGGAAATCGCCCTGGCCGAACAGCTTCCGCCAATCCGCTATCATCGCGGGAAGCAGCCTTCGGTACTGAAACGCCCGGTCCGCGTTCGCTTCGCCCTGGTACCAGATGGCCCCCGTGATGGCCAGTGGCGCCACCGGCGCCAGCATCCCCTCGAAGAGCACGGTGGGCATCACCGGCCAGTTCTCGAAGCTCATGGGCAGGGGGTGCGGCGGCCGCGCATCCACGCTGACCCGGCCTTTCCATTTCCCCGCTAGCGGGACCGCCGTCTCGCCCAGTGTCATCCGCAGGACTTCGGGCTTTGCCAGGAACCCTCCCGCCGGCTTCACCTTGAAGACCCGCACCGCCAGCACGTTTCGGCCCGGCTTGAGCAGGCCCGCGGGGACAAAATAGACTCGCGGGTTCTCCACCCAGGCGCTGGCGCCGACCCATTGTCCGTTGATGTACGCCGTGTCCATTCTCTCGACCGAGCCAAGAAACAGCATCGCGCCCCCGGCGGGCAGCGGATCGGGAAGCACTATCTCTTTCCGAAACCAACAAACGACGGGCGTATCGGGCACTCCCAGTTCGGCAAAGCCGCCCGGTAGCTCCACCGTCTTCCAGCTCGAATCGTCCAATCCCGGATCGGCCCACGTCGCGCCCTTCACCCCAACATCGTATTGGTCGTACCAATGCATGACGTAGTTGCCGTATTCCAGTCCGCCCCCGGCTCGCAGGCGCTGGAGTTCGGCCAGGGCGACGTCGAAGTCCGAGAGCGGACGCAGAGCCTCGGCGCTGGTCCAGGCCTCCGCCGTCGTACCTCCCACGCAATCCACCACCAGGCCGATTGGAACATGCACGGCCTCCTGGACCTTGCGCGCGAAGTAGTAAGCCGCGGCCGAAATCCCTCCGCCTTCGCCCGCGGTCTGTGGCGAAACGATCTTCCAGGCGCCTTGCGG
>PMEV01000082.1:3324-3583 GCA_003154855.1 Bryobacterales bacterium
GCGCGTGCGCTTCAGGCCCAACTGCATGTTCGACTGCCCGCCGCACAGCCACACGTCCCCCACCAGCACTTCATGCAATTCCACCATCTGGCGCCCGGTGATTCTGATGCTGTACGGTCCCCCTGGTGGCGGAGGCTGGATCTTCACCCACCAGCGCCCATCCGGTCCCGTAACCGTGCTGGCGGCTTGGCCGGCGATCTCCACGCGGACCGCTTCTCCGGGTTCCGACCATCCCCAAATCGTGTTCGGCTTCCCGCGC
>PMEV01000105.1 GCA_003154855.1 Bryobacterales bacterium
GGTCTTCTCGCATTCGGAGAAGCTCGAGATCGCCGCCGCGATCGCAGCCGTTGGAGTTCCGGAACTCGAAGCCGGAACGCCGGCCATCGATGAGGACGAGCGCGCCGATCTCCGGGCGATCGTCAACCTGCGAACGGGATGCCGGATTACCGCCTGGTGCCGGGCCACTGCGCAGGACCTCGAACACGCCGGGAATTGCGGCGTCGATTCCGTGCACATATCGTTTCCGGTGTCTCCCATCCTGTTCGACGCCCTCGGCAAGGAGGAGGGCTGGCTTTGGAGCGCTCTTCCGGGAATCGTCCGGCGTGCGCGTTCCCGGTTCCGGCTGGTGTCCGTCGGCGCCCAGGACGCCTCGCGCGCCGGCGTCGCGCTGCTCGGCAGGTTCATGCTCGCGGCACGGGAAGCCGGGGCCTGCCGGGTGCGTGTCGCGGACACCGTCGGTATCTGGAATCCCCTTCGGGCGTGGCGCTGTTTTCGCAGGTTGAAAGAACTGGCGGGCGGCCGGCTCTCGCTCGAATTCCACGGGCAGAACGATTTGGGGATGTCCACCGCGAATATGCTTTCCGCAATCGAAGGCGGCGCGGATGCGGTCGGCGTGACGGTAAACGGACTGGGTGAACGGGCCGGCAACGCGCCGCTGGAGGAGGTCGCGATGGCGCCCCATCGCACGCTGGAGAGCGATTCCGGAATCGACACATCGCGCCTGAGCGCTCTCTGCGAACTGGTGGCGAGCCGCTCCGGCCGGTCGATCCACCGAGCCAAGCCGGTCACGGGCGCCGACGCATTCCGCCATGAATCGGGCATCCAAACCGCTGCGCTTCCGAAGAACCCCACCGCCTACCAGCCTTTTCGGCCCGAGGAAGCGGGGCGGACTCCGGAGCCGTTTGCGATCGGCAAGCATTCCGGCTCGGCGGGCGTGCGATCGCTCCTGGCAGCCGGCGGCATTCCCATGCCCGCGGCGATCGCGCAAGAGTTGTCGAGGGGATGATGAGCTCCGCACGCGCTGCCAAGCCCCTGGTCGAAATCAGGCCGGCGTTTCGCGACGAGATCCCCCAGCTCCTCGCCTTGCTGGCCGAACTGTTCGCGCAGGAGGCCGACTTCGCTCCCGATGCGGAACGCCAACGGCGCGGTTTGGAACTCATTCTCGATAACCCGGACGTGGGCCGCGTCTACTGCGCCACCGAATCCAACGTCGTTCTCGGGATGGTCGTGCTCCTGTTCACCGTGAGCACCGCGGAGGGAAGCCGGGCCGCCTGGCTGGAGGATCTGATTGTGCATCCAAACTGGCGCGGGCGGAGCATTGGCTCGCACTTGGTGAACCACGCTTTAGCGGAAGCGCGGATGGCAGGCTGTTTGCGGGTCACCCTGCTGACCGATGGCGACAACCATCCAGCCATGCGGCTCTATTCCCGCGCCGGGTTCGTGCGATCGGCGATGGTGCCTTTTCGGCGCAACCTGCCATGTGAGTCAATAGGCGACCCCATGGGCGCCGGCTGAATTACTTGGGTTTAGCAGGCCGCCTGCCATAGTAGGGACTCTTGTAGGGATCCTCCTTCAAAACCGGTCGCAACGGTAGTCGCCGGCTTTGTTGGAGCGTGATCGTTGCATTCCGGAATTGCTTGGTCTTGAGCAACTCCGCTCAATCTCTTCCATCGCCGCTGTCATTCTCGACTTGGCCGTCAGCCGAAGAGCTGTAGGATCGAGTCCTACCTGGGGAGCCGGTCTGAAACTTCTCGACTTCGCGTTATCTGATTGATTTCATTACGACCATTTCAGACGTTTCTTCTGGATTGGCCCCACTTGACAGTGACCCCGGCGTGGACTCGAACTCTTTTGTCTGACCAGCATCACCCAAAAACGAATCGGCGCTAGCTCACCATGCGTGCCAACTTCCGGTATGCCGATACGCCCACGGCCCGGATTGACCAAGGTCGGTTATTTCCTCGTCAGTCTTACCCGTGCGAAGGCCCGAATCTTCCCACCCGTCTCGTTGTCGATCAACCACTGCCAAGCGTCGGCGTTCTTATTGTAGGAGAAAGTTGTATTGACACTGCTGCCGTCATTGCTCCCGAACCGGAATGTGACGGCGTCGCCGCTTCGCTTCGCGCGACCGATCGCCTGGGATGTGAAATCCCAAGGGCCAGTATTGTCAAGCCACAGACAGGTGTACTGGCTCGACTGCGGATCCCAGCCGATGAGGATAATCGCTTCATATACCGGCTGGTTGCTGGCGTCCTTCTCTCGGGACACTTCCTGGATTCGCATATATTGATGACCCAGCACCCACTCCGACACGATGTCGTGGGTCGTATCCCTCCCGGCGATGACGCCCTGAAGCACCCACTTTCCGACCATGTGATCGAGCAACGGATCATGAAGCGTTGATGGCTGGGCGAATACGGAGAACGAAACCAGTAGACCTAGGGCGAAGAAGCGATAGGTGGTGCGCAATCTGACACCTCCAGTTGCAATGATCTCTTAGGCATCCGGTCGATGGCAAGAGAGTCTTCACGACTTCACACCTCCACGTATTCCCGTCTCCTGATCTCGGCCCTGAACTGCCTTTCGGGCCCGTTGGGGACGGATGGCTTTTGGATAGGCCTTGCAAAGCCGCCCGGCGTCTACCAATTCCGGCCGGTTAAACGCGCCACCCGGAAGTTATCCTGTTCTCCCCAGGCCAGTTCGAGACGTGTCCACCCTGGGCGCCCGGCATGGACTCCGGCGAGCGGATCGCACGCATCGCGCTGAAAACAATCCCCGTCCACAGGTTCGATCAGAGGCCAACTGAGCTGCGAAAGTTCGAAACGTGTCCAGACTGGGGAGCCAATTAAGCCCTTTAGTTCCAATGCACTCCCTAGCAAACGCGCCACTTGCCGCGCCACGCCCTCGCCGGCCCTGTGGGGTATGCGTGCGGTGTGGTCACCGCTTGCCGTGCCCGTAGATTCTCCCGGCACCGGAGGTGGGCGCGCTTTGGCGAGCGGCGCGCAGACCTTGCGCTTGAGATCGTAGTCCAGGGCGCCCCGGCGAACCGTTCCGGCGTTCGCCCGGAGCTTCCAGCCTGCGATTCTCGTCGCGCAACCCGTCTGTCGCCCCCCTCGCTTTCCGGGCCTCCGCGTGGTGCGTCTCGCAGGCTGGATCCGCACAGACACCGGCGATGCGGTCGCGATCGTTGCGCGATCCCTTGCTCGCGATCTCGACGATTGGCCCGTGGCCGGGTACGGCCTGGGGATGCTGGAGATTCAGAGCCAATGGGACGCCCCGAAAAACACGGATTGGGCCGCCGCGGCACTGTTGTTTGCTTGCGAACAAAGACAATGCCCGTTCAAAAGTGTTAGCTGGGAGCAGGGCCACCTCGTTCCTCGGGGCTTGTTTCCAGAGATGGCCCTCTCGGAGCACCCGAGAGACGGGGTGGCTGAATGCATCGACCAGCTTGCTGGTAGCCTGGCGTCGTCAGCGCCGATGGGAGGGGGTCGCGCGGGAAACTCCGTGGAGGTCCCCTCTCTATCTTTACGCGAGCGAGAGCGAAGACGCCGGGCCGGGAACCCGTTGGCCCCGTGCTCAGGGGAAAGGTAGAGGACCGAATGCGATTGACGATCACTGCCGTCGTGCTGGCCTGGGGGTGCGCATGTTGCGCGTTGGCGCAAACCGGGGCCGTGGCGGCGTCTGTTCAGAAACCAGAGGCCGCGTCGCAAGCGCCGGCCCCAATGCAGCGGATGGGAGGAGCGACATCGCCCGGCGCGGCGCGGGTTAGTGCGAAGGGGCCGGAGTTGCCGCCAGACGCGCCCGTAGTGACGCTGGAAGGCGTGTGCGCGGAGCGGCGGTCGGCGAGCGACTGCAAGACCGTGATCACGCGCGAAGACCTGGACAACTTCATCAAGGTGTATGCGCCGGAGGTTTCGGAGTCGGCGCGCGGGCGGGTGGCGGTTCAATATGCCCGGACGCTGGCCTTTTCCGCGCTCGCGGAGCAGCAAGGTTTGGACAAGAACCCGGCCCTGTCCAAAGACATCGAGGCCCAGCTAAAACTCATGCGCATGCGCATCCTGGCCAACGCCTTCTGGCAGAACTTGCAGAAACGCACCGCGGCAGCCTCCGGCGGCGAGGTCCAGCGGTATTACGAGGCGCACCGGGAGCGGTACGACCAGGCTCAAGTGTGGCGTCTGGCGGTGCCGTTGACAGCGCCCACCGAGAGCGGGCATCCTGTGGAGCGCGCGGCGGTGAAATCCGCGATGGACGAATTGCGAAAGCGGGCGGCGGCTGGCGAGGATGTCAATGCCTTGCAACGGGAGGCCTTCAAGCAGTTGCAGATCCAGGCGACGCCGCCTTTGGTGAGCCTGACGGCGATGCGGCGTGGTTCGGTGCAAGGGGACGAGGCGAAGGTGTTCGATCTGAAGCCGGGCGAGGTGTCTCCCGTGTTGGAATCGGGCGCCGCTTTTGTCGTATTGAAGCTCGATTCCAGGGGACTCATGCCGCTGGACGCCGTCCGCCAGGAGATCGAGGCGGCCGTTCACAGCGACCGGATGCAATTGGACGCCGCGAAACTCAGCGGACGGATCAGCGCGCAGTTCGATTTGAAGTATCTGAATCTGCCTTCGCAGCCGCCGCTGTTCGGACCGGCGGGGAGTGGGCCGAACATAAGCCCGACCAGCGTGCCGCGAAGGACGGGCGCCCGGCAATAGGCGCAGGAGATCGCAGCAGAATGGCGTGGAGATGGCTGGGGCTTGCCGGTCTCGTGGTTCTGCCGGCGGCCAGCGCGCTGGCCGCGGAGGACGCGCCGGAGGTGTGCCAGATCGCGGTGCTGCGCAACGGATTCACCATTCAATCGGCGCGGCACGAAGTGGAAGGCAAGACGGCAAGGCTGTGGCTTTGCGCCAGCGCAGGCTCGGGCTACCTGGAGGTTCCGAGCGAACAGATCGCGGGTTTCGAACCGGGACCGAGTACCGTCCCGGAGGAGCGGGCCAGCGCTCCCGGAACCGGCGGAAGCGGTTCTCATCCGGCCAGGGAATCGATCGGGCCTATGATCGTGAGCGCCGCTTCGCGGCACCAGATCGATCCGGATTTCCTGGCTAGCGTGGTGAAGGCCGAAAGCGGATTCAATGCGGCGGCGGTCTCGCCCAAGGGCGCCAGAGGGCTGATGCAGCTCATGCCGCAGACGGCGGCCACGCTGGGCGTCGCGGATTCGTTCGACCCGGCCGCGAACCTGGAGGCCGGAACGAAGTACCTCCGTCAGTTGCTGGACCGGTATCACGGCGATGCCATCCAGGCGCTGGCGGCCTACAACGCGGGGCCGCGGCGAGTGGAGCGGGTTGGCGGCATCCCCAACAACGGGGAGACTCCCGGCTACGTCGCCCGGATCATCGAAGATTTCAACGGCAAGGTTCTCCGGCAACGAGCGCAGTCGGCCGCGGCGGCCGCCGGTCAGTGACCGGACGGAACCGGACCTGGAGGTCCGGTTGCGGACGTGGACGTCCGCCCTACGGGGATGCCGGCCTGGCTGCGGAATTGGCGGGCGTTGCGCTCATCTGCGCCCGCTGCTGGTACATCTGGACCAACTGCTGGCTGATGGTTTGCTGATTCAACGCCGCCGGAGGACTCATGGCAGCCGGCTTCGGCATATTGGATTGATCCAACGAGGCCAGTTTCTGACGCATGGATTGATCGGAGGTCTCGGCGGGAGGAGGCGCGGGCGGATCGGGCGGCGGACTCGCCGCGGCCGTTTCCTCGGGCGCCGGAGCCGCTCCTGGATCGGCGGGCGCGGCCGAAGCCGCGGAGGCGCTGCGGGACGAGCTGGCCGCCATCTCCGGCGCGGCGCTGGCGCTTCCTCTCTGGTCGCGAGCGATGACCAGCACGTTCTGGATCTTGGCCGGATCGGTGTCGGAGGCCTGAATGATGAAGTCGCAGCGCGAGTCGCTCAGCAGGGTGGCCAGAACCTCGCGCGCGGGGCCCGGTCCTGAGGTGACCGACGCGATTTTCAGGCCGCCCACGCCCTCTGGAACATCGATCTTTACGCCGGTGAGTGCGGCCACCTCGGAGAGGATCTCCCCGAGCGTCGCATTGACCGCGTCGATCTTGAGCTGGCCGCCAACGTAGAAAACCCTCTGAGAGGCGGCATGGGAGCTCTGCACTGCGGCGGCGCTTCCAAGAAGCAGGAGCGCAAGCAGGGGGAAGGCCCGCCTCCTCCCGCCGGATTGTGGATGAATCGGCGATCGTCGTGGCATCGGGTCACCTCGCGGTCAGGAAGGCTGGAGCTGCAAACTTCCAGCGGTTTCCTTGGGCTGCTCTTCGGGCCTCGGCAGCTTCTTCAAAGCGGTGTTCCATCTCCAGATTTCGTAGATCGCCGGGTAGACCAGCAGCTCCAGAACGAACGAGGTGAAGATACCGCCTACCATCGGCGCGGCGATGCGTTTCATCACGTCGGAGCCGGCGCCAGTGGCCCACATGATGGGAAACAGGCCGATACAAGTGGTGGCGAAGGTCATGAACTTGGGCCGCAACCGCTTGGCGGCGCCGTGCACGATGGCCTCGCGCAGGTCGCTAAGCCCGCGCAGACGGCCCTCGCGTCTGGCCTCCTCGAAGGCCAAGTCGAGATAGAGCAGCATGAAGACTCCGGTCTCGGCATCAATCCCCAGCAGGGCGATCAATCCCACCCACACGGCTACGCTCATATTGTAACCGGCCGCGTACAGAAACCACACGGCGCCAACGGCGGAAAACGGCACGGCCAACAGAACGATGATGGTCTTGGCCATCGACCCGGTGTTGATGTACAGCAGCAGGAAGACGAGAAAGAGCGTGAACGGCAAGACCAGCTTGAGGCGCTCTTTCACCCGCTCCATGGCTTCGTACTGGCCGCTCCAGGCGACCGAGTAGCCGGCCGGCAACTTAAGGCGGTCGCGCAGGAGCCGGTTGGCTTCGGCGATGTAGCTGCCGGGATCGCGGCCCACGAGGTCGACGTAAACGTATCCGGTGAGCAGGCCGTCTTCATTGCGGATCATGGAAGGCCCGGTCGTGAGGCTGATCTGGGCCAGATCGCTCAACGGCAACTGGCGCTGACCGCCCGCCGGAACGGGGATGCGGCCCAGCGCCCCCAGATCGCTTCGGAAATCGCGCTGGAAGCGGACGTTGACCCGGTAGCGCTCGCGCCCGGCCACCACCGTGCTGACGTTGTCGCCGCCGATNNACGCTGATCCCATAGCGCGCCAGCCGTTCGCGGTCCCAGTTGAAATCGAGGAAATAGCCGTCGGCGGTGCGCTCGGCCAGCACGGTGCGGGTGCCGGGGACCTTGCCGAGCAAGGATTCAGCGGAGGCGCCGATTTCCTGAATGCGCTGCAAGTCGGCGCCCGCGATCTTGAGGCCGACGGGCGTGCGAATGCCGGTGGTCAGCATATCGATGCGCCCGCGGATGGGCATGGTCCAGGCGTTAGTGACGCCGGGGATCTTCAGCGCCCGATTCATCTGGGAAACCAGCTCGTCGGTGGAGATCGTGTCGGGCGTGATGTGGCGGAAAACGCGCCTGGCCCACTCCGGAGCCCAGGAGGAATACCAGGTATCGGTGTGCCGCCAGGCTGAACGCGGCTTCAGGGTGATGACGGTCTCGAGCATCGAAAGAGGCGCCGGATCGGTGGCGGTTTCCGCGCGCCCGGCTTTGCCAAGCACCCGATCCACTTCCGGGAACTGGTGGATGATGCGGTCGGTCGCCTGAAGCAACTGCTGGGCCTGGCCGATCGAGATGCCTGGCAGCGTGGTCGGCATGTACATGAGGGCGCCTTCGTCCAGCGGAGGCATGGCCTCCGAACCCAGGCTCAAGAAGACCGGTACGGTGACGACGATCACCGCCAGCGCGCCTCCGATGACCAGCCACCTGTAGCGCAACGTCCAGCGGACCACCGGCTCGTAGACGCGCATGAGGCGCCGGCTGACGGGATTGCGATCTTCGCTCTTCACGTCGCCCACCAGCAGCCGGTTCGCGATCCAGCAGAGCCAGGCCGGCTGGAAGTCGAAGCGCTCGACGCGGGTTAGCAGGACGCGCAGAGCGGGATCGAGCGTGATGGCCAGTAGAGCCGCGACCAGCATGGTCAGAGTCTTGGTATAGGCCAGCGGCCTGAACATCCGCCCGGCCTCGGATTGCAGAGTCAGCACCGGCAAGAAGGAGACGGCGATCACGAGCAAGGCGAAGAAGGTCGGCCCGGCGACTTCCTTGATCGCCTCGACCACCACCTCGCGGCAATCCCGCGTGCGCCCGGTCTTTTGCCAAAGCTCCAGTTTCTTGTGGGTTTGTTCGACCACCACAATGGACGCGTCAACCAGCTCGCTGAAGGCGATGGCCACCCCGGCCAGAGACATGATATTGGCGCTGATGCCCATCATGCGGAAGGGGATGAAGGCCAACAGGACCGCCACCGGCATGGTGACGATAGGAATGGCCGCGCTGGGGAAGTGCCAGAGAAAGACCAGGATGATGAGCACCACCGTGATCAGGACCTCGATAATGGTCTCCTTCACGGTGCCGATGGTCTTGTGGATCAGCTCCGAACGGTCGTAGATTGGAACCAACTTCACGCCCGCCGGAAAGCCCGGCTCGATCTGTTTGATCCTGGCTTTCACGCGGCTGATGACGTCCAAAGCGTTGGCGCCGTCGCGCATGATGACGATGCCGGAGACGACGTCGCCGTTGCCGTCCAAGTCGGCGACGCCGCGCCGCAGGTCCGGCCCCATCACCACCTGGCCCACGTCTTTGATGCGGATCTGCGAGCCATTCTCCGTGACGCTGAGGGGGATGTTCTCGAAATCCTGGATCGAGCGGGCGTAGCCGCGCCCGCGAACCATGTACTCGGTGCCGCCGAATTCGAGCAATCGTCCGCCGGATTCCTTGTTGCCGCCGCGCACGGCCTCCACGACACGGCTCACCGGAATGCCGTACGCGCGCAGGCGATTCGGGTCCAGGTTCACCTGATATTGGCGGGTATGACCGCCGATGGGGGCGACGTCGGCCACGCCCGGCACCGCGCGGAGATAATAGCGTAGGTACCAATCTTGGTAGGAGCGCAAATCGGCCAGACTGTGCTGGCCCGAAGTGTCCACCAGGGCGTACTGGTAGATCCAGCCGAGACCCGTGGCGTCGGGGCCCAGTTCGGTGGTCACGCCTTCGGGCAAACGGGAAAGCACGCCGGAGAGATACTCGGCCGTTCGGGAGCGGGCCCAGTAGAGATCGGTTCCATCCTCGTAGACGACGTAGACATACGAGTAGCCGAAATCGGAGAAGCCACGGACGGCCTTGACCCGCGGCGCGCCGAGCATGGCGCTGACGATGGGATAGGTGACCTGGTCCTCGACAATGTCCGGACTGCGGTCCCAGCGGGAAAAGATGATGACCTGAGTGTCGGAAAGATCGGGCGTGGCGTCCAGGGGGAGCGTGGCCATGGCCCACCATCCCGCGATGCACGCGGCAATGGTAAAGACAATCACGGGCAGCTTGTGCTGTACCGCGAAGTCGATGATCCAGTTAATCATCGCCGGCTCCCCGGCGCTTGGCCGTCGAGGCCGTGAGCTTCTTGAGGAAGTTCTCCTTGCAGGTTCTCGAACAGAAGAAGTAGGTTTCGCCCCGATGGACGAGGGTGTTGCCGGAAGCCGCCGCCTGGACCGGATCCACGGGCATTCCGCAGACGGGATCGGCCGCCGATTTGGCAGCCGCGCGGTGGGGGCGAGCGGCCGCCTGGGTGGAGGCGCGCTCCGGCGGAGGCCCGGAGGCCGGAGCTTTCAGCCGGCTTTCCGAGTCGAGCAGAAAGGTGGCCGCGACCACCACCCGCTCGCCCGGCTGAACACCGCGCCTGATCTCGACCCGGTCGCCGGTCCGCCATCCGGTCTCGACCGCCCGGGGCTCGAAGACGCCTTCGCTGCGCTGGACATAGAGGCGGGCCCGCGCTCCGGAGTCGACCACCGCGTCCGGCGGCACTGTGACCGCGGACGGCAGACGAACGGGCAACTCAATGTCGACCAACATATCCGGCCGCAAAACGAATCCGGGATTCTGGTCCACTTCCAGACGAAGCTTGATCGAGCCGCCGCCGGTCTCGGATTGCGGCAGGCTGCTGGCGATCTGGGCGGGCAACCGGAGCCTCTGGTCTCTCAAAACGACCTGCGCCGGAGCGCCCGGGCGAAGATACGCCGCCTCCTGCTCAAAAACCTCCGCGACCACCCAAACCCGGCTCAGATCCGCGACGCGGTAGAACTCCGAGTAGTGCTCGAAATGCTGTCCGGGCGAGATGTTGCGTGCCAGGATGAACCCGTCGACCGGCGAGACGACATCCACACTCTCGGGAAGCTGGCGGGTGTCGGCCACCTTCTTGATTTGCAGGTCGCCCATGCCGAGATTGCGGAGGCGGTCGGTATAACCTTGAACGCTGCGCACGCTTTCCTTGGCCAAGGTGCCCGGGAACTCCGGAGTGAATCTCGCCCCGTCCCTGCCCACGGACCCTGGCACGCGCTCCGTGGCCGCCAGAAAGCCGGAAGCCGCCGCCACAAAGTCGGGCGCATAATAGGTCGCCAGCCTCTGGTCCTTCTTGACTGGCTCGCCCACCGAATCGTTAAAGGTCTCCCGGATGAATCCGTCGACCCCGGCGTTGATCCTGTACACCCGCGTGTCCTCCGGAGCCACCCGGCCCACCACGCGGAGCGCGAGAGTAGCGCCGCTTCTCTCCACCGAGGCCAGCCGGATTCCCAGCAACCGTTGGGTAGCACCGTCGATGCCGACCGCTCCCTCGGGCAATTGGGCCGTGGCCGGGGATGCCACCCCGCCGCTGTCGTCCGCCGCGTAGACCGGCTCGAGCGCCATTCCGCAGTCCGGAGCGATGCCGGGCTTGTCGGATTTGTAGGCNNGGATGCATGGGGTCTACGTAGTAGAGGACGTGGCGCGCGGTACCAGTGGCATGCGAGCCCGAGTGGTACCGGCCCAGTCCATAGGCGGCGGCTATCGCCGCCAGAGCCACGAGCGCAATCATCATCCGCCGCATTTGCCGAATCCTCCCTTTCCCTCGGTTTGCCGCCGGCCCGCCGCGAAGTCCACGCAGCGCGCTCAGCTCTCTTCCGATAACGCCGCCAGCGACTTGACGTCGCAGATGGTCACCGCTTCCCGGCCGGGCTTTACCATCCCCCGTACGGCCCACGCCGAAAGCAGGCGGCTCACGGTGAATAATGTGGTTCCGGTCATCCCCGCCAGGTCCTCGCGCGAGAGGCTGATTTCGACCGCGCCATCCACCTCCCGGCCGATCGCATGGCGCAGGCGCACGAGCTGGCGGGCGAGCCGCGGACCAACCCGTTCGGTAGCCACCTCGCGAAACCGTTCTTCGAGTTCCAGCAAGTCCTGGCTGAGAACCCGAACCAGGTTATGACGCATCACCGGAAAACGCTCCATCAAAGAGCGGAACGTGGGTGCGTCCCAGATCAGCGCGCGGCCCGCCTTGGCGGCTTGCGCCGTGGTACCGTGCTTGCCGGTGGAAAGCAGGCCCAGCGCACCGATGATGTCTCCGGGGACAGCCAGCCGGAGGATCACCTCCGTACCCTTGGTCCCCAACTGGGTGACTTTCACAACACCCGAGGTAAGCAGCAAGACCTGTTGTACAGGGTCGCCCTCGCGGTACAGCATGTCACCGCGGGAAAAGGTCTTGGAACGCGCGGCGGCGTAGATCCTGGCGTAGTCTTCGGGCGAAATGC
Organism: Bryobacterales bacterium; assembly: GCA_003154855.1. Classification (GTDB taxonomy): domain Bacteria; phylum Acidobacteriota; class Terriglobia; order Bryobacterales; family Bryobacteraceae; genus Fen-330. The sequence continues at coordinate 11,707 of PMEV01000105.1, forward strand.
CGCAGAACATCGCGGGCCGCTCCCCAGGCGGACAGGCGTGGCAATCCTCGCTCTTGCGGTGGACAATACTCAGATGGTCGGCTCGATCGGACCGGCTATCGAGGGATTCCCAGCCGCGGCTCAGACTCGTCCTATTTCCTGACATCGTCATTCTCCTATCGCTCGCATTCCCAATTTCAGCTTCTTCTCGGCCGATGGTTGCGTCCGGCGGGCAAGCGCGGGCGCAGGCCTTCTGGTCCAGAGTCCGAACCGCGGCGGAATGGCTAGCCAGCGTAGGGAAAGCTCTCCCCGAAAGGTGGCGGCAGCGGCCCCAAATGCGGGATCGGCGAGAGCTAAGTCATTGAAACTACAACCACGGACAGTACCTAACATGCGATGGCCTCTCGGTGCGTTAATATTTTTTAACATATCTTGCGGGCCAACGCAAGACCTAAATTAAAATATTTTTATCTTTCGGTCTCCCTGCGGATTCGACCCCCGTGAAAAGGGTCTCTAGCACGGATCGCGCGGGGGTTCAAGACTCAAGTTCGTAAACTCTTTTTGGGCGGCCCCAGGGGGCGTCCGGGTTCAGGCCGGAATCCGGAACAGGGGCGGCGGCGGTGACTGGCAGTTTACCAATCTGAGCCTGGTTGCGCTAGCGCAAATAGCTGCTCGCATCCTTGGGGTAGAATCCTGTAGAGACCAAAACTGGGTCCCTTGAGACTAGGACTATGCGCATCCATAGATGGCTGATCGTACTCGTGGCCGTCGCGGCCTGGAGCCTGCCCGCATTCGCCGACAAGGGAAGTGCGGAGTACAAGCAGGGGGCTCGGGCGGAAAGCCAGATGAACTACGATTCGGCGTGCGCGCACTACAAACAGGCGACGACGCTTAGCCCTAACAATCCGCAGTACTTCTCCGCCTATGCGCGGGTGCGCTTCGAGGCCTCAATGCGGCATGTGCATACCGGCCAACTCCTGCTCAACACCGGCGCTCTGACGGATGCTCTGGCCGAATTCCAGCATGCCTCCGAGTTGGATACTTCGAGCTTCATCGCGCAGCAGGAGATGAGACGCACCGCCGATATGCTCCGCAAGCAGGAGCGGCAACGGAGCTTGCCGCCGGCCCAGGCGCCCTCCGGGAAGCTGCCCGAAGGCGTGGGCGAGTCGCTCGAATTGCACGCGCTCTCGGATGCCGCCATCAGCCTGCACATGTCGGCGACGAGCACGGACGTAGTATACAGGACCATCGGGAAACTGGCCGGGCTGAATGTGCTGATCGATCCGGAGTACCGGCCGCAGAAGTTCAGCTTCGACCTTACCGACGTGACGTTACGCGAGGCGCTGGACTTGGTCCGGCTGCAGTCCAAGACGTTTTGGAAGCCCGTATCCGCGAACACGATCTTCGTCACGGCGGACACGTCCTCGAAGCGCAAGGAGCTGGAGCAGAACGTCATGAAGACGTTCTACTTGCGGAATATCACCACGGCGAACGAACTGCAGGAAGCGGCCAACATGGTGCGGCAGATCCTGGATGTCAGCCGGGTGCAGCTCATGCAGGCGCAAGACGCGCTCATCCTGAGGGGCACGCCGGACCAGATGGTGCTGGCCGAGAAACTGCTGGCGGACTACGACAAACCCAAGGCCGAGGTGATCATCGACGTCACGGTGATGCAGGTTGGCCGCGACCGGCTTCGCAACCTGGGCACCACGGTGCCGACCTCTTTCAGCATGGGTTACCTGCCGGGCATTGGTAGCGTCAACAGCGGCAGCTCCAGCGGAGGCGGAGGATACACTGTGGGGATCGGGAATTTTGCGATTAGCATTCCGGGAGGGTCGTTCACCATGCTGGCCAGCGCCTCCGACTCGAAGATCCTCCAAAACCCCGAGATTCGAGCCTTGAACGACGAGAAGGCCACGTTGCGAATCGGCGATCGCGTGCCCATCGCGACCGGTTCGTTCTCGACGGGAGTAGTCGGCGCGGGCAGCGTCAGTCCGCTGGTGAGCACTCAGTTCCAGTACCTGGATGTGGGCGTGAATATCGATATTACTCCGCACATCCATTCGGATCGCGAAGTCACGCTCAAGATGGTGTTGGAGATTTCCTCGGTCACCGGCTCGGAGACGATCGGCGGGATCACACAGCCGATTATTGGGCAGCGCCGGATCGAACATGAGACCCGGCTGGCCGATGGCGAGGTGAACCTGCTCGCCGGGATGCTGGAGGATACAGAGACCAAATCCCTGAGCGGCTATCCTTGGGTGAACAAGATACCGATTCTCAAGTACTTGTTTGCGCAGGAGAACAAAGACCACCAGGAAAATGAGATCGTCTTCGCCATCACGCCACACATTGTGCGAGCTAAGGAAGTGACCGAGGAAAACCAGCGGATGATTGAGATCGGCACCGGCAGCTCGATCGAACTGCGCCGCAAGCCGCATTCCAACGATACCGCCAAGGCGCTGCCGCCGGATAAGGCGTCCGCCCCCGGCGCACCCGTGACTGCGCCGGCCTCGACCGTGCCGGTGCAGACCAACCCGGCCAACCCGGATCCGGCGAAGTAGGTCCCGGCGCCGCTCCAGACTGCCTCTCGGAAGCGAGGTTTGGCCTGGACCACGAGGGGTGACGATCCGCTCGGTCCGGGTCCTGTTCGGGATGCCGCGCCAGAAGACCTGGATCGCGATCGGGCCAGGACTCAGCAACCGCGAGCGCCGAGCAGCCCCCTGGGAATCCTAAATAGCGCGGGCGAAGCCGGGGAGGATCTTGCGGCGGGAGGCGGGGAAAGCCCCCAGGCCGGTCCCGGAACTCCCAGGCCGCCCCGGATTCGAAGGCGGAGACGACGCTCGGTTCCCGACGGCGAAGCTTGGCCGGGGCGACTGGCGCCGCTCCATGATGGGTGACGATCCGCCTGGCTCGGGTCCTGTTCGGGATGCCGCGCCAGAAGACCTGGATCGCGATCGGGCCAGGACTCAGCAACCGCGAGCGCCGAGCAGCCCCCTGGGAATCCTAAATAGCGCGGGCGAAGCCGGGGAGGATCTTGCGGCGGGAGGCGGGGAAAGCCCCCGGGCCGGTCCCGGAACTCCCAGGCCGGCCCGGATTCGAAGGCAGAGACGACGCTCAGTTCCCGACGGCGACGTAGAGCGTTTGCGTGCCGCTGACACCATCCAGAGAGAAGGTCAGCGGTACGAGATCGCTGGCGGCGACGTTGGGCACTACGACGTTGAATTCGTACAGCCCCACGGATTGGGGCGCCAGCCCGGAGTAAGGCATGGTCGCGGGCACGCCGGCGAACGAAACCACCAAGGAGGCCACCAGCGTATTGCTCTGCTGAACGATCTGGCCCGAGGGACTGGGCGGCGTCACGGGGCCGAATCCGACCCCGTAGAGCGTCAAGACGTCGCCGGGCACGGCGCGCCGCGACGCGACGGCGGGAACCGCTCCCGGCGGAAGGGCGAAGGTCGCTCCATCGGAGAACAGCGCGCCGGCGTACTGCATTCCACCAACCACCAGCGAGGCTGGGGCCAGCAGTCCCGGCTCCTTAGCATTCACCGTAACGCTATAGGCCGGGCTCGAGCCGGCGGGAGTCGTGACGATAACATCCTGCGGCCCCGGCTGGATATCCGGCACCTGCGCGTTCACCTGGTTAGGGCTGATATAGGAGATGTACGCGGCCTGCCCGCCGATGGTGACGCTGGTGCCTTCCAGCGACGTGGGCGCATTCACGCCCTGAAAATCGGAGGCCGCCCAGGAGCGGGTGAGCATGGCCAGGTTCACTCCGTGGATCTCGACGAAGGCACCTGGCGCGGTGGACGTGAACTGGCCGAACTCACTGGCGCTGACGACACCGCCCGTCTGGATCGAAGGAAGCGTCACGGTAGGTCCAATGACCTGAGTCACGATTTGCGATGTGCTGGGCCCGTAGATGCTGTCGCCGGAATAAACCGCCTGTACGGCGTACGCGCCCGCGGCCAGCGAGGACGTCTGCATGGACGCGCCCGTGACCAGGTGGACGCCACTCCCGGTGGTCTGCACGATGCCAATCCCCAGCACGTGTCCGGTGCTCGTGTCCGAGAAGGTGGCGGTTCCCGAAGGGTTAGAGCCGTTCGTCGGAACAGAAGTGACTTGCACGCTGAAGACAACGGTTTGTCCGACGTCGGTCGGGTTCGGGGAGGAACCCAGGCTCAATTGGGTCGGGGTGAATTGGCCGAGGACGGTCTCGACCAGTGTCGCGGATAAGCCGGGCGAGTAGTTGGCATCGCCGCCGTAGGACGCCACCAGCAGATTCTGTCCGGTGCAAGGGAACGAGAACAGGTCCAGGGTCCCGGCGCCCGGGGAGGCCGAGGTGGCCGAACCCAGCGTGATCGTGCCCAGAGTCGCGACCGTGGGATCGCTCGCACCGGAACACTGTACCGTGTCGATTACCGTGATTGTACCGGTAGCCGCCGGACCCGCAGTCCAATTGACACCGGCGGTAATCGTGTCTTTCTCCCCCTGGACTGTCATGGACGCCGTCGAGAGCAGCCGAACCACACCGCTCACCTGGGCGTACGCGGGACGCCCGCCGGCGACCAAAACGAGCAGACAAGCCAAGGGCGCGAATCGGCTCGCGCGTGTGCCACAAATCTGGAAACTCATCCCACACCTCCCGTCTGAGTCGATACGTACTACCGGGCTTCACGGGCGTATGCATCCCAGCGCCCAGAAGCACCCTGCTGCCGCCAGCCCCTCACGTTAAGCCAATCGGTGCCGCCGTCGCCGGTTGCGACGGGCTATCACGCTCGCTGGAATTGGAAGGCGGTTCCCCAGTGCCCCGCCTTCTCCCAAGCGCGATTACAAACTCGTCCTAGCTATGACTGCCGAACTCCAAACCGCCGCTTCCTCGACAGCCACCCAAGTCCAACCAGGGCGCTGCCCAACAACGCGAGCGTGCCCGGCTCCGGAACCACGGCGGCGCCCACGTCCAGATTCCGAATCGTCGGATAACCGGTGTTGTTCGAAAAGACCTCCAGGTTGGTGAAAGCCTGACCAAAATCCACAAAGCCGACAAAAGGAATCCCCGTCGTGTCGGTGAAAGTCACGAGGGTGAAATCGAGACCGTTATCGACCGATACGCCAACCGTGAGCGGGCCGGAGCTGTCGCTGAAGAAATTGCCTCCGACTGCATTCGGCAGGAGCAATCCCGAAAACGTCAGCATGAGTACGTCGTTGAAGGCTTCGGTCGAGAGACCCTCGTCGCCGTACAACCCACTGGTGGGGTCGACGGTGGCGGCGCTGTAAGCGAACTGGCTCCCCGGCGAACCGCAAAACGAAACGTTATTCCCCAATGGCCCTTCAGGCAGCGTAGTGAAATCCTGCGCGCAATCGCCGGGCATCACTTGGGACGCGAACGCTGCCGGATCGAAGTACACGGAAATTCCCGCTCGAGCCGTGGTCGGGATCGAGAAGGCGATGAAGCACGCCACCAAAAGAGCCAAAACCGCACTGCGTCTACGGGTCATCTTGATATCCTCCAGTATTCCTAAGTATCTCTTAATCGGTCCTTGCCACGGCCCCACTCTGTCCTTCGCGGGAGACGCCGACCGGGCTGGCTCTCCCAACGCGCACACCTCCTCAGGCGTGCCACAATACCGCATTCGATTGTGAAGCAACTTTAACACAGTCGTCGGCACCCGTCAATACCCTATCTGGCGTTCGATGCGACCTCGGCCTGCGGCTTCGAGAACCGCGCCTCGTCCAGCTTGGGATTGACCACCACCTTGTTGATGATGGCTCTTTCCATGGGAACGGGAGGGTCCTTGAGCCCCAGAGCCGTCGTGCCGACGGAGAGAACTTTGGTCTCCAGAAGGTATGGAATTTGCAGGCCGGCTACCGTGCGGAAATCGCGGAAGTAGACTTCCACGGGATGGTCGACACCATCCAGGCGCCGAGGCTGCCCCTCGATCTTGGTCTCCAGGAAAGTCTGCGCGTCGATCCAGACGTGAATCGCCTGCCCGCTCTTCATCGTCAGTTTGAGCTTATAGGCATCGCGATCCTCGACCTTCTCCGTCCCCGCCAGCTCGATCCGTGTGCCCTTGGCTGCATAATCGACCAGGGGGCCATCCAGGTCCGCCTGAGTGGAGGCAATCCGCAGCTCCTCCGCGGTATAGGGCTCGACGACGCGCCGATTGAGGAACGGCCTCAGCTTCCAGCCGCTCGAGCCGTCGTACACCTGAATCGCGGTCTGGCCTGCGAATTCCAGTTCCATACGCATCTTGCGAGGGCGCATCAGCTCCATCGCAAAAGGCAGTTGAACCTCCTCTGCCGGACGCGCAGGGAGCGCGAGTTGGCCAAGCTTCCGGCCACCCGGAACAGGCACCGGGAGGGCAGCCCGCTGATTCCCGCCTGCTCCCAGCTTGCCCGAAAACGACATGCTCTGGACCGCACGCCAGGCCTGCAAGCCGCCGCGGGCCTCTATGTTGCGGTTCACAATATCGGCCGCGGAGAGGCCTGGCCCGGACGAGGGGGCCTCCGCCGCGCCGAGGGAGATGGCAAATGCCAGAAGAGAGCAACTACCCAGTGACCATCGATTCATGTGTGCGTCCTCCAAGACGGATTTTGGTGCCGGCAGAAGGCCAGCGTTAATCTACCGCGAGCCCTTCTGCCCGGAAATTCCCAATCACTATGTCCACGCGGTGTCCGGGTCTCACCATCCTGCCTCTGTTCGAGAAACCCATCCAATAGGATTTGCCCGCCTCGGGCGTGGAACTCTGTCGCAACAGGCCGATCTTGTCCATCGACGGGACCACCAGCCTGACGCCGGCCTGCGGGTCAATCAGGAACGGCTCCAGTTTCTTGTCGCTCAGCGGCTTGGCCTTCTCGGGGTCCAGCACGCGATAGCTAAAACGAACGATCTCGCCGGACTCGGTGTACTTCACGCCGAGAGAATCGATTCCCCAGACGGCTCCGTAGTACAGAGCGGCGCGCCTGGGGACCCGGTCTGCGTTGAAACGGGGAGCGGCGGCCGGCGCCGAAGCCTGTCCCGCCGGGCTGGCGGATTGGGCTCCTACAGAGACCGGAATGCCGCTGGCGACGATCCCTGCCAGCAGCATCAGCTTCGCGCCCGGAACCTTATGCTCGAACATTGTGAGTGTGTCCTCGCCCTGGTAACTGCCAGGAACCGGGGGCCAGCGGCTCGCGCCAACCCCCGGTCCCGTTCTGGTTGCCTAGTTGCCGGTACCCGTCAGAGCCACCGGCGAATTGATGACCGTCACGGGGTTCGTCCCGCTCAGGGCGCTGATGGTCACGGTGCCACGGTACGACGTAACCGCGGCCGGAGTGAACACCACGTTGATAGTACAACTGGCCCCGCCGGCCAGATCGAGACCGCAAGTGCCCGGCGAGGTGGTGGACCGCGTGAACACCGCTGGCGTGAAGGCCAGGGCGATGCTGCTCGCCGTCGCGGTTCCCGTATTGCGAAGGGTCAGGGTGAGCGGCGCGCTGGTCGTGCCGTGCGTCACCGTTCCAAAGGCCAGTGAAGTGGGCGTCACCGTCAAGGTCACGGGCAGAGCCGTGTTGTGCTCGATCGCGCCGACGTCGATCCTGCTATCCGCATCCGGCCTCGGGTTGCCGAAGAAGTCGGTCGGCGGAGCCGCTTGGCCGGCCACGGAACTGGTCGGGATGTAATCGATGGCCGGAGAACCGGTCGCCAGGGCGTAGTTGCCTAGCACCAGGCCGGTTACCGGATGAGCCTGCGACAGCGGCCCGAAGGTGACGTTGATCCAGTTGTTGCCCTCGTCCACGGTGGCCGACGGCAGCAGGCTGAAGATCGGATTGGGAACGGTGGCGTCCGAGATGCCCGGTGGCACGTCGTAGCCCGCGGCGCCAAAGCATCCATCCGCCGCGGTGCATTCCGGCGGGATCCGCGCTCCGTTGCAGTACTGAGCGACAACGGTCGGGTTGGATGCCAGGTTATTCAAACCGGTGTAACCGGTGATGTCCGTGATCACCGAGTACGTCGGCGCCAGAGTGAACTTGGAAGAATGGTTGCGCGGCCCGGTATCGCCGCGCACGCCGAGGTCCCAGTAGGACGCGCCGGGAGCGCAGGCCCCCGTGCCACCGGTGATGATGGTGCCACCGCCGTTGTTAGAGATGGAGTCGGTCCGCGGCTGGCTCAGCGTCGGATACATCGTGATGATGTTCTGCTGGTACTGGTTGCTCAGCGAGCCCACACCGACGAAGAACGAGCGGTTCTGCCAGAGCAGGTCGTTATACAGCTCCGGATAGGAGACTAGGGTGCAAGTCGGCGCCGAAGCCGAGCCCACCTTGCCCGTTTGCGGTGTGCCAGGAGCGTAATGGCCGGTCGGGCAGGTGATGGTCAGCCCCGTGAGGCTCAAAGCCAGCACCGGGCTGTTGCCGGATACCGCCAAGCCGCCAGGCTGAGGCAGCGATGTGCTGCCGGTCGGCCCAGTGGTTCCAGGGGGCGGCGGCCCACTGGCCAGAGGCGCCCCGAGGGTGGTAGTGAGAACCCCCGCGGTAGCCGTGGAGTCGTTGGAGACCACGGTGTTGTTCACGAAGTTCACCGCCAGGGCATCCTGGAAGGAGACGCCACCGCCGTCCCAGCCGGCAACGTTGTCGACAATGACATTGTTGATCACCGCCACGCTGTACCAGCGATCGGGACGTGAGGGGAACGTGGAAATATCTGTCCCGTTCACGCCCTGGAAGCGGAGGCCGCCGCCAGCGCCGCTTTCCGCCATGTTGCCCTGAATCAGGTTGGCGTTGATTACCAGGCCGGGCCCGGTTCCGTCGCTCATTCCGGGCGGGCAATCCTGGTCGGGCTGGGTGCCGCACACAGGATCTGTGTCGGGAGTCCCCTGAATGATCATGCCGCCGCCGTTGGTCGGGATGGTCGGATTGGTGCTCTGGTTGAACAGGATGGCGTTGTGCTCGATGTCGCCGTTCCAGTTCATCCCCAGGTGAGCGAATCCGCCGCCGTCGCCGGCGCTCAGGTTTCCGCACACCCAGTTGTAGTTGAACTTATAGTAGTCGGCGCCCGTGCAGAAACTGACGCCGCCCGCTCCAGCCGGGGTAGCCGAGAACAACTCGTCGCCGATGGAGCTGTTCAGCGTGACCGAATTGTGGTGCACGTTGACGTTCAGGTCGAAGCAGTACGGCAACTCCAGGCCCGTGTACGTCTGACCGGTGTAGCAGGAAGGTGGATCGTATGCGGTGCCGCCCACGATGTTGGCGGGCGCAAACTCACCCTGGCCGACGTTGATTCCGCCCGAGAGCGTTCCGGTATTGCTGTGTATCCGGTTGTTCGCGATCTCGAGGTAATGCCCGTAGGCATGCACGAAAACTCCGCCGCCGCCCTGCGAGCTGTCGGTGACGCTCAGCCCATCGATCCGCGACGGATTGCACAGGAAGTTGCTGGGATACGGATTGGCGCCACTTGGGCCGCTGGTGCAGTCGGCTGCCGTCAGCAGCACGGTGCCGGGCGGGAAGGTGTCGCTTCCGAAAGGATTGGATCCGGTCGGGAACTTTACGCCTTTCCCGAGAACCGTGATTCCGGCTCCTTCGTAAGCGCCCATCAGCGTCGGCTCCTGCAACTGCTCGGCCAGGTTTCCGTTGAGTGTGGCGTCCCAGCCGACCACTGCCTCCAAGGGCAGCCGGTCGACCGAGAACTGCTGCGCCGCCGGGCAAATCCATGGTCCGCCGTTATTGCCTTTGTCGGAGGGCGGATCGTACGGATTCCCCGCGCTGATGGGCCGGCCATTGATGGCGATTCCGAACAGGCAATCCACCTGGCGCCGCCAGGGATCCAGCCTGCCCGCGGGTTGCGTGTTGGCGTTGATGATGCTGGAGGCCGCGCCGACACCTTGCAGCCGCACCGGCTTCCACATGAGCACGAACTCGGTGTAGACGCCGGGCGGAACGATGATCAGGTCGCCCGGCTGCGCCGCGTCGATGGCCGACTGAATCGTGGCTCCAGCAGCCATCGGAATCGGAGTTTTGCCGCCTATGGTGACCGTCACCGCGTCGACCGATTGTCTGCCGTTGTCGGCCGTGATGATCAGTTCGCCGCAGCGTTCGGCCGGCACGGAGCCGCCATTCGGCCCGCCGTATAGGGCCTGTTGCTGGATCGCGCACAGCGGCACATTCGGGGGAACCGTTACCTGGATCTGAGTGCCGCTCCAACTGGTAACGGTCGCCTTCACGCCGCCGATGGTCACTCCGCCCACGCCCTGAGTAGCCCCAAAGCCGTAATGACGCGTGATCTTCTTCTGATTGAAAGGAGGCGCCGTGGCCGAGGGGCCGGAGTACGCATAGTTGTTCACCTGCTGGTCGGGAAGAGAATTGATCGTGAGGGTGTGGCCGGCCGCCAAGACCCAAGGCCCAGCCACGTCGCCGGTCACCGTAGAGACCGCTGGCGTCGTGTCGGGGTACTCGCAGTCGGGATGGTTGTACCCTTCCGAGAAGCCCGCGGTGGGAACCACCGGGGTGTCCAGGTAGTCGGTCTGCCCCGGCATGAACGGCAGCTCGTAGCAGAACTGGCTGTAGCCCGATTGGTACAGCGGGTCCGGAGTGGGTCCCGATCCAGGGTCGTTCATGCACATGACCATCATGGTGGGTGAATAGCCCGTCGGATTGGGCGGGTTCACTTCCCAGGTCGAGTAATTCAGACCATTGTAGAGGCCCCACTGGTCCGCATACACCCGTGAGATTTCGTTCCCGGCCCAGTCCCTGACGGATACCGGCAAGTTGGGCGGCGAGAATTTCTCGCCGAACTGCGGCGAGAACGGATCGAATTCGGAGGTGAAGTCGTCCGTGATCACCCCGGTGAACTTGGCGGCGATGTGGGTCGAAGTGTAGATGTAGAATTTCGCCGTCGCCGCCATCTGGTCCGTCAAGACCACTTCCTTGCGGTCGCACAGATTGCGCGTCGCTCCGGCGAAGGGCGACACCTCCTTGGACTGCGGGAAGAGGCTGATGAAGTCGGGCACCACGCGCGCCTGTCCCACGCACGCCCAGACGGGCTCGAAGGGGAATCCGGGAACCGTATCGGTATGCGGGCCGGTCCCCAGGTTGGTCGTGGGATTGTTTGGGTTATTCGCGTTGTAGGCGCTGCCGATCGCGGCCTGGTCGGGAATGATGAAGATGGAGGCCATGGTGGCGAACTCCTGGGTCACCGGCGCGATGAAGCTGTCGCCGATCAGGATGTTCTTATCCTCTTCCTTCACCAGTTCGAAGCCCGGAGGCACCACCACTTCCACCACGTACTTGCCCGCCGGAAGCATCGGAGTGCCAAACCTGAGGGTATCCGACGCGTCGGGATTCGTCTTGCAGACCGCGCAGTTCGTGGTGAGGGGCTTTCCCGTGGTTGTGCTTGTCGAAGTCACGCTCGGGAACGAGTACATGCCGTCGTAAGGCGCCGGCTGGAGCTGATTCCAGTTGTGCATGCCGTCATAGCACTTGAACTGAGAGTTGTATGGCAACGCAGTCCCTGGATTGAGCCAGTTCACCTGGTTGTACAACGTGAAGTAGAAGAGATCCCCCGTCGACTGGCCCGGGCAGTTCATGTTCGGAACGCTGTCCGAACGGAAACCCTGCGACCAATCGTCCCAACTGCTGGTCTGGGTGGTGTCCACCAGCGTGAGAGATTGGGTCCCGTCGGGCGCCGTCCCTTCCTGGTAGAGGTTGATGGTGACGTGTGGAACCAGAGGCTCCCATTGGGTCTGAACCAGCAATATCGGGTCGTCGAAAGGACGGGTCGAGGCATAGATCACATGTCCCCTGATCCCGCCGTTTTCACCGGGAGCGAAGGGCGCCTTGCCGAATTCGATAAAGTTGTTCTGGCCGGTGAAGCCCTGCCAGCCCTCGGCCGGGGTCCAAGGCGTATCGATCCGGCCCGTCGACAGCGTGGTCGAGCAGGTAGTAATGCCCGAGGACGTCGTACAGTTGCTGGGCGGATCGCTGCTGCCGGCCCCACTCTGAATCGATTTGCCCGCGCAGTCCGCGCCCTTGCAGTACACCGCACCCGGCACCCGCAGGTTCGTGGGCGACGTGGGCAGGGAGACCAGCTCGAGCGTGTTCGCCAGGTTCTTGCCAATGGTGGAAGTCCCGCACGGCGGGTAGCCCGGCACACCGCAGGACGCCGAGCCGTCGACAGGTCCGCCGGTGTCGTACACCGTGTGGATACCCGTGGTCTTGTAACGGGTGGTGTCCGCTTCCACGACGTACCAGTTGAACAGCGGGAACGTCTCGTTGAAATTGGCCACGCCGTTGAAATCCGTGGTGAGGTTGTTGGACAAGCTGCCGTCCCGGTACCGAATGGTGGTCGGAATCAGCGGGATCCCCGCTTCGCCTTTATCGTAGACGCCGTTCTTGTTATCGTCGATGAAAGTCCGGGTGTAGAGATTGGCCTGCCATTGCGTGACCGGAACGTCCTTCATATTGGTCAGGGTGCCGCCCCCCAGGGTAAGGGGCACCGAAAGGCCGTCCACGATCTGATCGTTCCACTGATCGAAGAGGGTGACCCTCCAATCGCCGGCGGGAAGACCGGTCAGGGTGAAGTTCCCGTCTATGTCGCACTTGGTGAAGGCGAAATCCTCGCCGTCCGGATCTCCCAAGCTGACGTAGCACTGCGTCCAACCAAACGTATCGCGGGTGCCAGTGCTGTAGAGCCGCTCATCCGGCGTCCGGCTCAGGTGCAGGCCTGTTACCTTGCCCGTCACCGAGTTGTTGCAGGGGCCCAGCGGGCCGAGGTCGGCCCCGGAGCAGACGGCCGCCAAGCGATTATTGATGATCTTCGGGTTGGCAAATCCAATGGATACGTGGTATCCGGCCGGCCCGAACTCCTGGAAGTAGCTCGGCTCGCCGATCCGGATGAACGCATCGTGGGCCTTCTGGCCGTCCAGCGTGTTGGTTTGGAGCCACTCTTCGCCCCTCGCAATCCGGTCGGCGCCCGGCGTGGCCACCACGCTGAATCTTCCCGGCATCAGGTTGGCAATCAGGGCCTGGCCCGCCAGCGGGGATAGAGTCGCTCCGTCGGATTCGTACTTCGGGCAGGTAACGATCTGGCCTGTGATGCCCGCTTGAGCCGTATTGCCGGTAGCCTGGGTTGAAATCGGGCACGCATCCAACCCGGTCACTGGATCGATCGTTCCCGCCAGGCTGTTCGACAGCGGCATGTTGAACATGTCGTAAGTCATCTGTCCGGTGAAGTCGCCAGAACCGCCCATGGCGTCGAAGATCTCGAGGTTAAAGCCCCCCAATCCGGGCTCGTTGGGCGAGAGGATGTCGACTCCGCCACCCGCATCTTGCTCGCCGTTGAGCGGGAAGTCGTCTTCGAACACGATCACGGATAGTTTCCCCGGCGGGAGCGGCGTGGGTTCCACCAGGACCGTGATACTGGTCACCAAACGCGTCAAGGTAGTCGGATCGATGGGGATCGGAGCGCCGCCCATGGTGTGGCCTGGCCCGGCCCCATTGAACGGGTTGGCTGCGTCGCCGGGCAGGACCGAGATGTAGTAGCGCTTGGCTGGGTCCAGAGAGACCTTGCTCGGATCCACGGCCGTCTGTTGGGTGGCCGTCGTCCGGCACACACCGTTGCCCACGTCGCACACCGCGGGTACGCCCAGGACACTCTGACCCGATTCGCAGGACAGCGGTCCCGTGCATCCCTGCGCCACAAATGCTGTCGAGCTGGTGTGGAAATTGACCCCATAGGTCGGAACGATCGGGCCAGTCGGGCCGGTGTTAACCGTCTTGGTCGGATTGACGAAGAAGGTCCGATCTTCTTCGATAACCCAGCGATAGTCCGTGAGAACGCCTCCCGTCGAGGGATCCTTGACCGTCACCGTAATCGGGCTCACCGGCGTGGGGAAGTTTATCGTCACGGTCGCCGCGGCGCTGAGCGTTCCCTGCGAGTTCTGCGCCTTGTACTGGAAGGTGTAGGTGCCCGGCCCGGGAACAGAGGCGTTGAAGCCGCCGTTGGCAGCCATGACCACCGTCAGTCCGCCTGCCGGCGACACACTGGCCACGTTCACTGTGAGCGGATAGCCCGCGAGGTCCTTGTCCACGGCCAGGGGGCCGGGTGTCTTGATGGCCAGGGAGGTGGCCACTGTCGAATTGTAGGTGATCGGATTCACGACGATGCCGCCCGTGGCCTCCACCGGCGCCAGAGTCAGCGTCACCTTAGCGGTGGGACCCGTGCCATTGGCCTGGTAGAAGAAGCTATCCGGGGCGGTCCAGCCGGCGTTGGGCACATACGTAAAGGTGCCGTTGGCGAAGAGAGTCAGCACGCCTTTGGTTGGCGCGGTGGCAACCTTAACGCCGTAGACGTTGATGTCGTTGGCGATCACGCCCTTGCTGGGATCCGATACGGTGAGCGTCTCGCCCGGCACCACGGTGTAAGCATCCGGGTTGGCCTGCGCGGGCGTCAGGGCGGGGGCATTCGGGATCGCCGAGCCGTTGATGCCGACGTAGGCTAGCATTCCGGCGTCGCGTACCACCGCGTTGCCCGACAGGCTCAACTCGCGGTCGTATATCGGAAGGGCAGTCGCCGGCGGCGCGGAGGTGGCGGGAGCGTTGACCATCACATCGTAGGTCTTGCCCGCGGCCATGAAGACTTCGTTCTGCACGCGGCCCACGCCCGGCAGCACGTTGCCGTCTTCCGCAATCAGCGACATGCCGGCAACCGCCGGTGTCCCGGTCAGCGATCCGATGATCGAGGGCACGTGCATGCGCAAGCCCGCGTTGACCAGGCGCACCAGGACCAGCCCGGTGCCAGGGGTAACGGCCCGCGAAATCGGGAACAGAGATGCCGGGGAGTTGGTTTTGTTGAAGGCGACCCCGTTGATCATGTAATACAGCGGGATGTAGTTCACCGCGGGCGGATAGCACGTGTGATAATTGGCCGAAGCGGGATTGCCGCATTGGTTCGGCTGGCCGGACCACACCGCGGTCTCGGTGAACCCCACCGTGCCGACCGCGGTGGTGACGGCGTTGTTCTGAACCGGGTCGATTTCACTGAACAGCAGCGGGACGTCCGCATTATAGGTTACGCCGGGGTAGGCAAGGCCAACGACGCCTGCCGACGGCGCGGTGGTAACCACCAGTATCCCGTACAGGCCCATGGGGCCCTGAATGGACGGGTGCGTGCCCGACTCAAACAGGTAGGTGCCCGGCCGGAGCCCCGACCAGGTCAGCGGCTTCATCGCTCCCGGCAGCACTTCCGTGGCGAACGACTGCACGCGCGGCCCCTGCAGCGGGGGCGTGCCGGAGGGACCGGAGTTCGCGATGGGCCACGTGGTCGCCGCCTGGGCATTGGAGTGGTCCGGCGAAGGCGTGGTGGTCCTCTGCGCCAGCACTCCCAGACCGCCTCCCAACTGGCCCACGATCACCAGCGAGGTGGGCACCCCGTTCTTCCCGGCGCCAGCCGTGAACGAAAGATTATTGGTGAGGTTGACTCGCAGGCCTCCCGCGGCCGTGGTGGGAATCGTGATCACCACCGGGGACCAGCCCGTACCCGCGCCCGTGTTCAACTTGGCGCAAGTCGCCGACGATCCCGGGACGACCGTGCCGCAACTGTAGCCCCACATCGGCACTTGCGAGCCGTCCGGCAGGGTGACGGTGGCCGGTGCGGCAGTCAGATTGATCTGCTGCTGGCCGTAGGCCGCAACCGCCCCGGAGAAAAGAACACCCCCTAAGCATACCGCCACCTTCAAGATGGCTTTAAAGTCGTTGATTCGCATTGTTTTTCTCCGTTGTCAGTCGGACTCGTCACATGGACTCGTCGATCAGGAATTCCCGGGAATCGACCAGCATCATCATCAGCATTCCACCGGGAAAGACGTTGTTGGTAGTGATTTCGCGCTCGTTGTGCGAGTGCCACATATACGCATAGCCCCGCTCGTTTGCGGGGTTGGCCTGCGAGTTCGAAGGTTGAAAGACGCTCAGCGGCCCTGTCGCGCGCACCGTCGCATCCGGACCCAGATAGGGACTGCCGTTGTACCAGGGGCCGTTCGTGAAAATGTTCGCATCGGGCAAAGTGATCGGGCCGCCGCTCTCGACATCCCCGAAGGGAGAGGCTTGGATCGGCTTGTTGTGGTCCTGGCACCACTCGAAATAGTTGATCGCGCTCACCGGCGCCGGCGGCGAGCTATTCACCGTGTAGTAGCCGTTGGTGTCCGGAACGCAGGCGACGTTGGCGAGCGGGTCGCTGGATGTGGGATTGTGACCGTACATATCCCAGTTCAGGCCCTTGCCGGTGACGTAGAAGAGACCGTCGAAGGCTTGGCCCGGAGTCGTGTCGGTAGTGAACATCAAAAGCCCGGCGAGAAGGGTCGGATCGCTCTGGCTGAGGAGCAGGTTCGCGTCGCGCGCCAGAATGCGCACATGGTTGGCGTGCTCGTGGAACGGATGCTGCCACCGGCCTTGGCCGATGACCCGTATCAGCGTGATTTCACCTGGATGCATGTGCGGATTGCCGTTGTAGGGCTGGTGCGGATACTCGGCCCCATAGTTGGCATCCATCAGGTCCGGCATCGCACGTCCATTAATCAGGTAGTACGCGGGATGGTACGGCTCGGTCGGGACTTCCAGACTGCAGCCCTGCGCCCCGGCCGTGCAACCTAGCGTCGCAGCGACCTGCAGCCGCGCCTGATTGTGGATGACCGGATCCATCTCGGCGAACTGGAACAGGTATTCACGGTCGTAGCAGGTCTTGGCGTGGTCGTAAGCGGCCTGCGACAGCCGGAAGTCCTTTTCGCCATGGGCCGCCTCCACCTGCGTGTTCGCGAGAGGCAACCCGCTGGTGCAGGCGGTGGGAACGCTGCTCGGGAGCACAATGATCGCGCCATAGAGGCCCATTTCGACCTGCAGGTCGCCTTGCGTTCCGCTGTAATAGGAGCGGGTCCCCGGCGAGGAGGCGGTGAAGGAATAGGTCACCGTCCCTCCAGGCGCAGCCTCCTGCGTCAGCAGCCCGATTACACCGCCCGTCGTGGTCACCTTAAAGCCAGGAAACAAAATCGACGTGTTGCCGGCCGAAGTGGGGAGATTGTTGGTCAACTGCACTGTGACCGTTTGTCCCTCCGTCACGATCAGCGTGGGTCCGGGAACTTGCATGGTCGGGCAGGTCGCGGTAGTAATCGCCGAGGGGGCAAAGCCGCTCGGCGTGCCGTTGCAGCCGTAGCCCCACGAGTAGATCGCCGACCCGTCCGGCGTGTTCAGGTAAGCGGTTTGCGCCGTCAGCTTGAAGTTCGGCCCGGTGATGCCGGGAGCCGCCGCGAAAGCCGTCGCCGCCAACAGCATCAGTGCCGCCGCCGCCGGGATCGGCCGCCAATTCGAGATCGCTTTAGTCATGTTCGTCGCCCTCATTGCCGCTCTCCTAGTTGATATGCACCTCGGTCATCAACCCGCCGAAGTTCTCTGCATCGTTGGACAGGTGGTCAAGATTGGGGGTGTAGAGGTAGAACACGCTGCCCGAGGGATACAACGTTGTGTTGCTGGCATCCAAAATCACGTCCAGCGACTCGCCGCCAGCCAGCGTGATCGAGTTGGTGTTGTAAGCCATGTTGATCCCGGCTTGGTCCCGCAGCAGCTTCGCGTTGTAGCCGACGACCTTCATCGGAATCCCCAGCGAGGCCAGCGTCTGGTATTCCATCACGTCCAGGTCGGAAATGCGCAGCAGCGCTTTTCCGCCGGCCGGAATGTTGATGATCGAATCCATCGGCTGCGAGAAATGCCTGTTGGAGTCGGCCGACTCCGTCTGCATCGCGCCGGCCGTCACCGTGTCCGGGTAGCTCCGCCCGTTCAGCAGGAAGTACTTGTCCTTCATGTCCACAAAGCCTTCCGGGTTGAACGTCATGCCGACGAAGTGGAAATTGGGGTCGAAACCGTGAATCTGAAGGGGATACTCCACGTCGTAGGCCGTCGAGCCGTCGCCGTCGTTGTAGGCGTACTTGTAGGGCTGGCCCGTCCTCGGGTCGATGCTCTGGTTGACGCTGTTGGAGGGCGGAAGCGGATTGCTGCACAGCACGTCGGTTGCGGAATTGCAGGCCGTGCGCAGATCGTTCTGTTGCAGCGCCAGGGCGGCCCGGAGGCCGTTGCCGACCTTGACCCGATTCTGCCGGGGGCGTACATAGAGCTGCCCCACCATGCCCATCTGCAAGTGCTCGGGAGGCGTGATATGGCAGTGCCAGAAGTAGGTGCCGGCATCGGGCGACAAGTAATAATAAGTGAAGCTGCCCCCGATGTTGATGGCCACCGAGGCGTCCGGTACGCCGTCGTAGAAAGGCGCGGCATTGGGATAGCCGTGGAAGTGCACCGTGTGCTGTTCGAAGAGGTCCGGGCGCATGATCATGCCCACGTTGGTGAGCGTGAGGAAGAACTCGTCGTCCTCGTCGAACGCCATCAAGGGCGCCGGGATGTTGCCGTTCATCACTCCCACGTCCATGATCGGCCGCGGATCCACGTGCCCATCCAGGGGTGCGCCAGCGGTTCCCGACCCGTTGTTCGCATCCAGATCGGGCATCAGCCCCACCGCCCCGTTATAGGTGAACGAGCCCGCGCCGAACTTGTTGACCGTGGTGGCGGGATCGCCGGGCTGCAGCGGGATCGCACCCGGATACACGGTATTGAAGACGTTCGGGAACTCCGTGCCCGGCAAGCCCCTGGACATGTCGTAGAGCCCGGATAACGGTCCGAAGGAGAACATGAATGTCTGCGTCCCGTCGGCCATCGTCGAGTAACCGTCGCCGCCCGAGATCTGCTGGCACTTGATAGCGCCGTTGACGTTCGACGTCGGCGTCAGATATCCTTTGGCCCCTACCGTCCAGCCGGTCGGGCCCACGTAGTTGGGTTCTGAATTGTTGTTCGCCGCCACCGGGTGAGTGATGGTGCTGGTTGGACACTGCACTCTAAACGACTGAGCGGTCGCCGTCAGTGCCGCAACACAGATCAGCGCCACCAGGACCCACGAAATACCCAATCTTCTCGTTCCCACGCTTCCTCCTCCGCCGCCGATGGCGTTCCTTTCGTCTCCATTGCCCCGGCGGCCGTTACCTCAAGACCGGGCTAGTTGCCGCCGCACCGTTCCGAATTTCAGGAAGGGATTCAGCCCCTCGATGACCGGGTACCCCTCGCTCCACGCGATCCCTCTAGCGGGATACTACGCCGGCCGACACCCAACGGTTAAGGTTTTTTCACGCTACGGGTATCTTACCGGATTGGTAATTGATGTCTTTGCTCCGCAGCAAAGACGTGGCGCCGGCGGTCTTGCCGCCGGTGTCTTGCAGGCTTCTCGTCCGGTTCCCCGGCCCAGCGCAATGCACCAGACTTCGACGCGTTGCACTTCGCAACAGACTGCGCGCGGGAAATTTGGCTAGATCGCGGTGGGGTTCTTCCCAAGTTTGCGTTGCAGCGAGCGGCGGTGCAGGCCGAGCAGCCTGGCCGCCTGGGAGACGTTGCCGCCGCAGTCGGCCATCACGCGTTGGATGTGCTCCCACTCCACTCGAGCCAGGCTGGGCACGGTGGAGGGCGGAGGCGCGCTGGCCATGGCGGGATCGCGGGCCACTTCATACGCGGCCAGAATCTGGTCCACGTCGACCGGTTTGCTCAGGTATCGGTCCGCTCCCAGGCGCCCGGCCTCCAGGGCTGTGGCCACACTGCCATAGCCGGTGAGCATGACGATGGTCATCGTCGGATCGGACTCGCGCAAGCTGGGAATGAGACTGAGTCCGGACTCGTTGGCCAGACGCAGATCGACCACCGCCAGGTCCGGCGCCATCTCCCGGGCCATGGCCAGAGCCGAGCCGATATCCGCGGCGCCTTGCGCCTCCCATCCGCGCAGGCCGAAGGAGCGGCACAATCGTGCGCGGTACACCTCATCGTCGTCCACTACCAGCGCCGCCGGTTTCTCTTTCTCGGTCATGGCAGCTCCAGTGGCACCTCGAGCACCGCCAGCGTGCCCGCGCCCGCCTCGGATTCCAGTTGCAGACTGCCGTTGAGAGTGGCGGCGAAGGCGCTGGCCAGGTAGGAGCCCAGGCCCATGCCGCGCCCCGCGGACTTGGTGCTGAAGAACGGTTCTCCCACACGTTTGAGCGTCTCGGGAGGCATTCCGCTGCCGAAGTCGCGGACCGAGAAACGCAGCTTGCCGCCCGCGCATTCCGCCGAGAGCTGGACATTCTGGCCGCCGCTGGTGGCATCCAGGGCGTTTCTTACGAGTGCGGCCAGCGCCTGGCGGGTTGCTTCGGCCGGCAACACCGCCCGCGCATCGGCCGGAACGCTGGTGGCGATTTGGCGCTGTTCCGCCGGCGCAAAACTCCGCCGGACCTTTTCCAGCAACTCGGCCAGGGCGATGGGCGCGGGGGTCTCGCCGGCCGATTCCGCTCCCTGGGCGCTCATCTGGCGCAGGATTCCACTGCAGCGATCGACCTCCGCGCGGATCAGACGCGCTTCTCCGGCCACCGCCTCGTCCGGCGCCCCCAGTTCGAGATCGCGCGAGGCGATGGCGATGGTGGCCAGCGGCGTCCCCAGTTCGTGGGCCGCGCCTGCCGCCAGAGTGACGATCGAGGCCAGCCTCTCATGCCGCGCCAGTTCGTCGCGCAGCGAAAGGACCTGCTGCTCGCGGTGCCGCAGGGCCTCCGAGACCTTGCCGATGAAGATGGTAATCAGCAGGGCGGCGGCAATGAAGGCAATCCACATCCCCACCAGGTGAGCGGCGAATCCCTCCTGTGGGTGGTGGCCTTCGAAGACCGGCACGCGCACATGCATCCAGAACAAAAAGCCGAAACCAGCCACCGACAGGCAGCCCAGTCCCCACGTCCATTGCTTGTTCAGCACCACCGCGGAGAGCGCGATCTGGACCAGATACAGCAAGCTGAAAGGATTCGCCGGTCCTCCGGAGAGCGCCAGCAGCGCCGTGAGCGCGACCGTGTCGAGAGTCAGCAGCCAGCCCAGCGCGGGCCGCGCGCCGAGCCAGGCGGCAAAGCGGTAAAGCAAAAGGTTGCTGGCCGCCGTTACAGCCAGGGGGATCGCCAACCAGCCCAGCGGAAGCTGGACATGGAAGACGAAGTACGCCAGCAGGATCAGCGCGGCCTGCCCGCCCATCGCGCCGTAGCGCAGCCGCGCGATCCAGGGTAGAGCCAGGCTGGGAGCGAGTTCCCCGGCCGGTCGCAGATCGAAATCCGATGGACCGCGACGCCCTGTCACCGACACCCGCACCATGGTGATCCATTATAGACGGGCTGTCGGAGCAGTTGCGGGTTTGGCTGGGCCGCTTGCCTGGCCCGCCAGTCAGGGCGCTGGCGCCGCTTGAGGTTTGAGCAGGCTGGGAAGCTGCTCGGCTGCACGGCCCAGCCCGCGCGCCAGACTCAGTTTGGCCAGATTGTGGGCGAAGACGCTGTCGATCAGGTCCAATTGCGCGCTCGAGACCGTTTGCTGCGCTTGCACGACCTCCAGCGTGTTGATCACGCCGGCTTCCATGCGGGCGCGGGTCATCTCCAGGGTCTCCTGGGCCAGCTCCAGATTCTTGCGCGCCACCTCCACCTGCCCGGCCGCGGCTTCCAGATCCAAATAGGCCTCGCGGACTTGGGCCTCGATCTGCCCGCGCGTGTCCTCCAACTCCGCCTGGCGCTGCGCCAGCACCGCTTCGGCCTGTGCGATGTCGCCCCCCACTCGCCCGCCTTGCCACAGCGGAACGCTGAGCGTGCCGACCGCGGTGAAGGCTCCGTGCGATTCCGCCGGGTTGGTGCCAATCACCTGGTAGTCGCCGCTGAACGCGAGCGACGGCAGGCGTTCGCTACGCGCGGCCGCCAGGGCCTTCGCGGCTGCCTCCACCTGGGATTGGGCGGCTTTGAGGTCGGCGCGCTGCTGTTCGGCCTGGGCCACGGCATCCTCCACACTCGGAACCGCGGCCGGGCTGAACGGAAAGCTGTCCGTGAGCCGGTAACCAGCGTTGGGCGGGAGCCCGGTGAGTCGCGCCAGGTTGATCTTCTGTTTCGCGAGGTCGTTGCGCAGCGTGCCGGCCTGCTGTTGTTGCGTCAGCGTCCGTACCTCGCTTTGGTCCACGTTCAGCTTCCCCAGCACGCCCTGCCGGTGCTGTTCGGTGGATTGATGGAAGACCGCGTTGGCGGTGTCCAGTTGGACTTGCGCGGCGTCCACGCGGGCTTGCGCCGCCAGCGCCTGCAAGTAGGCGCCGCCCACCGCCAGGGTGATGAGATCGCGCGCATCCTGCAAGCTGTACTGACTGGCCCGGGCGGTGGCCTGGGCCGAGCGGTAGTTGTGGAGCGCGGTCAGGTTCACCACCGCCTGGGTCAGGCTGGCCTGGAGGCTGAAGTAGTTGAACGGACCCACTACCGTGGGAATGTGGAAGCCAGGCACGCTGATGCGCACTCCCATCGCGGCCAGATTGGTCTGCTCCACGGTCTCGCTCAGGCTACCGTTGAGGTTCGGCAGCAGAGCGCTGTGCGCCACTCTCACCTGTGCGCCGGTTTGACGCGCGGCCTGTGTCAGCCCGACCGCGCCCAGGTTGTAGGCCAGGCCGCGCTCGAGCGCCTCCTGCAGCGACAGCGCGCCGGAAAAGGGCCGGGCCGTGGTGCTGCGCGTGCTGCCACTGTAAGGCCCCGAGATCTGCACGCTGGGGTTTAGGGTGTTCACGCTGGTGGTGGTCCCCGCCACCGGCAGTTCGGTGGCCCCCACCGAGCCGCCCTGGTTGTTGCGCCCCGAGGCCGGCAAGACCACCGCGGACGTGCCGCCGCCGGACGAAGACTGCGCCCAGGCGCTGCCCGCGCCCGCCGCGAGCGTCAAGAGCACAATGCGGCCGAATGGTTTCATGGCAACTCTCGTCATTTCGAATTCTTTACCAACTTGCGCATGGCGGCCACCAACTGGCGCTGATGAGCCGCGGAAAGCACCGCCAACTGCCGCGCCTCGGCGCGTTGGGCGCGTGGCAGCGCCCGGGCGAACAAGCGGTCGCCGGCCTCGGTGCGCTGCACCCATTGCATGCGGCGGTCGCTCGGGTTGCGTTGCCTGTGCAGCCAGCCGCGGCGCTCCAGGTCGTCGAGCACTGCCACCAGCGAGCTGGGATCGATGCCGCACAACCCGGCGATCTCATGCTGCGAGACGTCGCCGGCGCCCGCGATGGCCAGCAGCCAGAACTCTCTCGTGCGCAGCCCCAGCGGCGCCAGGGCGCGATCCAGACGCCGCCGCGCTTCCAGCCAGATCTCCCAGTTGCAAAACCACAGTCCGGGCGCAGCCGGCGCCCATGCGGGGCTTACTTTCGTCGAGTTCGTCTTGGCGGCGCGAGGCATAATTACAAGGTCCGCCGGAACAGCAGCGTGGATCCCGCCAGCACCACCGCCGAAGTCAGCGTCAGCGCGAAGATGTCGGTGGCCACCGCGGTAATGCCCACATCCTTGAGCAGCAGCGTGCGGAAGCCGTGGACGGCGTAGGTGAACGGGTCGCAGTTCGACATCAACCGCAGCCACCGGGGAAAGCCGGCGACCGGATAGAAGGCGCCGCTGGGAAAATACAGCAGCGTGTTGAGCACGCCGAAAATGGCGCGCGGCACCAGCGGGTCGCTGATGCGCGCCATGATGAAGAACATCAAGCCGATCAGCGCGATCGAAGTGAGGGCGACCATCAGGGTCAGCTCCAACAGGCGCGCCGGCTGGAAGAAGTTGGGAACCCCCGCCACGATGGCCCCCAGCACCATCACCGTCTCTCCCGCCAGCACCGCCTTGATCACGCCCGACAGGTTGAAGCCCAGAATCAGCTCCCACTTGGTGATGGGGGTCACCATGTAGCCTTCGTGCAGGCCGCGCGACTTGTCGTCGATGAATAGCAGGCCGCCGCCGATCATGGCGGTCATGAAGATGGCCAGCGCTATCGAACCGGGCAGCAAGTACTTGATGTAGTCGATGTAGGGATAGACTTCCACCACGTCCAGCGCGGCCTGCGCCGGTTCGCGGGGCGCGACCTCGGGCGCGTTGATCGAGGCCACCAGGTCCGACATCTGAGCGCCCACCGCACCCGCCACCGTGCGATCGGTGTTGTCGGTAATCAGCGCCAGACGCGGCTGGTGCCGTTCCAGCAGGTCGCGGGAATAATGCTGTGGGATGATCAGAACCCCGCTCAGGACGCCCTTGCGCAGGTCGCCGACAGCGGCGCCCTGGTCGTCGTAATCGGTCGGCAGGAAGGTGCGCGCGTTGGCGCCCACCGCCCGGACGCGCTCCAGCACATCCACCGATTGCGGTCCCCGATCCAGGTTGACCACGCCCAAAATGACGTTCTTGATATTGCCGCCGAAGGCGTTGCCCAGAATGATCAACTGCAACAACGGCATCACCAAAGAGGCGACCAGCAGCGCCGGGCTGCGGAAAAACTTGCGCATATCGCGCTCGACCAACGCCAAAGCTCGCTTCATCGCGGACCGCCTCTCTTCCCTCCGCCGGCGGGACCGGCGGCTTCCGCCATCTCCGCCAGCCCGTGCCCGGTGTAATGCATGAATACGTCGTCCAGACTGGTGGATTCGACCGACAGGCTTTTCAGCTCCAGCTTGAGTTCGCGCGCCAGCTCGATCAGTTCCTGCGCCGAAGCCGGGCCACGGTCGCTCGAAATGCGATAGGAGGCCGAGCCCAGCGCATGTACGCTCTTGACCGCCGGCAGCGCCTCCAGGTCCGCGGCGCCGTGGGGCAGATCGGGATCGAACTGCAACTCGATGCGGCTGGCGCCCGGTACCGACGCTTTCAACGCCACCGGCGTGTCCAGCGCTACGATGCGGCCGCTATCGACGATCGCCACCCGGTCGCAGAGGCGGTCGGCCTCGTCCATGTAGTGCGTGGTGAGAAAGAGCGTGCGTCCCTGCTGGGCGCGCAGATGCGTGATCATCTCCCACACCGAGATGCGCGAGGCCGGGTCCAGGCCGGTGGTCGGTTCGTCCAGGAACAGAATCTGCGGATCGTGCACCAGGCCGCGCGCGATCTCCAGACGCCGCCGCATGCCCCCCGACAACGTGGACGCCAGCGCGTTGGCGCGGTCGGCCAGGCCCACGGCTTCCAGCAACTCCGCCGTGCGCTCGCGGCGCCGCGCCCCGGTGATGCCGTACAGCCGGGCGTGTATGCCCAGATTCTCCGCGCAGGTGAGTTCCGGGTCGCTGGTCATGTTCTGCGGAATCACCCCGATGCTCTGGCGCACCGCGTTGGGGTCGCGGATGATATCGTGCCCGGCCACGATCGCCGTCCCGCTCGTCGGCGGCACCAGCGTCGTCAGCATGCGGATGAGCGTGCTCTTGCCCGCGCCGTTCGGTCCCAGCAGCCCGAAGATCTCCCCGGCCTTGACCCCGAAGCTTACGTTGTCCACCGCCAGCAGCGCACCAAAGCGCTTGCTGATGCCCTGGACTTCGATCGCCACGCCGTTCGGGGATGGGCTTTGCGCTTCCATCGCGCCTAGTCCCTCGCGCCGCCGACCCGAGCGGGCGGCAGCGCCGGCACCGGCAGCATCACCCAGGCCGTCATGCCCAGCGCGAGCTTGCCCTCCGGATTCGACACGCGTACCCGTATGGCCACCGTCTTGATGTCGCGCTTGGTCCGGCTGACATCCCGCTGCGTGGCAAAATCGGCTTCCACCGCTTTATAGATCACCGGACCCGTCGTCTCGGCGCCCGAAGGCAGGCGTACCCGCAGAGTCTGTCCCATGGCGATCAGATCGGCGTAGGTTTCCTCGACGTCGGCGTCCACCCAGGTCGAGCTCAAGTCGAAGAGCGTGACGATCGGACTGCCGGGACTCACCACCTCGCCTTGCCGCGCCGCCCGCAGCGTCACAATGCCGCTGGCCGGCGCGAAAATCTGGGTCTGGCCGAAGCGCGCCGAGGCGGCTAAGGCATTGGACCTGGCTTGCGCCTCGGCCGCGCGCAACGACTCGGTCTGCCGCCGTTGCACCCCCACCTGGCTTTCCTCCTGCTGGGTGTCCGCCAGCGCCGCCCGCGCCGCCGCCACCGATCGCTGCATCGCCTCGGCCCCCGCTTGCGCCGCCCGCTCGTTGGCCTTGGCGGAGTCCAGATCGGTTTGGGCCGTGACCAGATCTTGCGGCGGGTTGATGTCCCTTTCCACCAGCGGCCGTATGCGGTTCAAATTGTCCTGGGCCTTGGCCACCGCCGCCTGGGTTTGCGCCACTTGTGCCTGCGCCTGCTGCAGTTGGGCTTGGGCTTGCGCCAGTTGCGCTTCCGCCTGCCGGACTTTCGTGGGCAACGTGTTTTCCAGCAGCTCCGTCTGGGCCACCGATTGCTGCGCGCTGGCGCGGGCCTGTGCGACGGCGTCTTTGGCCGCACCCTGGTCCGCGCGCAATTCGTCCTGGTCCAGAACGGCGATCAGGTCGCCGGCCTTGACCCATTGCCCGTCCTCCACCGCCAGGCTTACGATGCGCCCCGTGATCTTGCTGCCCACCACCACTTCGTTGCCGTCCACGGTGCCGGTCAGCACCAGTGTCTGCGGACGCGGACGCTGCGCCCACCAGATCGCCGCGGCGATGGCCACGGCCAGCAACACCAGAATCGCTCGTTTCATGCGCCAGACCTCGTTCGATCAGAACCTAAATAGATTGTAAAGCGAATCATTGGGAATGTCCATTGTCTCCGGCTTCGCGTTTCCGGTGCCGACGGCATTGGGCCACCACGTCGCGGATGGCCGCGATCGCAACCTCCGGCCGGTCCAGCGCGATCATGTGGCCGCTGCCCTCGGCATAGACGTGGGAACCGCGTGAGGATAGGCGCGTCAACTCGTCCTGCATCGGGTACCAGAATGCGAGAAACCGCTTGGCGTCGGCGGACCAAGGCGCCTGAGAAACCACGACGAGCGGAATATCGCCCAGCAAACCCGTCGCGCCGGCCTGGGCGAAACTGACGTCGGAGCCCGCCATCTCCGCCAGCGTTCCTTCGTTCTGCCGCACCGTGCAATCGTAGCTCCGCAGCGCCGCTTTCCTCCCGCCCACCGCACTCCCGTACCACCTCCGGCCTCACCTTGTACCAATCCAGCCAGGCGTCGGAGAGCCCGGATTCCAAGACCACGGTGGGAGAACCTTGGCCGCTGCACAAGAGGTGCATGCGCAGACCCTTCACCTCCACGAATCTTCCCGGCGCGGGATTGCAGTGCCTGTCCCAGTTGCCGGCGATCCACCGATAGAGCGCGCCCGCGCCAGCCAGAAAACCCAGGAGACAGACCAGGCCTCCTCCCAGATACTCCGCCCAAAGGTCTCAAAGTCCGCCGTCAGCGCTCCGCCGGGCTGCCGCCGGGAGCCTCGCCCGCTTCCGGCTCGCCCTGAAACTCCGCCAGCGCCTGCAACAACAGGTCGCGCTGCACCGGCTTCACCACATATCCATCCATCCCCGCCTCCAGACACCGCTCCCTGTATCCGCTCATGGCGTGCGCCGTCATGGCGATCACGGGGATGTGCGCCCCGGTATCCTTTTCCATCTCCCGAATCTCCGCGGTAGCTTCGAAACCGTCCATCTCCGGCATCTGGACGTCCATCAGGATCACGTCGAACGATCCCCCGGTTTTCATCCCCACCGCCTGCCGCCCGTCTCGCGCCACTTCCACCGTGTGCCCCGCCTTCCTCAGGATGGCGCAGGCCACCCTTTCGTTGACGGCGTTGTCTTCGGCCAGCAGGATACGGAGGCTTCGGCTGCCTCGGTGGATCTCCGGACGCGATGCTCGCGAGCTGCGGAGTTCCTCGATCGTCCCAGGAACCGCGTCGCATTCTCCATTCGACACGGCCCTCCAAACGCCCGCCCGCAATTCGGAGCGCCGGACCGGTTTGGTCAGATAGGCCGCGATCCCCATCTCCCGTGAACGCGCCAGGTCGCAGAGACGCTCCCCGGGGGCAACCATCAGAACCACCGCCGGCTGCGTCGCCGCGGGATTCCCTCGCAATTGCCCGGCCAGCCCAAACCCATCCATTCCCGGCATGTGAAGGTCCGTCACCACTACCCGGAACGGATCGCCGCTTTCCCTTCGCACTTGTATCTCGGCCAGCGCTTGCTCGGCGCTTTCCGCCACTTCGGGCCGCATCCCCCAACCCCGCAACTGCTCCGCCAGAAGTCGCCGGTTAGTCGAATTGTCGTCAACCACCAGAACGGGCACCGTTTCGAGCTTGCCGTCGCCGGGCCCGCATCTCGCGACCAGCTCCGGCGATAGGCCCGCCAGGACCGTGAAATGGAACTGGCTTCCCTGGTCCGGTTGGCTCTCCACCCAGATTCTCCCGCCCATCGCTGTCACCAGACGCTCCGAAATGGCCAGACCAAGTCCCGTGCCGCCGAACCTACGGGCAGTGGACCCATCGGCCTGTGCAAAAGCTTCGAAAATCACCTCCCGTTTATCTGCGGCCACGCCGATCCCCGTGTCCCGCACAACAAACTCCAGATTCAGGTGGTCCTCGTTTGTCCGCGCCTGACTCACCGCCAGCGCCACTTCCCCGCTCGCCGTGAACTTGATCGCATTCCCAATCAGATTCGCCAGGACCTGGCGCAGTCGCGTGACGTCGCCCACCACGAACTCCGGGAGTTCCGGCTGCACGCCCCCCACCAGTTCCACGCCCTTTTCATGCGCCGTCACCGCAAACGGCCGAATGCTTTCTTCTGCCAGGTCGCGAAGGTTGAACCGCACGGGATCCAATTCCAGCCGGCCTGCCTCGATCTTCGAGAAATCGAGAATGTTGTTAACGACCGCCAGCATCAAATCGGCCGACGTCTTGACGGTGTCCAGGTAGTCCCGTTGCACCGCACTCAGATCCGTCTCCAGAACCAGGTTAGTCATTCCTATCACCCCGTTCATCGGCGTCCGGATTTCGTGGCTCATGTTGGCCAGAAACTCGCTCTTGGCCAGGCTCGCCGCCACGGCCTTGTCTTTTGCCTCCCGCAGGTCCGTGTTCGATTTCACCAAGTCGGCCGTCCGATCCTCCACTTCTTGCTCCAGACGGTCCCGGTGCCGCAGCAGGTCCTCGTCCCGCCGTTCGATCTCCGACAGCATTTCGTTGAAAACATCGGTCAGTTGTCCCAAATCGTCGTCGGCTACCTTCACCGCCCGCGTTGAGTAACTCTTCCGCTCCGACACCACCTTCGCGGCGCGCCCCAGATGCGCGATCGGCGCCAGAATGATGCCCTGCAGCCGCGTGGCCAGCGCGAAGGCCAGAAGCCATGTGCCCAAAAGGATCGCGGAAACGATCTCTGCGAACCGCCGGATCCGCATGCCCAGTTCCTCGAGGTCGGATTCCAGATAGATGGCGCCGATCTTCGCTCCGTCGAGCCTGACGGTTTTGAACAAGATCAGCCGCCCCGCTTCGAACCGCGCGCCGTCGCTCTGCATCGCGGGCAGAGCTCCTGCCGGCTCCGGCGAGCGCTGGTAGCTGGCCAGCCGGCGGCCCCCCACCGCAAAAACAACCGCGGCTACGATGTGGCGCTCGGCGCGCAGCGTCGAGAGAATCTCCGCCCCCACTGGCGCGTCGTCGAAGCTCAGCGCCGCGGTGCTGTTCGCGCCCAGCATCTCCGCCAGCACTTCCAGGTCGTTTCGCATCGAGTTGCGCGCTTCGATGCGGTCGTATGCCAGAACCGCCGCGCAGGCGCATAGCAGAGCCACGGTCACGGTGACCATGATCACCAGCCGCAGCTTGTGCCTCACGGGTAGGTTCCGATATGTGTTTGCCACCCTCATGGCTTACCCGCCCATCACCGTTTTCCCGATTGCGCCAGGCTTAGTAACTTGGCGCTAATGCGAAGTCCCGCACGCTCCGCTGCCGCCGTGCCGATTTCTATCCGAACCTTCTCCCCGTCCAGCCTGAAATCGATCACGCCGCCATTCGCTAGAAACTCTTCTGACTCCCCCACCGTAAGTATGCTGCTGCCCTGCAGCGCTTCCAGCCACTCCCGGGAACGCTTGCGCCTGGACCCGCCGATGAAAACGATCTGGCACTCTCTCGCTTGTTGCTCGTCCGAAACCTGCCGCACGCTAACCCTCCGGTTTCCGGCGACGGTCTGCCCCGCCGCCCGATCCAGCTCCGGCCCAAACGGATTCTCCCCCAGCACGCAGATCGCGATAGGGGCGCCCGGCTTCTTGAAGGCTTGCGCCGGCCAGTCGACGAACTTCGTAAAGTTCAGCAGAAACGCGCCCTTTACCTGATACTCCTCCGCCACGGGCTCCGCCCCGCAGGCCAGGCCCGCCATGCCCAGCAGGGCAATTGCCATGGAGCGGATGAGCATAGCCCCACCCGCGCTATTCTTTTCGCCAGACTTCGACGCCGAAATAGAGCGTCCTGCCTTGAACCACCGGCATGGTGTTCGCCGAGGTCGTCCCCAAGGCCGGCAGCCATATCTGCGTGTTCGTCAGGTCGTCGCCGTGCAGAAACAGGGCAATGCCCTCGCCACTGCCTTTTAGCCAATGTTTCGTCAGATCGTAACGCGCGTGAGCGCACACGGAATGGAACGCCCCGGGCCGCTGGTTAATGGCCGCCGCGTAACCGCCAAGGTGTCCCTGATAGGCGTCGAACACGCTGACATCGAGTCCGTTCTCCGCCATATAGCTGATGCCCGCCTTCGCTCCCAGGCTTGGGATGACGCTCAAAGCGGCAATCGCTTTATTGTGGTTCACCTGGTAAAGCAATGACTCCACCAGGAACCAGTGCCGCCCGAAGTAATACTTGCCTTCCGACTCGATTCCCTGAAAGATCGCCGGGGAGCTGAGGTTGTAGTAACGTGCCGGATGGGTGCTGCCGTTTTCGAAGATGAGTTCGGTCTCTCGGCTGTGGAAGTAGTCCACGCTCGCTTGCACACGATTGCTTTGATAACTCGCTTGCAAGTCCAGCGTCCCCACCTTCTCCGGAACCAGATTGGGGTTCCCCGTCAGACCCGGGTGAGTCAGCCCCGTTTCATCCAGGCTGGGCGCGCGGAAGGCGCCGCCGTATAGCGCCTTCAGCGTGAAGTGCTGGGCCGGATTCCACAGGATGCCGGCTCGCGGCACCACATCCAGATCGAGCCTACCGGTCTTGTTCGCTTGCAAGCCCCCCACCAGCTTCACGTCCTCCGTCAGCTTGTGCTCGTCCTCCGCGTAGAATGAGCTTCCCCACCGTTGCCCGTTTTCCACCATCAGGGCTGGCCCCACGCCGGTGTACATTTCCGTGCCTCGAATGTGGTTGACCGCCGCGCCAAACGTCACCCGGTCTTTCGCCGACAGCGTCGCGAAGTTGGTCCACTCGAAGTCCGCTTCATTCGCGTCCCGATGTGCGTCGGGGTAATCCGGCGCGTCCAACTGGGTTCGGGCGTAGGTGAGATTGAAGCTCATCTGCCACTTGGTGGCCGCTTGGAGAGTGTACCCCAGATCGCCGAATCCCCTCCTCGATCTCACGTCTCCCACGATTCCTCTGACGAATGAGGCATCCTCAACCGCTGTGTAAGAGGACATAAAACTCAGCCCCTTGTAGTTGACGCCCAGATACAAGCCTTCGCCATCGTCTCGCAGCGTGGCGTCCTGCGAGTAAGCGAGGTTGGAAGGATTATGGGCGCTCTGGAAAACGGTATTCCACAGGGGCATCCGATGGTACTGGCCCCCCTCGACAACGTTGAGACCGCCCCGCTCGAAGAGGATCTCCTCCGACGCCGCCGCTTCGCCCGCGCCGCCGCCGGCTCCTCTGACGTGCCAGCTATTGCCCTCCGCCTTTTGAGTAATCAGATTGATCACCCCCGAGTACGCGTCCGAACCATACAGCACCGATCCCGGGCCTTTGATCACTTCGATTCTCTCCAGCAGATTCACCGGAAAAGATTCCAGGATGTCCGAACTTACTCCGCCCTCGATGACCTCCCGCACCGGACGCCCGTTGATCAGGATGAGAATGTGCCCGGCGTCCGTCCGGGTCTGGTCTCCTCGCACCGCCACGATGCTGCGATCGGCGAAGAAGGCGCTGCTCCCGGTGAGTCCCGCTACCCGCTCCAGGATTTCCAGCAGCGTGAATCCCGCAAATCGGCGCAGCTCGTCCTTGGAGACCACCGACATCACGCTCGGCGCGTCCGAGAGCTTTTGTGCGAACTTGGACGCCGTCGTCACCTTAGTGTTGAACAGCGCGTCCAGATCCATCGAGAATGGGCTGCTCGCCGCGCTCGTTTGCTTGGAGTCGTCTTGCCCCAGGCTGCCCTGGTCGGAGCCATCTTGCGGCAGGGGTTGGCCGAGACTCGCTGTCGCTGTTAACCACAAGACCGAGATGCCTATGGACAGGAATAGACCGCGTTCCACGTGAGTGTCGCTCCTCCATGTCCTTATCGGAAGGGAACGCCGATGTGAGAAGGAAACTGCCGGGAGGCCGGCCTAAGGAGGCTGCCAGTGCCTGGCACGGATTCCTCGCCGGATCCCCTAGCCAGCCCCCCCCCCGGCCCGGCCTCCCGGTTGCTTATCGGGAGCCCGCTGCCCTTAGGCCGCTCAGCCCCGCGTGCCGAGCAGCTTCGCGATCACATCGGCGGCACTGTAGGAACCGTCCCCGTTGGTCAGGAAACTGGCCACGTCGATCAGGCAGTCGCCACAGGTGACCAGCCCGGTTTCGACATAGGCGCCGGCCTGAATCTGCGCCAGGCCGATGTTGGCCAGCAGCGCGTTGCACAGGCACTTGCGGCCGGTCGTTTTCTCGCCGGCCCCACCCTTCGCCAGGTAGGTGGCTACGGGTTCGGCGGCACACCGGTAGCCGATCCCGCCGGAGGGTAACCGGTAGGCCTCCCGCAGGTAGCCAAGATCGCAGATGCGCGGCCGCTCGGCATAGACCTCCGCCTCCGCCACCGTACCCTTGAGTGGCACGGTTTTGAACGGGAATCCGGTCGGCGAAGCCAGCGGATCGGTGAACACCTTCATCTCTCCCGCCAGCACGCTCGCCAGGATGGCGCGTTTGTAATCCTCCCGCAGTGCGGACTCCTCGCACAGCGCGAATGGCGTACCCACCTGAACGCCCGCCGCGCCCGCCGCCAGGGCCTCTCTCAGCCCCTCCGGCGTCCCGTATCCCCCGGCCAGCCAGAAGGGCAGGCCCAATTCCTTGAGCTTCCCCAGATCGACCTCGTCGCGCTCGCCATACACCGGTTCGCCCGCTTCGCTCAGCGGAGCCTTCCCACGCGGCGGCGCGTTGTGGCCGCCGGCGGTGGGACCCTCCACCACGAATCCATCCACCCGCCCGTTGGCCTTCTTCACCATGGTCGTAGCCAGCGTGTTGGACGCGATGATGGCCAGAAAGTACGGCCGTCTCAGCGGCGGCAGGTCGCCTTCCATGAACTCCTTCGGCGTGAAAGTGACGGTTGCGTTCTCGGCCTTTTCGCCTCCCGCCACATGCATGGCATAGGCCGCCGGCTGGTGCTGCGCCAGCGCGTCCAGTGCACCGGGAATCCGCAGAGGAATTCCCGCGCCCATCAGCACGTACCCCGCGCCCGCCAGCATGGCGCCGTACAGCGACGGAAGGTGCGGAATCTGGACCTTCTCCAGATAGTTCACTCCCACCGGGTTCTCATGACCCTCC
This sequence comes from Bryobacterales bacterium, assembly GCA_003154855.1. Classification (GTDB taxonomy): domain Bacteria; phylum Acidobacteriota; class Terriglobia; order Bryobacterales; family Bryobacteraceae; genus Fen-330. Next base: position 45,199 of record PMEV01000105.1, read on the forward strand.
CGCGCCAGCGCCACCTCGACGTAGTTGGCCACGATGCACAGCTCGCACCGCTCCACTGGGCCGTCCCTGTTGTGCATGGGGAGTTGCCGGTAAGGCTGGTCGGGAGCCTTGCCGCCCGGGATGAAGTACTTGTTCCATACCCGCTCGGCCATCTTCCGGAACGGGAAGCCCTCCAGTCCCCGGCGCATATTCCCGCCCTCGTCGCCGTCCTGAAGGCGCCGCGCGAATACCTGATCCATGGCCGTCCCGGAAACCACGCCCAACTGGCCCAGCCGGGCCACGGCCCGCGCCAGCTTCCAGCTCGATACGGCCACCCCCAGGCCGCCCTGAATAATCGTGGGATGAGTTTTCACGCCAGGTACAATTCTCGCACGCTACACACGAACAGGGTAAACGGCTCAGTCGTACAGCGCCGGCGCCCCCGGCGGACGAGCCTTCCAGCGGCGGTGCAGCCACAACCATTGGTCCGGATACTCCCGCACTGCTCGCTCCACCGCCGACTGAACCAGTTGGGTATCCTCCGTCACGTCGCCGGTCAGTTCCAGCGGCGGGTAGAACTTCAGCCGGTACCGCCGTTCGGCTTCGATCCACACGGCAAACCCCGGGATTACAGTGGCGCCCGTGTGCTTGGCCACCTTGGCAAACGCGGTTCCGCAGCGGGCCGGCACTCCGAAGAAATTAACAAAGAGGCCCTGGTCGAAGTGGGAGTTCTGATCCACAAAGATCCCCACCACGCCATTGCTTTTGAGGACCTCCAGCATGGACCGTATGAAATCCTTCTTCCCGATCATCCGGTTGCCGGCGATCTCCCGCCGATCCTGCACCAGGCGGTCGATCAGCGGATTGTCCAGCGGCCGCACCACCACGCTCATGGTTTCGCCGCACAGCAGCGCGTGGCCGACCCCGCTGAGCTCCCAGTTCCCCAGATGCCCGCTCGCGATCAGGACGCCCCGCCCGCGCCGCTTGGCCTCCTGGAAGTGCTCAAAGCCGTCGTACTCGATCCACTCCCTGACGTTCCGCTGGTTGACCGATGGCAGCCGGGAAGCCCCCACCAGCAGCCGCGCCACCGAACGGAAGACCCCGTCGGCAATGCGCTGGCGCTCCTCCGCGCCCAATTCCGGCAGCGCCAGTTCGAGGTTCCGCAGCGCCGTCCGCCGCAGACGCGGTGACAGCCGGTCAAGCAAGCCCGCGTACCCCCGGCCCAACCGCTCCGACATCCACCGCGGCGTGAACCGCAGCGTCGCCACCATCCCCACCACCCCCAGATACTCTACCCAATTCCGAAAGGCGGTCCGCCGATGCTTGGCCATTGCTCCCATTTTATCCCGCTGAGCCTGCAAGGCATTCTGGATTCCCCTCCCTTCCCACATCTTTTCTCCCGCCCCCACAACGCCTTAGCCTCAGCGTCCCCCCTCCTGCCGCTCGGCCCGTGTTTAGCTGGAGTTAGCAAGGTGCGCCCCATGGCTCCCATAGCGCGACACGAACGCCCAGCCAAAACCCAAAAAGAACAAACGAACCCAATTCCCACCGCTGCGTCCGCAGGCCGCCCCGCTCCAGGCTCCGGACCAAACGAACCTAATTCCATCCCCCGCACCCCCGCCCAACTCGCCGCGCGAAAAACTGCCGAACAGAGCCAATTCCCGAGCAACCGGTTGAAGGTAAACACTATCCCATCCAGCATCCCCTCTCCGCCCACCACCCCGCCCCCTCATCCCTTAACCGGATTGACCTTTAACTGGGTTAAACAACGCAACCCGCCGCCATTTCGCCCACTTCCCGACCCCTCCCATTCCAGCCCCTACCCTGTTATCAACTATTTACACCCGTTTCCCCCGTGGCAGCCGAAATGCTCTAGTGAACGCTCTGCCCGGAGCTGTACCCCGAATGACACTCACCGCCAGCGATGCCGGCCTGATCGAGGGCTTCCTCGGCAGCACCCACATCTTCGCCCTGGCGCTCACCCACGTCATGGAGGAGACCCTCCTCCTCGATGTCGCCGCGGGCCAACTCACCCCCGCCCAGATGAAGGTCCTCAAGCTCACGGCCCAGGCGCAAGCCCCCACCGTGGGCGACGTGGCCACCTTCCTGGGCGTCAGCGACGCCGCCGCCAGCAAAGCCGTCGACCGCCTGGTTCGCCGCAACTTCCTCCAGCGCGTCGAGGCCCAGGCCGACCGCCGCTCCAGCCATCTCGCCGTCACCCCCGCCGGCCGGTGCATCTTGGCCGCCTTCGAAACGGTCCGCCGCCGCCGCCTCGCCGAGGTCTTCGACCAATTCCCACCGGAGGAGCTCCACCGCACCGCCCAGTTGCTCGATCAGCTCGCGGCCAGCATCGTCTCCACCAGCGGCAAGCCCGGCGAGATCTGCCTCCAGTGCGGCGTCTACTTCAAGGAGCGCTGCTTGCTCCACGGAGCCGCCAGCCAGAATTGCCAGTATCGCCCACGGAAAATCCGGCAGGCCGCGCGCCTGTCGCAGGAAGGACAACCCGAATGAATATGAAGTTCCCACGGACCATGAAGTTTCAGCGCGAAGCCGAGCCCCTATGGTCCGAGCAGGTTCTCAAGTTCCCGGGGTGCGAGAGGGTGTCGTCGTGCATTCAGTGCGGCACTTGCTCGGGCACTTGCCCCCTCTCTATCTACATGGATTACACGCCGCGGAAAGTGATCGGTCTCATCCGCGAGGGATTCCGGGAGGACGCCCTGAGCTGCCGCACCATCTGGCTCTGCGCCTCCTGCTACTCCTGCGCCGTCCTCTGCCCCCAGAAGATCCACATCACCGACGTGATGTACCACCTCAAGCAAGAAGCCATCAAGGACAACCTCTTTCCCCGCCGCTTCCCCATCCCCGTGCTGGCCAAGGAGTTCTTCAAGATCGTGCTGAGCCGCGGCCGTAGCGCGGAGGTCCCCCTGGTCCTGCGCATGGCGCTCAAGTCCAATCCCTTCATCCTCTTCACCATGATGCGCTCGGGTTGGAATCTGTTCCGCGCCGGCCGTATCTCGCTCAAGGGCGACCGCATCAAGGGAGTCGCCGAACTGAGGGCCGCACTTTCCGCCGTCAAGGAGGCCAACGGTGCCTGAGAAACCCGGTTACCTGTACTTCCCCGGATGCTCCCTGCGGGCCACTGGCGTGGCCTACGAGGAGAGCCTGCTCGAGCTGTTCCGCATGCTCGACATTCCACTGCATGAGCTGAACGATTGGAACTGCTGCGGAGCCACCTCCTACATGTCCGTCGACGAAGGCTCAGCCTTCGTGCTCTCGGCGCGCAACCTTTCCATCGCCGGCGGCATGGAAGCCCCTGACCTGATGGCCCCCTGCAGCGCCTGCTACCTGGCGCTCCGCAAGACCCAGGACTACGTGAGTCACTACCCCGAGACCGCGCGCATCGTCGAGGAGGGCCTCAAGGCAGCCGGTTTGAAACCCTTGAACGGCGTGCGTGTCCGCCATCCCCTCGAGATCCTCTATAACGACATCGGCCTCGCCAAAATCAAGGCCTTGACCGTGCGCAAGTGGCAGGGCGGCAAGATCGCCTGCTACTACGGCTGCCAAGCCGTCCGGCCCTACGACGAAGTCGACCGGCCCCACGATCCCATGCGCATGGACCAGCTCATGAACGCGGTCGGCGTCGAGACCGTCGACTACTCCCTCAAGACCAAGTGCTGCGGAGGCACCCTCACCGGCACCATCCACGATGTCGGCGTGCGGCTCAACTACATCCTTCTTAAGGAAGCGGTCCGCAAGGGCGCCCAGGCCATCGTCACCATTTGCCCCCTCTGCCAGTTCAACCTGGACGCCTACCAGGCCGAGGTCGCCAAAGAAAGTGGCGAAGTCTTCGACGTCCCCATCCTCTATTTCACCCAGGTGCTCGGCTGGGCGCTGGGCGGCAATCTCAAGTCGCTGGGCCTGAAGCGCTCCATCGGTGGCCGCGGTCTGGTTCGCAAGTGGTTCACGGAAAACCGAGAGGTGCTCGCCAATGCCTGATTCCAACGGAGCGGTTCGAGTCGGCGTTTACGTCTGCCACTGCGGCTCTAACATCGCCGGGATTGTGGACTGCAAAGCCGTGGCCGAGTACGCCGCCGGCCTGGCTCACGTCGTCGTTTCCCGCGACTACAAGTACATGTGCTCCGAGCCCGGCCAGGAGCTGATCCGCACCGATATCCAGGAGCACCAGCTTAATCGGATCGTGGTGGCCTCCTGCTCGCCGCACCTGCATGAGCACACCTTCCGCGTGGCCACGGCCAATGGCGGCCTGAACCCCTACTTCATGGCCATGGTCAACATCCGGGAGCAGGATTCCTGGGTGCATACCGACAAAGCCGCCGCCACCCACAAGGCCAAAGACCTGGTCTCGGCCTCCGTCCGCCGCGTGGTGCTGCAACGGCCGCTCGATAAAGCGCGCGTCTCCATCGACCCGAACGTACTGGTGGTGGGCGGCGGCATCGCCGGCATCCACGCCGCGCTCACCCTGGCCAACGCCGGCAAGCACGTCTACCTGGTCGAGCGCGAAGCCACCATCGGCGGCCACATGGCCATGTTCGACAAGACCTTCCCCACGCTCGACTGCGCGGCCTGCATCCTCACGCCCAAGATGTCCAGCGTGAAGGCCCATCCCAACATCACCCTGTGGACTTATTCCGACGTCGAGAACGTGGCCGGATACGTCGGCAACTACAAGGTGCGCGTGCGCCGCCGCACCCGCTACATCCACGAGGATCTGTGCGTCGGCTGCCAGGAATGCGTCGAAGCCTGCGTCTTTAAGGTGCCCAAGGTCAACGACGAGTTCAACCAGGGACTTGGCAAGCGCCGCCCCATTTACCTTCCCTTCCCGCAGGCCATTCCGCAGACCCCGGTCATCGACCGCGAGACCTGCATCGAGTTCAAGACCGGCAAGTGCAAGAAGACCTGCGTCGAGGCCTGCGCCGACCGCCACGCCATCGATTTCAAGCTCGAAGACAAGCTCGAGGAAATCCAGGTCGGCACCATCATCCTGGCCACCGGCTTCCAGACCTTCGACGCCAAGCGCATTCCTTACTATGGCTACGGCCACTACCCCAACGTCTACACCGCGCTCGAAATCGAGCGGCTGGTCAACGCCAGCGGCCCCACCTCCGGCGAAGTGGTTCTGCGCGACGGCAAGACCGTACCTAAGAGCATCGGCATCATCCACTGCGTGGGTTCTCGCGACGAGAACACCAACCGCTGGTGCTCGCGCGTCTGCTGCATGTATTCCCTCAAGCTGGCCCACCTCCTCAAGGAGCACACCGGCGCCGAGATCTTCAACTTCTACATCGACGTGCGGACGCCCGGCAAGGGCTTCGAGGAGTTCTACCAGCGCCTGCTCGTCGAGGGCGTGCATTTCATCCGCGGCAAGGTGGCCGAAGTCACCGACTGGGTCTTCGATCCCAGCGAGGAAGGCATGCTGACCCTGCGCGTCGAGGATACCCTGCTGGGTGTGGTCCGGCGCATCCCGGTGGATATGGTGGTTCTCTCGACCGGCCTCGAGGGCCGCCACGACGCCCAGGAAGTCCGCCGCCTCTTCAACATCACCTGCGCCAGCGAGGGCTTTTTTCAGGAGCGGCATCCCAAGCTGGCACCCGTCAGCACCTTTACCGACGGCATCTTCCTGGCCGGCTGCTGCCAGGGCCCCAAGGACATTCCCGACACCGTCGCCCAGGCCGGCGCGGCCGCCGCCGAGGCGCTGGCTCTCATCTGCGCCGGTTACGTCGAGCAGGAACCCAACGCCGCCTACGTGATCGCGGAGGACTGCTCGGGTTGCAAGACCTGCATTCCGCTATGCCCCTACTCGGCCATTACCTTTACGGTGGATAAAAGAGCGGAGGTCAACCCGGTGCTCTGCAAAGGTTGCGGCACCTGCGTGGCGGCCTGCCCATCCGGCTCGCTCCAGCAGCGGATGTTCGAGGACGACGAGCTGTTTGCGGAAATTGAAGGAGTGCTTGTTCATGCCTGAACCCTTTGAACCGAGGATCGTCGCATTCTTCTGTAACTGGTGTACCTATCTGGCAGCCGACCTGGCCGGCACCTCGCGCATGAAGTACCCGCCCAACGCGCGCGTTATCCGCGTGATGTGCTCGGGCCGCCTGGATCCTCAATTCATCCTCAAAGCTTTTGCCGACGGCGCCGACGGCGTCCTCATCGGCGGCTGCCATCCCGGCGATTGCCACTACCAGGAGGGCAACTACAAATGCCTCCGCCGCTTCAACTTGCTCAAGCGGGTGGTCAAGGAGATGGGCATCGAAGACGACCGTCTCCGCCTCGAGTGGATCTCCGCCTCCGAGGGCGACCGCCTGCGAACCGTCATGATCGACATGGTGGAGAAGGTGCGCGCGCTCGGGCCCCTGAATTGGAACGCGTCCCTTGAGGAGGTAGCCGTATCATGAAGCCCAAAGTCGCATTCTACTGGTGCGCCGCCTGCGGCGGTTGCGAGGAAATGGTCGTCGATCTCGCCGAAGGCATTCTGGACGTCGTGGCGGCCGTGGACATCGTGCTCTGGCCGGTGGCCATGGATTTCAAGAAGGCCGATATCGAGGCTATGGAAGACGGCTCGATCGCCGTCGCCTTCATCAACGGCGCCGTGCGCACCACCGAGCAGGAGGAATGGGCCCACCTGCTGCGCCGCAAGTCGCAAGCCGTCATCGCCGTGGGAGCCTGCGCCCAGATGGGCGGCATTCCCGGCCTGGCGAACTTCTCGAACCGCGCCGGCGTTTTCCAGACGGTCTACCGCGATGCGCCCAGCACCCTGAACGCCGAGGGCGTCCTTCCCGAGACCACCCACCAGGACAACGGCTTCACCCTTACGCTGCCCCGCTTCTTCGATACCGTGAAAGCCCTCGATCAGGTGATCGACGTCGACTACACCATCCCCGGTTGCCCGCCCACCCCGCAGTTGCTTTCCGACGCCGTCTCGGCGCTTCTCGCGGGCAAGCTCCCCGCAAAGGGAACCGTGCTCGCGCCCGACCAGGCCCTGTGCATGGATTGCCCGCGTAAGGACACCAAGCCCGAGCGCCTGGCCATCTCCGAGTTCAAGCGTCCTCACCAGGTGCTCATCGATCAGGAGAAGTGCATTCTGGCCCAAGGCCTGCTCTGCCTCGGCCCCGCCACGCGCTCGGGCTGCGGATCGCGCTGCATCGAGGGCAANNTGCCCTGCACCGGCTGCTTCGGCCCCACTTCGCGTGTGCGCGATTACGGCGGGAAGGTGCTCTCGGCTATCGCCGGCTCGGCCGACAGCAACGACGAGGCCGAGATTGCCCGCATCCTGGACAAGATCCCCGATCCGGCGGGAACCTTCTACCGCTACTCGCTGCCGGTTTCCGAGCTTCAGCGGAAGAGACTATAGGAGGGCGCCCATGCCAGAACCAACCACCACGCGAAGAATCACAATCGACCCCATCACCCGCCTCGAGGGCCACGGCAAGATCGACATATTCCTCGACGACGCGGGCGTGGTCGAGCGCGCCTACTTCCAGGTGCCCGAGCTGCGCGGCTTCGAGAAGTTCGCCCAGGGCCGGCCCGCCGAGGATATGCCGCAGATCACTTCGCGCATCTGCGGCGTCTGCCCCACCGCGCACCACATGGCCGCGACTAAGGCGCTAGACGACCTCTACAAGGTGACGCCCGCCCCCGCCGGCCGCAAGATTCGCGAGCTGGTTTACTCCACCTTCATGGTCGAGGACCACTCGCTGCATTTCTACTTCCTGGGCGGTCCGGATTTCGTGGTCGGGCCTACGGCGCCCGCGGCCGAGCGCAACGTGCTGGGCGTCATCGCCAAGGTCGGCGTGGATGTTGGCAAGAAGGTCATCGCCATGCGCCGCAGGCTGCGCGAGCTGACTTCGCTCGCCGCCGGCAAGGCCGGCCATCCGGTGTTCGGGTTGCCCGGCGGAGTCGCCAAGCGCCTCACCGCGGCCGACCAGGAGCGCTTCAAGACCGTCGCCGCCGAGGCCGTCGAGTTCGCCCAGTTCACGCTGCAAGTCTTCGACGACATCGTCCTCAAGAACTCCGATTACGTCAAGCTCATCCTGGCCGATTTTTTCACGCACCACACCTACTACATGGGCCTTGTCGACGCCCAGAACCAGGTCAACTTCTACGACGGCATGCTGCGCGTCGTCGCGCCCGAGGGCCAGGAGACCGTCAAGTTCGCGCCCAACAAGTACCTGGACTACATCGCCGAGCGCGTCGAGCCGTGGAGCTACATGAAGTTCTGCTACCTGAAGACTCCCGGCTGGCAGGGCTTCACCGATGGCGCCCAGAGTGGCGTTTATTCCGTGGCTCCGTTGGCCCGGCTCAATGTGGCGGACCGCATGGCCACGCCGCTGGCCCAGCAGGCGTACGAGAAGTACATCGCCACCTTGGGCAAGCCGGTGCACCACACGCTCGCCAATCACTGGGCGCGCGTGATCGAGCTGCTCTATGCGGCCGAGCGCATGCAGGAGCTGGCTAACGATCCCGAGATCATCGACCCCAACGTGCGCACGCTTCCCACCGCCAAGCCGACCGAAGGAGTGGGCGTGGTCGAAGCGCCCCGCGGCACGCTCATCCACCACTACCAGACCGACGAGCGCGGCATCATCACCAAGGCCAACCTGATCGTGGCCACGCAGAACAACGCCGCCCGCATCGCCATGAGCGTCGAGAAGGCGGCCAAGGGACTCATCTCCGGCAAGCAGGTCAACGAGGGCCTGCTCAACATGGTCGAGATGGCCTTCCGCGCCTACGATCCCTGCCTCGGCTGCGCCACGCATTCGCTGCCCGGCTCCATGCCGCTTGCGGTTCGGGTTCGCGGCCGCAATGGCGAAACGCTCAGCACGCTGGAGCGCGACGCCGACGGCCGAGTCCGCCGGTCCTGATCCGCCATGGCCGCCAGGGTTCGAGTCCTGGGCCTAGGCAACGAGATCCTGGCTGACGACGCGCTAGGCATCCTGGCCGCCCGCGAACTGGCCCGGCTGTTTCCGCCCGCCGACGTCGAGGTCGTCGAGAGTTCCCAATCCGGCCTGCACCTGCTCGACTACGTCACGGGCGTTGACCGCCTGGTGGTGATCGATACCGTCCAGACCGGCCGCACCGCCCCCGGCGAAATCCTCGTGGTGCGCGAGCAGGACGTGCGCTCCGCCCCCGGCACCGCGGCCCACGGCACCGGCCTCTTCGACGCCCTGGCGCTAGCCCGCCAGCTCGGCTTCCCCGTCCCCGACGACGTGGTGATCCTAGCCGTCGAAGCCGCCGACTGCCTGACCCTGGGCGGCCCCATGCACCCCGCCGTCGCCGCCGCGCTCCCCCAGGTCGTCGAACTGGCTCGAGCGCTTATTCGGAATCCGCGATGATTGCGCTTCTGGTACTCGGAGCCGTGATGGCTCAGCCATATCCCTGGCTGGCCGCCGCCCGCGAGACGATCGAGGCGCGCGTGGCGCCACCGCCAGGTTTTCGGCGCGTCGCCGAGTCGGCGGGCAGCTTCGGCGCGTGGCTGCGCGGGTTGCCACTTAAGCCGGGGAATCCGCCGGTGCGCCTCTTCGACGGCCGGCTGAAGGCGGATCAGAGCGCGCACTATCTGGTGCTCGAGGTGGATGTGGGCCCGCGCGACCTCCAGCAGTGCGCGGATGCGGTGGTCCGCCTGCGCGCCGAGTATCTGCGGGCTGCTAGCGCCCAGGACCGCATCTCGTTCCGGTTCACCAACGGCACGCCCGCGCGCTGGAGCGCCTGGCGCGACGGGATGCGGCCGCTGGTTCGCGGCAACCAGGTCACCTGGGAGAAGCGCGCCGAGGCCGACGCGAGCTACGCCAACTTCCGGCGCTACCTGGACGCGGTCTTCAACTACGCGGGCACCGCGTCGCTGGCCCGCGAACTGGAGCGCGTGCCGGATCCACGGCGCATCCAGGCCGGCGATGTCTTCATACAGCCCGGCTTCCCGGGTCATGCCGTGCTGGTGGTCGACGTGGCCGAGGACGCCGCCGGCCGGCGGGCAGCACTGTTGGTCCAGAGCTACCTGCCCGCCCAGGACATCGAACTGCTGCGCAATCCGGCCACGCACGAATCCCCGTGGTACATCATCGACGGCGACGGCCCCCTCGTCACCCCAGAGTGGCGGTTCCCGCCAGGGTCGTTGCGGCGGATCGGCGATTCGGCTCGGTAGGCAGCGGCGGCTGCTGGTTGGCTCGTTGGTCGATCACGGTCAGCTCGACCGCGAGCTTGAGGCCATCCGTTTCGCGCGAAGTCGCCAGGTCGCGCTCTTTCAGCATCCGAACCAAAGACTGAAAACCCGCGTTGGCCTCCTGTCGCGCAGCCTCGAGTCCCGCCAGGTACTCGTCGGCGCCTGTCCAAGCTAGGGTGCGCGAATCCTGCGGCCGCAACGGGAGGGATTCCGGCTGGGTCATCAAAAGATCAGCGAGATAGTCGAACCGATAGACGTTGCGGTCGATCATGTTGTAATTGACCGAGCCTGTCTGCTGGCGGCGGTAGTAGATTGGATGACGTCCCGGCGCCAGCACGACGTCGCCCGGCTGGGCGCGGTCGGCCAGAACGTAGCAATACAGCGGCGGGAATCCTGGGCGAAACCCAGGTCCGCCGCATTTCGAAACGCCGCCGCCGCCCCCGCAGCCAATTCCCGGGCCAACGCCGGCATCGTAGATCGTCACGGTGATGTGCACTTTCAAGTCCGCGAGCAGATCCGCCGCCACGCCAGACACCTTGTTCGAGACCAGCAGGTTGTAGACCGCGACCCATTCCGTCGGGTCCAGGTCTTGCTTGGTCAGCGACCCCAGGACCTCCTGGTTCTCCTTGAACGCCCGCGCCAGCAGGATAAGGACCGGCGTCCGGTGGGCGGGCCATAGGAGCATCAGATCGTCGGAGGGCACGTCGGCGTTCAGCCGGATCAAGGAATCGAGCGCCTGGAGTTGGACATCCGGGTGCGTCGCCTCAAGTAGCCGGCGAAGATCCGGAACGAACTTCGATTGTCCGTAGTTGCCCGCCAGGTGCGCGCCCCAAGCCTGCTGTGCGGGATCGGGCGAGGCGAGCAGGCCGGCCACGACACGCTGCTCGAGGTCGTCCGTGGGGGAAACGATGGGCGGCTGCGCCCGCATCGGCAGCCAGACCAGGATAACCAGCACAACGCAGCCGAGGGAGCGGAACGCCACGCTGGATTGGACGGCCGTGCCGTCGCGCGGGTTACTCGACGTACACCCGCTTGAGGCGGGCGCGGATGCCGCATAGGATGTCGTAGGAGATGGTGCCGGCGGTGCGTGCCATTTCCTGCGCGTTGATCGAGACGCCGTCCTCGGCGCCGAGCAGGGTGACGGCGTCGCCGGCGCGGAGACTGGGGGCATCGGTAGCGTCGATGGTGGTCAGGTCCATCGAGACCGCGCCCAGGATAGGCGCGAGATGCCCGGCGGCGATGACGTGGCCTCGGTTCGAAAGGCGGTGCGGGAGGCCGTCGGCGTAACCGATCGCCAGGACCGCGATGCGCAGCGGGTGTGGCGCGCGGAACATGCCGCCGTAGCCGATGAGCGCGCCTTCGGGGACGTTTTTCACGGCGATGACGCGGGCTTTCCAGGTGAGCGCGGGCCGGACCTCGAGCACTCGAGCCGGGGCCTCGCCGCGGGCCGGCGACACGTAGCCGTAGAGCGCGTGGCCGGGACGCACCATGTTGTGCCAGGCCTCGCGCCGCCCGTAGGCGATGGGGTTGCTGCTGGAGGAGTGCAGGTAGCGCGGGCACACGCCCGCCGCTCGCAGTTGGGCGCAGAGATGGCTGAAGGCGCGCACCTGGCGGTCGGTCCGTGCGGTGCTGTAGTCGGCCGAAGAGGCGAAGTGCGTCATGAGGCCTTCGATCTCGAGGTTCCCAGCGCCGAGGACCGCCTGGGCGATCTCAGCCGCCGGGCTGAGGGTNNACGACCGGGGTAAGCTGGTGCTCGACGAGCGCGGCGTGGGCGCAGGCGGGGCGGTCCGCCATCACCAGGATGCGCGCGCCGATGCCCGCCTGACGCAAGGCGATGCCCTCCTCGACGAAGCTCACCGCGAGCCAGCGCGCGCCTTCCGCAACCAGCGTGCGCGAGACCTCGACGGCGCCGTGCCCGTAGGCGTTGGCCTTCACCACGGCGACAATCTCGACCTCGGGGCCGACGACGGAGCGCACCTGGCGGAAGTTCGCGGCGATCTGCGCGCGCGAGACCTCGGCCCAGGATCGGAAGGGCGATGTATCCATGTTCTACTTTCCCACCAGGCGAAGCAGGAGCCGCTCGTAGGCGTCGGTGACCGCGTCCCAGGTGTAGCGCTCGCGGACGCGGTCCACGGCCCTCGCTCTCCATTGTTCCCGTTCCGCCTCGCTCATGTCCAGCGCGAACCGGAGCTGGCGCGTCAGATCGCCAGGCTCGAAGGGGATTCCGGCGCCACCGGCGACCTCGGCGTTCTCGGGCGTGTTGAGATAGAGCACCAGCGCGCCGCGGCCCATGGCCTCGATGAGGGCCGGATGCGTTCCGCCGACCTCGGTCGCGTGGATGTAAGCGAAGCAGTGCGAGGTCAGCTCGTGGTAGCCCTGCCCGTAGATCGCGCCGGGCTGCAGGATGCGCGGGTCGCGCGTGTTGCGAACCTGCTCGATATAGGCGCGCGCGTAGGGGGCGTCGCCGACGAGGGCGAGATGCAGATCGGTGGCCAGTTCCTCGAAGGCCTGGCGCACCAGCAGCGCGTTGTTCTCCGGTTCCATGCGGCTCACGTAGAGGAAATACTTCCCCGCTTCCAGGCCGAGTCGCGCGAGGACCTCGGTGGTTTCCACTTTGCCGACCGGCGCGCCGTAGGGGATGAACTCGGTGCGCTTGCCGTAGCGGAGCTGGTAATACTCCGCGATGCGGCGGGCGTCGCTGACCACGGCGCTGGGAAACCACGTCGAGAGGCGCTCCGACATGCGGTACCAGGCCCGGCCGAGCAGGTTCCATTTCTTGCGGTGGCGCTCGAGGCCGTCCACATTGAGGGCGACCGGCATCCCGAACAGGCGCGGCAGAAAAGTGAACAGCGCATTGGCGGCGTTGCAGTAAAGGGCCGCGTCGCGGCGGTGCACGAGCAGGTCGAGAGTCGAGAGCAGCGTGTGGACGACGGTGTCCAGGTACTTGTGCCGCAGGGTGGGCAGGTAGCGCAAGCGAACGCCGCGGCAGAAAGGCTCGGCGGGACGTTCGCGGCAGTAGACCGTCACCTGGTGGCCGCGCGCGGCCAGATGCGCGCCGAGTTCCTCCGCGAAGGTCTCGAAGCCGCCGTAGCGCGCGGGTATGCCTCGCGTGCCCAGGATGGCGAGCTTAATACTCGAACTGTTCGGCTTGGGAACCACCGGCCGTTTTATGCCGCGGGGCTACCGGGGCGGCCGCGATAGGCAGCGGCTTGCTCACGGGAGTGTACTGGAACCAGGTCGCCATGTAAGCGTCGTTCACGCGGCGCCGCTGCATGATCTCCCGCCGTTTCTCCCGGACCCGCTTCCAACTCGTCGCCAGGTACCAGAAGGCCTTGAGCGAGCTCTGCTCGCGCAGCAGGCAGCAGCCGATCACCACCAGGTCGCGCGAAGTGATGGAGACCCAGTTGCGCTTGTAAAGATCGCCCGTCATGTTCTTGATGCGCATGAGGAAGCGGTTCTTCACCGAGTGCATGTTGATGATCCCCGGCAAGGCCCGCCGGTTGCCCGGCAACACGCTGCGCACATGGTAGCCCCGGGCGTGCGGCGTGTACAGGCAGCGCCAGCCCATCAACTGCGCCCGCCAGGCTACGTCGGCGTCCTCGCGGTAGACGAAGAAATCCGGGTCGAAGAACTCGCCGCCCAGCGAGACATCCTCGATCATCTCGCGGCGGTACAGCGCCGCGGCGGCGGTGGCGCCGAAGACGTACTCGAAGTTCAGGAAGTGCCCGTTGTCCACTTCCTGGCTTCCGCGGTCCAGGTGGCGCAACATCGGGGTGAAGTAGATGCCGGTGGAATCCACCAGAGGTTCCTGCGGCAGCGCGAAGGTCGCGGTCATGGTGAGCAGCTTGCCGCAGACCGTCCCGACGCGGGGATCGAGCTGCCCGGCGTCGAGCAGAGCCTCGATGAAGTTCGGGGTCAGCAGCATGTCCGGGTTCAAGGTCAGAACCCACTCTCCGCGAGAGAGCTTGATGGCCTGATTCTGCGCGGCCGCGAAGCCCACATTCGTGTCGTTGAGGATCACCCGGCAGGAATCCTCGAACTGCTCCAGCACGGCCTGGGTCCCATCGGTGGAGGCATTGTCGATGACGATGACTTCCTTGCACGGATAGCGCTGGGCCAGGACCGATTCCAGGCACTTCTTGATGAAGCGGCCACTGTTGAATGTGACTATCGCGATGGTTACGAACTCAGTGTGGGCCATGGAATATGAACTTGTACAAAAACAGCTACTGGATTGCGTCTTCTCCTAGCTTTCCACCACAGCGAACGATTGAACGCGGCCTCCGCCTTGACCCGTAACCAGAAACCAACAGGCCAGACGAATTACCCTAACATAAACCGGAACAGCTTTCAGGCTCCTCGACCGGAGAATCCCCAAAACGGCCCGGAGGATGGAACCCAGCGGCGCCGCCTTGCACACCACCGCGCATGCCGGGCGGCAACACTGCTCGACCGCATACCTTAGAAGAGTAGCATACCCGCCGCGCTCTCGGACAGCCAAATGCAACCAAGTGGCGGCAGAGCCCCTATTGCGTTTCGCAACAGGCAGCGATAGTGAGTCGAGTGTGCTCATGTCAGCGAAAAGTATAGCCGCCAGTAACGGTCGAAGCCGGTGCGGCGCTGCAGTTCGTAAATCTCCGCTTCGCTCTGCTCCACAATCTTCGAGAGGCCTCGCGGCCATCCGCCGGAGCGCAGCACCTGGCGGCGTACGCCCCGGCCCGCCCAGAGGCCTTCGAGTTTGCCCCGCAAGCAGGCCAGGCCACGGCCATGCCACTGTGCCAACAGGCCCCAGAGCGACTGTCCGGCCAGAATTGGCCAGCCATAGCGCCACAAATAGCGCGCCGGATAGTGCTTGGCTACCAGCAGCACCTGGTTGCGCGCGATGAGACGCACAGTCTCCTTGCTCCAAAGCCCCAGCGTCGCGCTGCCGGCGTGGCAGGCCACCGCATCCGGCACATAAGCGCCAGAGAAGCCGCGAATGGCGCAGCGCAGCCCGAAATCCACGTCCTCGAGGTAGGAGCCGAAGCGCTCGTCCAGCAGGCCCACCTTGCGGAACAGCTCGGCGCGGAACAGCACGGCCGTGAAAGGCGCCATGCGAATGCGCCGCGGGCGCGACCATTCGGGGCCGTCCCGCCGTCCCTGTCCGGCGCGCCAGGCGCAGGCCCCGCGGGAGATGACATCGTAGGCGCCGTCGAGCAACTCCGGCTGGGCGGCGTTCAGGAGTTTGCCGGTAGCGAAGAAGGTGCCCGGCTCTTCGATGGCCCGGCTCAGGCGCTCGAGCCAGTCCGGCCGCGGATCGACGTCGTTATTGAGGATGGCCACAAACCTGGTGCGCGCTTCCCGAATCCCGCGGTTTACCGCGGCGGCGAATCCGATGTTGCGATCGAGGGCGATCACGCGCGCGCCTTTGCTCTTTGCCAATTCCACCGAACCATCCTCGCTGCCGTTGTCGACGACGAGAACCTCCTCCACCGGACAGGTCTGGCCGCGAAGCCGGTCGAGCAAAGGCTCGAGCAGATCGCGGCGATTCCAGTGGGGAACGATTGCCGTAATCCCGGACACCTCTCCAGCGGGCCTTGGTGTCATGGGAGAAACTGCGAACGGTGGGCGGGTAGCACTGTCATACTATCATCTTTTTGGCCGCCTGGCAAATCGTTTTCCGACCAGGAACCAGAGGTTGTACAGGCCGTCGCGCCAAGGGTTCAGCTTCACCTCTCCCAGCCGGGAGGAGTACTGAATCGAAATCTCGCGGAAGCGGATGCGGCGGTTCTTGAGGGCTTCGATCTTGATCTCCTCGGAAAACGCCATGCCGTTGGATTGCAGGTTCATGTCCGCCAGGATGATGCGGCGGAACACCCACATGCCGGATTGCGAATCGCGCACCCAACGGAAGTATAGCAGCGACATGGCCAGGGAGAGCACCAGATTGCCGAACTTGTGCTTGAAGCTCATGGCCCGGCGGTCGCTGACCGGGAAGCGCGAGGCGTTGAGGAAATCGACGTCCAGATGCAGGAACGCCTCGATCAGGTAGGAGAGGGCATCGACGGGGTAGCTGTGATCGCCGTCCAGGGTGACGATGAGGTCGCCGGTCGCGCCGGCGAAACCGCGCCGGTAGCTGCGGCCATAGCCGCGCACGTCCTCGCGGATCACCTGCGCGCCAAGGGAACGGGCGATGTCGGAAGTGCGGTCGGTGGAGCCGTTGTCGACCACGATCACTTCGTCGACAAACTCGGGCATGCTCTTGAGCACCTGCTCGATGCCCTGTTCCTCGTTCAGGCAGGGGATGACGACCGTGATGCGTTGTCCTTTGTACATGGAGAAGTCTAAGACGGCATCTCATCCATGGTAAACAAGAATGGGCGGGGAGTCTGGGACCGTTTTAGGGGCCGGCCAGGGCGCGCTCGAAATCGGGGTGGGCGGCGTCTATTCGGTTACCGTCAGCGTGATGATGTTCGATTTCAGCATGCGGTCACCCGGCGGTTGGCTGCGGAAGTCGGGACGCTGCACCTGTATTGTATACGTCCCTGGCCGGCTCAGATCGAAGAAGTCGGTGACAGTGAGTTCTTCTTTCACGACGCCGCCAGGCCGAACCAGGGAATCCGTGACGCTGCCCGGCCCGATGAACCTTCGCCCATCCCTGTCGCCCGCCGCGAACCGTTGGTTCACTGTGGCGGTGCCACGGCGGGTCAGCGGGACCGGTTTCCCTGCGCTGTCGCGGACGTCGACCGCATATCCGAGAACGGCAGGTGTGGCGCCGACGAGCTTGCTGGCGCTACCGGATATGTTCGTCACCTCGACGTGGACCATGACTTCAGAGCGGGACTTCACCGTGCTCTGCGGCGTGCTGATGGTAATAGCGAATTCTGGCTTGTTGGCCTCCGCGGGGGCGGCCGCTTGGCCGGCGGCGTGAACGGCGGATGCCGCGACGACGACCAAAATGGCGAGTCTCAATCGGGTATGCACGTTGTTCCTCCTATCGTCGATTATGGACCCGCCAGCGCGCGCTGTTGGGCGGGGGTGTAACGGCAACCGGGTCCGGGACCGGCGCGTAGGTTGAGGCGGGCTTCGAAGAGGCACGGGTCGAGGGCCAGGGCGCGCTCGAAATCGCGGCGGGCCGAGTCGGTTTGGCCCAGAGCCGCGAGGGCGGTGCCGCGATTATTGAAGGCGCGGGGGTCACGCGGCGCCAGGGCCAGGGCGCGGCCGAATTCGGCGAGGGCTTCGGCGGTCCCTCCGGATGCGAGCTCGATCCTTCCGATCTCGGAGGGGACTTGTGGATCATCGGGCGCCAGGGCGCGGGCCTCGCGGAGCAGGTCGAGAGCGCGGTCCGGCGCGACCACCCGCGCGAGCTGGATCTTGGGGCGGACCTTGCCGGGCGAACGCTCGACGGCTTCTTCCCAGAGCGACTGCTCGGTGCGCCAGACTTCCATGCGGCCGATACTGAGCGCGACCAGGAGCACCGCGAGGGCAGCGATCCAGCGGGTGCGCAGCGGGGCCAGCAGCAGGCCGGCTCCGGTAGACAATGCCAGCATGGGGAGGTACATGCGGCGGTCGGCCGCCAGGTCCGGCACGGGAAACACCGAGGAAGATGGGATGAGCAGCACGAGTGCGGCCAGGAAGGGCAGCCACCGGCGCTTCCAGGCGAAGGCGATGGCAGCCGCCAGCAGCGCCCAGCTCAGCCACGCCATCCAGCCGGGTTGGAGTTCGGTATCCACGGTGAAGCCCCAGGGGATGACGCACAAGCGCAGGTAGCGCACGATGGCCTCGCCCTGCATCAGGAGGTAGCTCGGAGGTGAAATCCCGGCTCCCGCGCCGGCAGTTGTGCCGAGCGTATTGGCCACCCAGATGACGCGCAATCCAGCGGCGAGAGAGAGTGCCAGCATGGCCAGGATGGGCCAGTTCTTGCGGGTCGGTTTGGCGGGGGTCAGCATCCAGAGGACGAGGGGAAAGGCGGCGGCCTCTTCCTTTCCCACGAGTGCCAAGGCGAAACAGAGGACCGCGAGCCACGGTCGGCCGTCCAGCCAGGCGATGGCGGAAAGCAGGCAGAACACGGCGGCCAGGAGGATGGGGCGGGCGAAAACGTAGGCGACAGGCTCGCTCTGGATGGGGTGGACCGCAAACAGCAGCGCTCCGATGAAGGCCGCGCGGGGCGGGATGAGGCGGCGCAACAGCTCCCACAGCAGCAGGACGACGGCGAGGTGGAGGGCAAGGTTGACCAGGTGGAACCCCAGCGGATCGCTACCGCCGAGCTGGCAATTGAGCCAGAAGGTGAAGTAGGCGAGCGGGCGGGTAGAGAGCGGCCCCCAGACTTCCCACCAGCCGGAGGGCGAGGTCAGGGAGGGGCTGGAGAAGATGGCGTAGTCGTCAAAATGGAAGGAGCCCCACGCGGCGCTGCCGAACGCCGCCAAGGTTCCCGCAATGAGCAACAGCCGCTCGCGCAAATCCTATTATGATGGTACTTGCCATGAAAATCGCCAGCGTTTTACTCTGCGGTCTGTTTGCGTTCGCGATGGGCGCCAGCGCGCAACTCGCCAACGTCCACTCGGTATACCTGCTTCCGATGTCGGGCGGACTGGACCAGCATCTCGCCAACCGGATGACCAATGCCGGGCTGTTCCAGGTGGTGACGGACCCGAAGAAGGCCGACGCCGTATTCACGGACAGCGTGGGAACGGTGCTGGAAGCCAAGCTCGCGGAGCTTTACCCTGAGCCGCCAGCGCCGAAGCCTCAGCCAGCGGCGGCCAAGAAAGGCGAGGGAGCGAAAGAGGAGGAAGAGGCGAAGGAGGAGGCTCCGGCCGAAGCCAAACAGTTGCCTCCGCCGGTCTCTTCGTTCAGCAAAGGCAAGGGAACCATCTTCCTGGTGGACCGCCGGAGCCGCAACGTACTGTGGTCGACGTATGTGCATCCGAAGAACACGTTGGCCGCGGAGATGGACCGCACGGCGGGGGAAATCGTAGGCCGGCTGCAGCGGGTTCTTAGAGGAAAGTAGCGCCACGCTTCTCGCGCAGGGCGTCGCGATAACTATTGAGCAGCTTGCGGGTGCAGGCGGCGGCGTCCCAGTTCGCTTCCACTTCGAGGCGGGCCCGCTGGGCCATTTGCGCGGCCAGGTCGGGGCTATCGAACAGGGCCAGGATCTTCTGGGCGAACTCGGCTGGATCGTCCGCCAGGGCGCAAAGGTCTCCATCCTGCCGGGCCAATCCCTCCGCGCCCACGCGCGTGGAAACGACCGGAATGCCCGCGGCGAAGGCCTCGAGCAGTTTCACCCGAACGCCCGATCCGCTCAGGATGGGGCAGACGA
>PMEV01000075.1 GCA_003154855.1 Bryobacterales bacterium
TCAACGGAAAGCCGGTCGAGGTCAGCACCGAGATCGACTTTCCGTTCAACCTTTCGGAGGACACGAGCGCGAGCGGCGGGAGCGAGGCGCCGCCCCCTCCGACCAGGGTTCACGTGGGGAGCAATGTGCAGGCCGCGATGCTGGTCAAGAGCGTGGAACCGGTTTATCCCCGCGATGTGTGGGTGGAGGGCACCGTCCGTTTCACGGCCATCATTGGAATGGACGGCCATATCCAGAATCTGCAACTCATCTCGGGTCCTCCGCAGTTGGCGCCCGCGGCGGTGAACGCNNACGATCGACGTTCCGTTCACGCTCCCTGCGAACAGATGAGCGTGCTACGATAATAGGTCCCAAGCGAACATGACCGGAAGCATTCCAGACATCCTGGCGCGCATTGTCGAATACAAGAAGGCGGATCTCGCCGACGCGATGGTGCCGCGCGCGGAACTGGAGACGCTGGGCGAGGAGACGCACGCGCACCGGCGGGATTTCCGCGCGGCGCTGGTCAATCGCGAGACGGCCATCATCGCCGAGATTAAGAAGGCCTCTCCCAGCAAGGGCCTGCTGGTGGATCACTTCGACCCGAGAGCCATTGCCCGGGCTTACGAGCAGGGCGGGGCATCGGCCCTTTCGGTGGTCACCGACGAGAAGTTTTTCCACGGCAGCCTGGACGACATGGCCGCGGCGCGCGGCGCGGTGAACCTTCCCGTGTTGCGCAAGGACTTCACCTTCGACGAATACCACGTGGCGGAGGCAGCCGCCTATTGCGCCGACGCCGTCCTGCTGATTGCCACCATCCTGCCCGCCAAAAAGCTCCGGCACTTGCGGGAGTATGCGGCGCGCTTCGGGATGGCCGCTCTGGTCGAGGTGCACGACGAGACCGAACTCGCCGCGGCCCTGGATTCGGGAGCGCAATTGATCGGGGTCAACAACCGCAACTTGCGCACGTTCGAGTGCAGCATCGAGACATCGCTGCGCCTCGCGCCACTGATTCCGGCGGGCATCCTGCGGGTGAGCGAGAGCGGCATACGCCACGCCGAAGACGTCCGCAAACTGCGCGAGGCGGGCTACCAAGCATTCCTGGTGGGCGAGCACCTGATGAGGTCGAGGGATCCGCTGGGAGCGTTGCGGGCTTTGCTCCGATGATGGTGAAGATCTGCGGGATCACCAACCGCGAGGACGCACTGGTGGCGGTGGCAGGCGGCGCGGCGGCTCTTGGATTCAACTTCTACCCCCCCAGTCCACGATATGTGACACCGGCGCAGGCTGAGGCGATAGTGGAGATTCTTCCCGCAAATACTTGGAAAGTCGGGATATTTGTGGACGAGGCTCCTCAGATTGCCATGGCCATCGCCGCCCAGGCCGGGATGGACGTCCTGCAGGTTCACGGCAACGCCGACGAGTTTCCGGCAGGGATACGGCTATGGAAAGCGTTGCGAGCCGGCCCAGGTTTCCAGCTCGCCGAACTGGACTCCTCCGACGCGGAGGCCTTCCTGTTAGACACGCCCTCGGACAGCCTGCACGGCGGAACCGGAGAGAGCTTCGACTGGAAGGTGGCGTACGGCGCGGCGCGGAAGGTCATCCTGGCGGGGGGCTTGGATGAAAAGAACGTGCGGCAGGCAATCCAGGAAGCCGAACCCTGGGGTGTGGACGCCTGCTCGCGGCTGGAGGCGCTGCCGGGGCGCAAGGACCACCACAAACTGACGCAGTTTCTGAAGGCGGCGCTGTCATGATCCCACAACCGGATGCGGGCGGGCACTACGGCCCCTATGGCGGGCGGTACGTTCCCGAAACGCTGATGGCGCCGATCGAGGACCTCGAGAAGGCGTATTTCGAGGCGCGGCGGGATCCGGAGTTCCAGGCGGAACTGGACGACCTGCTAAAGAACTACGCGGGCCGGCCCACGCCGCTGTACTTCGCCAAGCGCTTAAGTGAAACTTTAGGTGGTGCGCGCATCTACCTGAAGAGAGAGGATTTGCTGCACACGGGAGCGCACAAGATCAACAACTGTCTGGGGCAGGTGTTGCTGGCCCGGCGGATGGGAAAGCAGCGCATCATCGCGGAGACCGGCGCGGGCCAGCATGGGGTGGCCACAGCCACGGTCTGCGCGCTTTTTGGCTTTGAGTGCGTGGTCTACATGGGCGAGGAGGACATGCGGCGGCAGCGGCTGAATGTCTTCCGGATGCGCTTGTTGGGCGCGCGGGTTGAGGCGGTCTGTAGCGGCAGCCGGACCCTCAAAGACGCCATCAGCGAGGCCATGCGCGATTGGGTCACCAACTCTGCGACCACCTATTACCTGCTCGGCTCGGCCTTGGGCGCGCACCCCTACCCACTCATGGTGCGCGACTTTCAGAGCGTGATCGGCCAGGAGGCGCGGCGGCAGATCCTAGCCTGCGAAGGCCGGCTGCCGGATACGATTCTGGCGTGCGTGGGCGGGGGCAGCAACGCCATCGGCATTTTCCATGCGTTCCTGGCGGACGATGGTGTGCGGCTGGTGGGCGTGGAGGCGGGCGGCAAGGGCACGGCGCTCGGTGAGCACGCGGCGCGGTTTTCGGGCGGCTCGCCGGGGGTCCTGCAAGGCGCCTACAGCTACCTGTTGCAGGATGCCGAAGGCCAAGTGTCGCTGACGCATTCGGTGTCGGCGGGGCTGGACTACGCGCTGGTTGGTCCCGAGCACGCCTGGCTGCACGATCAGGGCCGGGCGGAGTACGTCTCGATCTCGGATCGGGAGGCGCTCGAAGCGGGCCTCACGCTGTCGCGGACCGAGGGGATCATTCCCGCGCTGGAGTCGGCGCACGCGGTGGCGGAAGGGCTGCGGCGTGCACCTCATGCGAAAGATGAAATATTCATCGTAAACCTATCAGGACGCGGAGATAAGGACATTGATATCTACCGCGAGAGTTATGCCGAACTGGATGCCAGCTAAGGGACCAACCCGCATCGGCCGCCTCTTCGACCGGCTGCGCCGGGAGCAGCGCAAGGGGTTTATCGGCTACCTGACGGCGGGCGATCCGTCGCTCGACCAAACGCCGGGCCTGGTGGCGGCGCTCGAGCGCGGCGGGGTGGACCTGATCGAGCTGGGGGTTCCCTTCTCGGACCCGATAGCCGACGGCCCTGTGATCCAGAGGGCGGCCGAGCGGGCCCTGCGCGGGGGCGCGAGTCTGCGCAAGGTGCTGGAGGCGGCCAGCGAGATCCGGCGCGGCTCCGAGGTTCCGCTGCTCCTTTTCACCTATTTGAACCCGGTAATGCGCTACGGGTTCGAGGCGTTGGCGCGGGATGCGGCCGCAGCGGGCATCGATGGAGTGCTGCTCACGGATGTAAGCGTCGAAGAGGCGGGGGCCTACGTCGAGCGGATGCGCTGGCAAGGTCTGGACACGGTGTTTCTGGCCGCTCCCACCTCCACCGAGAGGCGCCTGCGGCTGATTGCGAAGTACTCGACGGGCTTCGTGTACCTGGTATCGCGGACCGGAGTGACGGGCGAGCGGGACACGGTCGCAGGGTCGGTGGCCCCGTTGGTCGCGGCGGTGCGGCGGGTGACGGACTTGCCCCTGGCGGTGGGATTCGGCATCTCGAAGCCGGAGCATGTCGCGGCGGTGGGAGAACTGGCGGACGCGGTGGTAGTGGGCAGCGCGTTCGTGAGGCTGATCGAGCGCAATGCGGGCAACGCGGCATTGGAGATCCAACTGGAATCCCTGGCTCGGGAACTCAAGCACGGGTTCGAAATGAGGCCGGCATGACCCACGAAGAAGGCATGCAGGTGCTTGCGGAGTGCCGCGACCGCATCGACATCCTGGACCGGCGCATCCTGGAGTTGTTGAACGAACGTACCAGGATCGTCGAGGAGATCGGCCGCGTCAAGCACCACCTGGATCTGCCGATCTACGAACCCAAGCGCGAGACCGAAGTTTTCACGAACGTCACCGAGAACAACTCGGGGCCGCTGACCCCGGACGGCGTGAAGCGGGTCTTCGAGCGCATCATCGACGAAATGCGCAACGTGCAGCGCTTGCGGATGCTGGAGCGGGACGAAACGGAGTAGGCGGCAAAGGAGCTTGCGATGTTGGTGGTAATGCAGGAAGGCGCGACGGAGCAGCAGATTCAGGCGGCCATCGACCGGATGGTGTTGCTGGGCTTCACCGTACACCGGTCCACGGGCGTAGTGCACACGGTGCTGGGCGGGGTGGGGCCGGCGGATCAATACGACCCGGCGGACTTCGAGGTGCTGGAGGGTGTGAAAGAAGCGCACCGCATCATGTCGCCCTACAAGCTGGCCAGCCGCCACTTCCGGCCGGGCGGCACGGTGATCCACCTGGGCGATGTGGATATCGGCGGCAAAGCGGTAGTGATGATGGCCGGGCCGTGCAGCGTCGAGAGCCGCGACCAGATCCTGCGCATTGCGGAGATTGTGGCCCAGGCGGGGGCCAAGGTGATCCGCGGCGGCGCCTTCAAGCCGCGCACCTCCCCGTACAGTTTTCAGGGGATGGGAGAGGAAGGGCTGGCGCTATTGCGCGAGGCGGCCGACCGCAATGGCCTGCTGGTGGTGAGCGAGGTCATGGACCAGTTGCAGATCCCGCTGGTGGCCGGCTACGCGGACATTCTCCAGATCGGCGCGCGCAACATGC
>PMEV01000027.1 GCA_003154855.1 Bryobacterales bacterium
GTGGACGCGTTTCGAACTTTTGCGACCTGCCAGCCGCCGGCCATCAGAGCGGTCTTCGAGCAGATTCAACAGCTTGCGGCCGGCTGAGCGAGCATCCAACAGGGAGCCGACTCCGCAAGTGAAACAAAGGGTATATGACGGTGCAGCGACACTGGCAGAACTCCAGACTCGAAATGGGCGAGGTTTGCCGCGACCTCGATACGCGTGTTGGCCGTCAGGTGGCGTTGGAGATTCTTCCGGAGCCGCTGGCGAGCAACGAGGAACGGCGACGGAGGTCGAAACAAAGCCCGACTGGCCACCGCGCTGAACCATCCCAACATCATGGCCATCTACGATGTCGGGTTCGACCAGCATTCGCCCTGCATGGAACGATAAAGGTACTGGATTCTGGAGTGGCTCGAATGCAGGCCAGACCCGGCTGCATATGTTCTCCCGGATACGTTCTCCTGCTCTGCTGCCGGGACTTTGCAGCNNCTAACATCATCGATGTGCCTCAATCTTCCGTCCCGATGGCTACGTCTAGCGACGTGCCCGATCGCAGAGCCCTCCAAACGTGGAAGGAGATTGCGGCATTTCTGGGCGTCACCGTCCGTTCGGTGCAGCGGTGGGAAAGCGGCGGACTTCCGGTGTACCGCCAGGGCGACGGGCCCAATGCCCGGGTCTTCGCCTACCCGGATGAACTAAAGCAGTGGCTGGAAACAGGCGGTCTGCGCAAACAGGAACCTGTAAGCGAAACCGTTGCCGCGCCGCCGGAATGCCCGCCTCCGCGCTACCGGACGCCGCGCAAAGCGTGGTGGGCGGCGGCCGGTGTGGCTGTCGCGCTCGCCGCGGCGGTACTCTGGCGTAGCGGCGTGTTCGCCCCCGTTCCCGCGCACTGGACGCTGGTTGGTTCCACTCTCCGCGTGCTCGATGCCGCCGAACGCCTCTGCTGGGAAANNTCCACTCTACGGGTGCTCGATGCCGCCGAACAACTCTGCTGGGAAAAGACGCTGCCGCCGTTCGGCCCTGCGTTCGATGCGAGGGTGCGCGACAAGGTGGTGATCGCCGACATCGACGGCGACGGCCGCGTGGAAGTGCTGCTGAGCTATGTGCCGGCCGGGAGCGAACAGACCGGCCGCCTGATGTGTTTCGACCACCGGGGGCGCCTGCGGTGGGAACGCCGATTCGGAGCGGCACGGACCTTTGGCGCACGCCAGTTCGATGCGAACTACATCGGCGTGTTCGTCAAACCGGTGACAGCGGGGGGGCGCCGCCTGCTGCTCACCGTCGCCAACCACCACATCTGGTATCCGGCGCAAGCCGCCCTGCTCGAGCCGGCCAGCGGCAAAGTGGTGGAGGAATACTGGCACCCTGGCGCCATCTACCATTGCGTGATCCACGATATNNCCATTGCGTGATCCACGACATCGATGGCGACGGGCAGCCCGAAGCGGTGCTGGGCGGCGTCAACAACCCCGGCGATGGGTTGGGACATGCCGGCGTGGCCGTTTTGAAACTACCGTTCTCCAAAGCGCCGAGACGCGCTCCGGAGCCTGGGGACCCCTTTCCGCCCGTCACCGGCGGCGGCGAACTCGCGTATGCTCTGTTTCCGTTAGCCGATTTCCGCCGGGCGCAGGGGTATCTGGGGACCGTCGTAACAATGAGCGTGGACCCGTCCCGCCGCATCCTGGTGGAGACACCAGGCTTCATCGTATATTACCTCGGCCCCCACCTGGACGTGCTGGAGTACCGCTTCTCCGGCGAGTTCGAGCCGTTGCACGACCTGGCGTTCCACCAGGGCATTCTCGACCACAAGCTTGACAGCGCCGAGAAGGCGTCAATGGGAAGAGTCGTGACCTTCCCCTGGGCTCCCGACGGCAACAACCCGCAATTGAGGCGGTTCTGGAAGTACTAACGCACGCAAACCCTGAAACCAGCACCACGCCAGCATGAAACAGTGCGACATGTCGCATCTTGTCGCCTTCCGCGCGGTTGCCACCTGCTCATAATGGAAACAGGACCCCGCACTTTAAAAGGAGCAGCAATCATGACATTCAACCGTGATCTGGCCATCGCCGTGGCCACTCTGTGCCTCCTGGCGCCCTGCGCCAGTGGCGGCGTCATCAATTACGCCCTGGATAAGCCCGCCACCGCGAGCAGTAGCTACTCTGATGGTGTCACCTGGGCCATCGAATTTGGCAACGACGGTCTACTTAACACGGGTTGGAATGGTGGCACGTTTGCTGCTTGGTGGCAGGTCGATTTGCAGGCCAGCTATGCTATAGATTCCATCTGGGTATCCGGTGCCGCTTACCCGGATCCAGGAGTACATGTCACATTCGATTTGTCATCGAGCACCGACGGCTCCGTCTGGGCGCCCATCGGTTTGCGGACGACGGGTTACGGTACACCCTGGACATTCAGTTTCCCGACCGCCGGCGAGCAGATGCGCTACGTCCGATTCACCACCCTCGGTGATGGTAACTCCGACTGGGGCAACCTATACGAACTCCAGGCCAATGGCAGCGATTCAGGCACGGGTGGGGGGCAGGTTCCCGAACCGGCGAGCCTGATCCTGGTATGCGCGGGTCTCGCCGGCGTCGGCCTCGCGCGCCGCTGCCGCCATCAGTAATTGAATCTCTTCTGCAACACGAAGATGGCCCGAAGCCGTGTTGAGGGAAACGGCTTGCGATACAACAAGTTCGAGTGTTGAATTGGGGTCACCCGTAAGTAATAGATCTGGAAGGCCGATTTTTCCGGCTCCCCACGTAGGACTCGAACCTTGCCCGGGGACGGGGGCGGTTTCGCCCAATACTGTTCACTTTGTGGGGCGGACCATCGCATTCTGTGGTCTGCAGACTTTGTACA
>PMEV01000089.1 GCA_003154855.1 Bryobacterales bacterium
CGGAATTCAAGAGCACCTGGCTGGGCAACAAGTCGATTTACCGCACTCGCATGGCCCTGGCGGACCACGCGGAGCTGATCGTGCTCGCCCCCGGCGTGCGGGAGTTCGGCGAGGACCCGGCCATCGACCAGCTCATTCGCCACTACGGTTACGTGGGAACGCCGGCCGTGCTCGATGCGGTGAAGAAGAACGCCGATCTGGCCGCCAATCTCAGCGCCGCCGCTCATCTCATCCACGGATCTTCGGAGGGGCGGTTCCGCATCACCTACTGCCCCGGCCATCTGAGCCAGCGAGAGATCGAAGGCGTAAACTTCCGTTTCGGCGATCTCGCCGCCATGATGATGCGCTACAACCCCGCCACGCTGAAGGACGGCCCGAATGCGGTGGACGTAGAAGAGGTGTTCTTCATCTCCAATCCGGCGCTGGGGTTGTGGGCCTACCGCGGCCGCTTCGAGCAGTCGCGGTAGGATTCTCGATTCTTGGTCCGGCCGCTACTGCCCGTTGTGCCAGTACATTTCCCAGCCCATGTAGCGCCTGGCGGCCTCCACCACCGCTCCGGCCACCGACGACAGGTTGGCCGCCACATGGTGCTCGAAGCCGTTCTCGCAAATGTAGCGCAGCAGGTGCTGCATGCGCGGAATCTCCACCACGCCCGCGCCGCCAAACGTGCTCAGCGGGTCGTCCGTGAAGCGGCCCTGGCCGGCATAGCCGCGGATCGCGCCCGCGCGGTCGTCCGTCGAGAACCGCACGAAGCTCATCGGCGAGGCCTTCACGCGCCCCACGCAGGTCCCGAAGGCGTTCGGGATGCCCACCGTTCCGGCGATGATCGCCTGATAATCCATGCGCGCGTCGGAGAAGAAATGCTTCGGCAGGTTGCTGCAATGGAAGCACACCGCCTTGTCCGGGTCGCTGCCNNTTGTTGTTCCAGTCCAGCAGCGCGCTCGGCGTCCCCGAGGCCAGCGTGAGCGCGTACATGGCGATTGCGCCGCAGACGTCCACCTCGCAGGCGCTCGGCGCGTTCGCGTTGCTCAGCATGCTCATCACCGTGCAGGGCACCACGCCGAAATACTCCTCCATCGATGTCCAGCACTGCACCGAGGTCACGTCGATCTCGCTCGCGGTCACCCAGCCATCGATCACCGCGCCCAGCTTGGCCATCTTGAGCAACGCCGCCGCCGGCACGCCCTCCGTGGGAACGTAGTCGCGGATCGCCTGCAGCTTAGCCTGCACCGAGGCGTCGCCGTCCTTCAGCCGCTCGATGCGGCCGAAGATCTCCGAGAGGTCGATCGTATCCACGTCGATGCCGCTCGCCTCCAGGAGTTTCTCGCTATAGCGCACCGTATTGAAGGCCGTCGGACGGGCGCCGATCGCGCCCACGCGCATGTGGCGCAGCCCCTTCACCACGCGGCAGACGGCCGTGAACCATTCCAGGTCCTTGCGGAACTCCTCCGAATCCGGGGCTTCGGTGTGCAGCGTGGTCAGCGAGTACGGGATGCCGTACTGCCTCAGGTTATTGCAGCACGACATCTTGCCGCAGAAGCTGTCGCGCCGGTCGGCGATCGTCATGCGCCCGGCGGAGTCCGGTGTAGCCTGTATCAGCACCGGCACATGCAAGCCGGCCAGGCGGAGCGCCTCCACCACGCCGCGTTCCTCACCGAAATTGGGCAATGAAACGATGATGCCGTCGATCTTGTCGCCGTTGCGCTTGAACAGGTCGGCGCATGCCTTGCTTTCGGCACGCGTCTCGACCGCCCCGAACTTGCTCTCCTCCGGCCCCAACACCACGGCTTCGATGCCGGCGCGCTTCAGCGCGGCGATCATCTCCTCGCGGCCGCTCTTGGCCAAGTGGTCCGGAAAGAAGCCGCGGTTCCCGATGATGACTCCCAGCGTGCAGGTTTGCGTTTGAGCCTGATTCATGATTCCATTCTCCAGGTGTTCGACGATCGGCGCACGAGATGCCCTCTCGTGGGCGATCGCTCACACTGGCCATGGTATCACGGGCGAACTTCCCCAGCCTCGGAGTAGCATCAGCGGTCTTGCCGCCGGTGTGCGAAAAATGCAGCCTACAGGAATGGTTGCCACTCCGTCCCATGCTTTTGAGACGAGAATTCGGCCACTGGAAGGTCGTGTTTCTCGAGCACGGTCAGGAACGGGTACATGTGAACCGAATGGATGGCGGCCTGGAAGTCCGTCGGGCTGCATGCAATCCCCTTGCTCTGGTCGCCGGGCTTGGGAAGACAGGTATTGAGGTTTGCGGCTACGCCATGCACGTACGCGTTGAAGCGGTTGCGTTCCCCATGTACGTCCTCGCAGATGTAGACGCCTCCAGGCCGCAGATGGGGAAGCATCTCCTCTAGCGTCACCAGTTGCTGCTCGGGCTCGTGGCCGCCATCGTCGATCAGGACGTCAATCCGCGGATGCTCTTGCTTAAATCGCTTCCAGAACCTCCGATCCGCTTGGTCCCCTATCGAGACGCTTGTCCATTCGTTCTCGTACACCCGGCACGCTTCCTCGATGTCCACGCCATAGACGTGGCATTGCGGGCCGAAGTACTCTCGCCACATCGGAAGGCTGCCTCCGCTGTAGACCCCGATTTCGAGCACGTGTACCTCGCGCCCCACGAACCTGCTGAGATGGCGATGGTAAGCCTCGAAATAGTGGACCCACTTCCAGATACCCGGACCCTCTCGGTGAGACTCGAAATACGACCGCAGTGCGTTGTGGGGAACGCCGGGTTCCTGGCCCTCCCGAGATAAGGGCAGCGCGTGCTTTTCGTCCACGGCGCTCCATCTCCGGCTGAACTTCGCCCCTCGCAGTACGAACGGCAACGTGCTCAGCAGCCGCAGACTCAGGCTGGGACTGCGCAGAAGGCCTCCGCACAGACCAAGGGCTTCCGACAACCGCCTTTCCAGCATCGCCATCACCCGGTCGCGCTCCCCCCTCCTATGCTCCGGCGTAGACTTCGCCTGTGGAGCGGGCTGTCTTGCCGGTACGCTTTCTCGGGTCAGCTCTCCAGTCATACCGCCTCCTCCCAATTCGTTTCTCCTGCGGCCTCTTCCGTGAACCGCTCCCCCGTTATCGGCTGAACTAGCCCGAAGAAGTAGTTGAAATGGCCAGCGCGCCGTCATCGCGGCACGGCGACGAAGTTGCTCACGGACTGCCTGCGGTCCTGGTAGTAGATCCAGCCGACGCCGGATCGGTACCACCAGACGTCCTGGTTGAGGTCCCGCCCCACGATGTAGAATTGGCCGCGCAGCGTGGCGATCGCCACCGGATACGCCCAGCCCCGGGTGTCGGCCCAGCCATACCATCCATTCCCGGCGCCCTGCGCGAAGGCGTTGGCCCAAACGCGGTTTACCGAATCCACTTCCGCGACGTAGATCAGGCCGTTGGCGGCGGCCAGTTGCGGATCGCTGGACATGGCTTTGGACATCCCGTACCACTGGCCCCAGGTGTTCCCAGCCCGGCGCGCCATCCCATTGGTGCCATCCGCGTACCGGATCGCCACATAGACCGCTCCATCGCTGCCCGCCGTCACGGCTGGCTTTCCCGCTCCGGTGGTCGTTCCCACTACCCACCCTCCGAAGCCCGAACCCGGAACGTAACGGCCGGAGGAGACCTGCCCTTGGTTGGGCGACAGACCGGCCCCAATGATGTAGCTGGAGCCGTCGGTCGCCACGGCAATCGCCGGATCCGTGCTGAAGGCCCCGCCCAGGCTGGTCCAGGCGCCGCCAAAACCGGTGTCGGTCCGGTAACTGCGCAACCGGTAACTGTTCGCGGCGTCGCGCATAGCGATCCACACTGTACCATCCGGCCCCGCCGCGGCTCCCGGGTTGACCGTGCTGGACGACCCCGCCGAGACCCATCCCTTCCAGGACTGGCCCACGGACAGATACACGTTGAGCCACAAGCCGTCTTGGGGCGTTCCCGCCACCACGACCGTGTCGCCAGCCGGCGTCTGCGCGGCGCCCGGATCGCCCTGGGTAACCCCCAAGGCGTTCGCCGCATTGACGGAGTCGTCGGAGCCAGGCGGGGTGGACAGCGCACCGGAGCTGACCGGAAAATCGGCGGACAGACTGGCCCCGCACACCACCACGGCGCCGAATCCCTGAATCGCTACGCCAGCCACCTGTTCATCCGACGATCCGCCCAGATAGCTCAGGTCCAGGAGAGTGCTTCCATCCACGCTCAAGTGGTAAACGAAGCCGTCGAATCCGCCGTGATTGGTGGGCTGCCAGGCATTCAGGACCGGCAGATCCAGCGAGTTCGTCGTCCCGCCGCCCCAGACCTGTCCCGCGTAATCGACCACCAGCGCGGTGCCGGTATCCGAGCCGCTGCCGCCTACTAGTGTAGTGCGGCATGCA
>PMEV01000258.1 GCA_003154855.1 Bryobacterales bacterium
GTTCGCGGCGGTCTCGGCGGGCGGCTCCGTAGTGGCGGAGGCGGCCGGCGCCGGGGCGGTCGGGGGCGGGCTGGGAACGACGGAGGGTTGCACGGCAGGCCGCGGCGGCGGAGCCGGGACGGAGAGCATCGAAGCGGCAGGCTTGAATTCGCGGTTTCGCTGCCAGTACATGAAGATGGCCGAGCAGACGCCGACGATGAGCAGAAGAGCGGCCAGGGAACCCAGCGGACGCTGCCAATGGGAACTCGGGCGGGCGGCGCGCATAGGCGGCACATCGAAATCCTCGCGGGCGGCGGGCTGGTCTTCGAGCGTGGGCACGCTCTCGCAAGCGGCGAGGCGGTTCAGTTCGGGCTCGAAGCTGGCCTCGTCGAGATCGAGGGCGCGGGCGTATTGCCGGACAAAGCTGCGGGTGAAGAAGATGCCGGGCAGGCTCTCCAGGTCGTCGGCCTCGATGGCCTCCAGCATGACGATGTTGATCTTGGTGAATTCGGCGATTTGCTGAAGATCGAAGCCGCGGCGGAGGCGTTCCTGGCGCAGCCTTTCCCCAATGGAGTCCATACCGAGAAGCCGAGCGATCCCGAGGGCTATAATACCAGAATCAGTGGAGCGATTCGAGAAGCCCGAGATTTCGGCGATCGTGGTGAATTGGAACCGGCGCGAGTTGCTGCGGGCCTGCCTGGAGTCGCTGAGGGGGCAGGCGGGAGCGGAGTTCGAGACCATCCTGGTGGACAACGGGTCGACGGACGGCTCGGTGGAGATGGCGGAGCGGGAATTCGGGGGGCGGGCGGAACTGGGGTTGCGGGTGATCGCCAACCGCGAGAACCGGGGCTTCTGCGCCGGGAACAACCAGGGGATCGCGGCCGGGCGCGGGGCCTACGTGGCGCTGCTGAACAACGACGCGGAAGCCGGGCCGGGCTGGCTGGCGGGGCTGCGGCGGGCGATCGGGAGCGCCCCGGAAATCGGCATGGCGGCTTCGAAGATTGTGGTGTGGGAAGACCCGCAGCGCATCGACAAAGCGGGCCACCTGATCTATCCGGATGGGCAGAACCGGGGGCGCGGATCGGGGGAGCCCGACCTGGGACAGTACGACCGGATGGAGGAGGTCCTATGGCCCGACGGTTGCGCCGCCATGTACAAAAGAGCGATGTTGGACGAGATCGGCGGATTCGATGAGGACTTCTTCGCTTATGGCGACGACGCGGAATTGGGGTTGCGCGGGCGGATTGCGGGCTGGCGCTGCCTGTATGCGCCGGAGGCCGTGGTGCGGCATCACCGGGGCGCCACGCTGGGGTTGGGCTCGGCGCGGCGGCTGGAACTCATTGAACGCAACCGGGTGTTGCTGGCGGCGAAACTGTTTCCCTGGAGCCTCCTGTGGATGAACGGCGCATATTACGCGGCGAGGCTGATGGCGGGCGCGTGGGCGGCGGCGCGGGGGCAGGGCGAGATGGCGCATTACCCGGGGCTGCGGGGCAAACTGCGAGCGGCCCTGGCGCTCGCGAAGGGGGACCTGGCCGCGCTGCGGATGCTGCCGCGCATGTTGAGGAAACGGGCGGCGGTCGAGAGATTTCGGAAGCTGACGCCGGGCCAGGTGCGGGCGCTGATCCTGGACCATCGGATCACGCTCCAGGCGTTGAGCCGCCAGGCGGCATGATGAAGGCCGGCCAGTGTCCCGCCTGCGACGCCGCGGAATTCCAAGTCCTCTTCGAAACCGGCGACCGGCTGTATCGCACCACCGACCGGCGGTTCCGCGTGGTGGAGTGCCGGCGCTGCCGATTGCTGCGCCTCGAACCGCGTCCCACAGCGGCCGAACTGGCCGGCTATTATCCCGAGAATTACTGGTTCGAGCCGGAGGCGACCGCGGCCGGGCGGCTGGAAGAGGCCTACCGGCGCATTGTGCTGGGCGATTACGTGAGCTTCGTCAGGCGCGCGCTCGAAGACGCCCACGAGGACGGCCCGGTGTTGGACGTGGGATGCGGCGGCGGGCTGTTTCTGCGCCTGCTGGGCGAGCAGGGCTCGCGCGTGGTGGGCCTGGACTTTTCCCTGCAGGCGGCCACGGTGGCCTGGCGGGTGAACGGCGTCCCGGCGATTCGGGGCAGCCTGGCCAGCCCGCCGCTGGCGGC
Source organism: Bryobacterales bacterium (assembly GCA_003154855.1). Lineage (GTDB taxonomy): Bacteria > Acidobacteriota > Terriglobia > Bryobacterales > Bryobacteraceae > Fen-330. The sequence goes on from PMEV01000258.1 coordinate 2,121, forward strand.
TTCCAGTTGCGCCGCCATCACGATGTTCCACGTTTTAGAGCACCTGGAGGAACCGGCCGAGTACCTGAAGGCGGCGCACCAATTGCTGCGCCCGCGCGGGCGGCTGATCGTGCAGACGCCGAACGCGGCCTGCTGGCAATTCCTGCTGCTGGGGGAAAACTGGAGCGGCATCGACGTGCCGCGGCATTTGGTGAATTATCGCGCGCGGGATTTGGAATTGCTGCTGGATTGTTGCGGATTCGAGGTGCTGCGGCGCAAACATTTTTCGCTGCGGGACAACCCGGCGGGCCTGGCGACCAGTCTGGCGCCGTGGCTGGACCCGATGGCGCGCCGGCTGCGCGGCGTGAAGGAAACACCGTTCCTGAGGCTGGCCAAGAACCTGCTGTACCTGGCGCTGGTGGTGGCGGCGGTGCCATTCACGGTGCTGGAAGCGGCGTGCCGTGCGGGCTCGACGGTGATGCTCGAGGCGCGGAAGAAGGGGTGAGGGTGAGGTTTGGGAGCTCGCGATGGAACGCTTTAGGAACTCGAATCGCATAGCCGCGCGGCTATTCGTCCTAACCGTTGTCCTCTGCGGTGCGATCTCCGTTTTCGGCGCTTGTAAGGCGCCTCACTACCGCGTGGGCAAGATTCTGGAAAACAGCGCGTCAGACATCACGTTCCACATCAGCGTCCGACTGGAGGATTTTGCGCCGGGAAGGTTAATCTGTCTGGCCGGGGCGCTAAGACAGAAGTACCCTGAACGGAACGTGACGGCATTAATATTCAGCTCCCACGAGGCGGCGAAGGGTTTTCAGCCGGCATCCGTGGAGGCGGTGCCGGTGGAATACCGGTATCAATCTATGCTTCATGCGAGCTACATCTATGACGTGGAGCGGGACGAGAACTACCTGCAGATCTGGCCAAACGGTGTTACCGCGGACGCGGACCTGGGCATCTCTACGTTCATCGGCCTGACCGTCAAAGGCACGCCCTCTTGCACACTGGCGATTAATGGCAGGTGTCTTCTGGAGTTTCAGCACATCTACTATCCCTCCTATGAGATCCAGGCCGAGATCTCCGGACATGTCACCCTTGCAGGGAGTATTGGGCGGAACGGGGCCACGTCGGACCTCGCTGTGGTTGATGCGAAGGCGGATCCGCCCGAACGGCAATCGGCGCTCATTGACTGGGCCAAGCGCAACTTCATCACATGGCGCTTCGAGCCTGCCAAACATAAGGACGCTGTGCGCATGACCTACCGGTTCGAGGTCGCCGATCCGTCGATACGGCACGAACATCGCGTGGTGTTCCAGCTACCTGATGAAGTGAGAATCCTGACTGGACGGATCTACTAGCCGCGGCCGGGCGGGCTCGACGGTGATGATCGAGGCGCGGACATAGGCCTGAAGCCTCGGTGAAAAAGAAAACCGGCGCTTTCCTTGGCTGGTGAAAACCGGAAAAAGCTCCCAATCGTGCGAATCGATGTATAATTGCCGGTGGCCGGGAGGNNCGGCCCAGGCGGCGCAGCCACCCGCAGCGGACCCGCCCAGCGTCTCGCGCCTGTCGCCGGCCTCGTCACCGGTGGGCGCGACCGTCGTCATTGGCGGCAGCAACTTCGGAGTGCGCCAGGGCAGCAGCACGGTGACCTTCAACGGGACCAGCGCGGGCCGGGCCAACGGTTGGACCGCGGCCAACATCATCGTGACCGTCCCTCGTGGAGCGACGACGGGGGACGTAGTGGTCATGGTGGGGGGCATGGCCAGTAACGGCGCGCTGTTCACGGTAACGGCCCGGCCCCGCGTCACCAGCGTCTCGCCAACATCCGGCGCGGGAGGCGTGGATGTCACCATCTCCGGTTCCGGTTTCGGAGCGGCGCAGGAAACGGGAACCGTGTGGCTGGGCAGCAGGAACGGCACGGTGGAGAGTTGGAGCGACACGCAGATTGTTGCCACGGTCGCTTCCAATGCCATGTCGGGGACTGTCCAGGTGCATCAGGGCGGGGCCTGGTCCAATAGCGTGCCGTTCAAAGTGGCTACCGCAACGATTTCGAGTGTTGCGCCATCCAGCGGCGTACCGGGAACCCTGGTGACCATCGAGGGTTCCGGCTTCGGCTCAGCCCAGGAAGGCGGCAAGGTGTGGCTGGGCTCAGTTCCCGGCGAGGTGCAAAGCTGGAGCGACAGCCAGATCGTCGCACTGGTAGGCGCCAGGTCGGCTTCCGGACACGCCGTGGTCCTGCATAACGGCGTCATGAGCAATGCGGTTCCATTCGCCTTGAATTCTCTTCATCTCACGAGCGTAAGGCCCACCTCGGCAGCGCCCGGATTGCCGGTTACGTTTACCGGCGCCGGCTTCGGAGACTTTCAGGGCACTGGCAAAGTCTGGCTGGGCGGCACGGAAGGCCAGGTTGTCAGTTGGAGCGATAGGCAGGTAGTGGCCATGGTCGCTCCGGAAGCGCTGACAGGCATCGCGCGGGTTCAGCAGGATGGCGTGCGGAGCAACGCGGTCCCGTTCACCGTGCCGGGGCCGGACGGCTTGCGGCTGGAACCCGCCCTGATCAACATGAGTGTGGGGGACGAGCATCCGATGCAGGCGGTGAATGCGGCCGGGCGGCGGGTCATGGGACTGAACTGGGCGTCCAGCGACCCAGCGGTGGCGGGCCTGTCGATGGACGACCCTCCGGTGCTGAAGGCCGTGGCGGCGGGGCACGTCACGATCACGGCGGGCACGGCGTCGGCCGATGTCACGATTTGGGCCGGCGAGATGCCGGAGGGAACGGTGCTGTGGATGAACTCCGGGACCGGGTCGGGCGCTGGTCGGACTGCGCCTGGGGGCGCTCAGCGCGGGCGGCGCGGCGGGCGTGTCGTGGTCCCCGCGCGGCCGCCGGCCGCGGCCGATCCCGCGCCAAGCCAGCCGGCGGGCACGACGGATGTGGTGGTCGAATACGCCCCATGAGCGGGACGGCACGGTGCAAGCCATAGCAGCCGCTAGTGGCGACAATCAAGCGAGTGTGGCAGCGATCCCGATGAGCTGGAATCTAAGGTGAGGAGGGTATCAATGCTGTATCGCTTCTGTCTTGCGGCTGTCGCGGCGCTAGTAATGAGCGGTCATGTCCACGCGGCTGAATGCCCAGAGGTCGCTGGTTTGCCTGGAGACAAGGTGGCGGAGTTCTTAGAAGCACACGGGCGCGGCGCCGATCCACAGTGCGTAGCGGACGGAATTCTTCGGCTCGGCTACCTAAGACCGAAGATCGACTCTTCGCAAATCGAGGTGCTGGTAGGCTTTCTCGATTTTCAAATGCCGGAGACCGGCCTAGATAAATACGTATCCTCTATGACGGATCGGTTTCCAGCGGTGTCGGCGCTATGTGATATGGAGAATCTATGGTGCCGCATCTAATAAAGAAGCTGGGAGGCGGCCAAATGACGCGGATCGCGCGCGGAAATGGTATTCGTACCCTCGTGTACCTCTTTCGACGGAATCCCTCCCAAGCCGTGAAAGCCCTGAAGGACGGGGCGCGGGCGGCAGCGTCTAAGTCAGAAGCCATCGAGCTGGAATCCTGCGCGGCGGAAGCAGCACAACTATGTACTGGGCGTTGGAGAGAGGGATGCGCGGCTGTGCTTCAGTGAAGGACGTCACCGGCGAGCTCGGTAGAGACCGCGCAGGAAACTGGCATGTTGGGTGGCTGAGGTGAGGAGGAAGGAAAAGCAGAAAGGGAGACGTCAATGTACGCGATACATTATTTCTGGCTTATGCAGCCGATGGAGATCAAACTCACTGTCCTCGGCCTGCTGATGATCGTTTTGGTTTCCGCCGTTCGCTTTGTCGGGCTGGCCTGGCGCATTTATCACGAGCCGCGCGGGGTTATTGGGCCTGAGGACGTCTCGAGAGGAGCTGTGGACCCGGATCTCCTGGCGAGGTCCGCACTGGCAAATCGGGTACCGTGGCAGGGTATCCTCGCAAAACTTGCCGATACTCGGCCTTCCGCGGAGAGTGCTGGCGGAGATCAGAGCGCGCCTGTCTACCGGATGGCCGAGAGCGCGTTCCTATGCCTCTGGAAGAAGTGCCAGGCGGACGTAGAGGCCGGCAAGCGAGCCTGCGTGGCTGTCTTTTTGGCGACGTGCATAGTAATGAGTTGGGGCGCCTACTCGACTTTCGAAAACTACCGTGGAGGAAATCGTTGGGCGGGTGAATGTCTGTACCTGACGCTTTTCTTGGAGCTTAGAGTGCTGGCGTTGGGTTTGTCGTTGTGTGCGGTGCTGTACTTGGTCTCAAGTGCGCTTGAGCGGAAGCTGGCGCACCGAAGGATCTCGTGGGAGTATTTCTGTGCGCGATGGAAGGACAAGGCGCGCGACGTCTGATGTTCGCGGTCAAGCGGTTGCTGGCTCGCTTGCCCGGTCGGGCCGCGTGGGGTCGCACCCCGTTGTGACGGGTTGAGATCTCCGCGGTTTGAGGGCGGGCGCGACGGCCCCGGTCTTCGTCGCGGACTTCGAGTTTGTACGGGCGGTGCCGGGGCGCTGCAGAACCGGGCCACGAGCGATATGGTTCCATTCGCCGCGAACACTTTTCAGGCCTTCCGCCCTGCGGGGAAACCCCACGGAAGGGCGACAGCCGCCCCCACCCGGAATGGCGCTGACAAGATCCTCGCCGCTCCCAACCGCTTCCGCTACACTGTGGAGTGCGGCTGGATGACGGCATGAATTATCGACGGATCGAGCGGCTGCTGCCGGGTTGGCTGCGGCGGAACGCACTGTATTTCGAGGCGCGGATCGAAGACGCGGTGAAGGAGTTCGCCGGGTCGCTCGGGGCGGGCGCGCGCGTGCTGGACGCCGGGGCCGGGGAGGGGCGGTATGCCGCGCACTTCGCCCGGCAGCGCTACTACGGAGTGGATCTGGGCGTCGGGGACGCCGCGTGGGATTACCGGCGCCTGGATGCGGTGGCGGATCTGGCCGCGCTTCCGTTCGCGGCGGGCTGCTTTGCGGCGGCCGTCAGCGTGGTGACGCTGGAGCATGTGCGCGAGCCGGCGCGGGTGTTGGCGGAGATGGCGCGGACGCTCAAGCCCGGAGGGCGGCTGCTCTTGGTTGCCCCGCAGGAGTGGGAAGTACACCAGGCGCCGCACGATTACTACCGGTTCACGCGCTACGGGCTGCGGAGCCTGCTGGAGGGCGCGGGGTTCATGGACATACACGTGCTCCCCGTGGGCGGGTATTTCCGGCTGCTGGCGCGCCGGCTGCTGAACGGGTTGCAGTTCTTCCACGGGATCTGGCTCGTGCCCGCGGCGCTGCTGCTGGTCCCTCCGGCGCTCGTGCTGCCCGCGCTGGACTCGCTGGACCGCGACCGAAACTTCACACTGGGATACATATGCAAAGCCAAAATGCGCTGATCGCGATACTGCTTGCGGGGAGCCTGTGGGCGCAGAAGCCGGGCCAGGCTCCGGCTGCGTTCAGCGGCGTCTCCGCGCTGGCGTTCACGGCCAAGGCCGTCTCGTTCGGGCCGCGCCCGCCGGGATCGGAGGCGATCGGCAAGCTGCAAGAGTACCTGGTGGGCCAACTGAAGCTGGACCGCTGCGAGGTCACGGTGGATCCGTTCACGGCGCACACGCCGCGGGGTCCCATCCGGATGCAGAACATCATCGCGCACTACAAGGGGAGCACGGGGCGGGCGGTGGCGATCACCGGGCACTACGACACCAAGTGGATGCCGGCGGCGAAATTCGTGGGCGCCAACGATGCCGGCTCTTCGACGGGCTTCCTGCTGGAAATGGCGCGGGTGCTGGCGGCGCGGCCGTCGAAGAACGAGGTGTACCTGGTGTGGCTGGATGGCGAGGAGGCCTTCGAGCGCTGGTCGGAGAGCGACGGCACCTACGGCAGCCGGCACCTGGCTGCGCGCTGGAGCGCGGACGGCACGCTGGGCCGCATCAAGGCGCTCATCAATGTGGATATGATCGGCGACCGGGACCTGGGCATCCTGCAGGACGTGAACTCGTCGCAGGCGTTGCGCAGCCTGGTGTGGAGCACGGCCGCGGAATTGGGGCTCTCGCGCCACTTCCTGAGCGACAAATCGGCCATCGACGACGATCACATGCCGTTCCTGCTGAAGGGCGTGAACGCGGTGGACCTGATCGATTTCGACTACGGCCCTGGCAACTCCTACTGGCACACCGACCAGGACACGCTGGACAAGCTGAGCGCGGATAGCTTCCAGGTGGTGGGAACGGTGGTGCTGGAGGTTATGAAGAAGCTCGAGTAGCCGCCTTACCACTCCTCGATGGGGTGCATCTTCCCGCCCAGTTCGGCGACCTGAAGCTGAGCGCGGGCGCCCTTCACGGCGACCCAGACGTACTGGTAGAACCAACCCTGGGCGAAGCCCTGGCCGCGGCTGGTTCCGCGCTCCATGTTGCCGCCGGAACTGCCCACATCGAGGTAGACGATGCCGTCGCGTTCTATGCGGATCAGTTGGTGGATGTGGCCGCAGACGACGTAGTTCACACCGTACTGCCGGGCCAGCCGGTGGAGGGGGAACTCGCCGCTGCCCAGCTTCAAGGGGAAGACCCAGAAGGGCTGGTGGAAGAAGACGAACTTGGGAGCGCGGTCGCGGTTGGCCTTCAGGTCGTCTTCCAGGAAGCGGAGCTGCTGGTCGCTGAGTTCGAGGCTCATGCTGTTGTCGAGAACGGTGAAGTGGGCGTTCTGGAAGTTGAAGCCGTAGAAGGCCGGGCGGCCGGTCTGCTGCTCGTATAGGCGGCGCGAGAAGTCGTTCCAGATGTCGTGGTTGCCTGGGGTGAAATACAAGGGGCCTGGAAAAGTGCGCCAGAGGTGGTGGAGATCTTCCCACTCGGCGGCGGCCAGCGAGTCGTTCAGGCCCTGGATGGTGTCACCCACGTTGATGACAAAATCCGGGTGGAGCTGCCCGACTTCCTTCCAGATCCGCTCGTAGACCTGGGCGCTTCCCAGGCCGGTGCGGTCGCCCAGGATGGCGAAGTGGAAATCGTTGGCTGGGGGGGCGGCCTGGAGGGCGGCAAGCAGGGCAAGTACTGCCAAGGCCAGGAGGGGCAGGCGAAACCGGCTCATGAACGCATTGTACCCTTTGGGGGGGTGACAGGGTGTCCAGTACGGGCACCGCCCCAAGGAGGTGGCAGGGGCTACCCTCACATTCAGAGTTTCATACCCCACTTTGCGCTTGCATTCTAACCCAGGTTGTGGTTAGATTGCCTTGAGAGAGGCCTCAGCCCGGCCCTAGGTGGCGGCGTTGAGGTTTAAATATGAGTGTTTTGAAAGAGATCGGCATGGAGGACGAGAGGTCGACCGACCGGCTGTGGTGGTGCATGGCCGGCTTGGTGGGCTTAATCTCGCTGTGGCTTCCGCAGTTGTTGCAGGCTGAACCAGCCCGGGTCACCCAAGTGGTGATTTCCGAGTCGGCGCTGTTCTTCACGGGCGCCTTGATCGGCTGCCTGCGGCCCGACCGGGTGTGGCGCTGGGGCGCCGCGAGCCTGGTGGCGGTGGCGCTGAGGGATGTGGCACTGCTGGCGGTGGATCCCCGGCTGGCGGGCATCGGTAACCAGGCGGTCGGTTTCTATATGCTTGCCAACTCGCCGCTGTACCTGATCCATATGCTCTTCGTGCTGGCCGGCGCCTACGTCGGCACGTTCACGATGTGCGAACAGCTTCAGTAGACAGCTTGCGCCTGGGGCTCGGCGCGGTGAAACCCGACCGTCGTGCAATGCGACGTAAAGATTGTTCTTGCATTTCCCACATTAAGGCGTCTTAATATCTGTAGGTTGCCCGGACGGACCGGGCCGCCCCGCTCGTGCCCGCGAGAGGTGTACGAAGAGGGCGGACCCAACATCGGGCGCTCATCAAGGAGAGGCCGGTATGAGGGAGACGTTGCTCAGGCGGCCCGGCATCCTGCCGGGAACGGGAGAAGGCGACGCTCTGGGGCTGAATCTCGAGCGGGCCGGCGCGATGCTGGAGTTCTCGTCGGAAATCCTCTCGATTCTGGATGCTGGCGGGACCATCCGTTATGCTAACGGCGCGGCGGGAGAAGGACTGGGTTGGGAGCCGGAAGCGCTGAGGGG
>PMEV01000081.1 GCA_003154855.1 Bryobacterales bacterium
GCGCCGGATGGGCCGAACAACGAGATCAACACCGGCTTTTTGTGGAACGACGCCTTGCGGGCCAAGCTGACGGTTCGCAACTATGGTTTCTGGGTGGACGGGACGCTCTATTCGACCACCACCAACTTCATTCCCGTACTGCGCAACCCGTACTCCACCGGCACCGTGGTGGCCTACCCCTCGAATGTGGCCCTCGCCCCGTTCACCGATCCGTATTTCCGCGGCTTCGACAACTCGCTTCCGGACTTTTGGCGCTATAAGGAGTGGGAGCGGGACTTCGACGCCCGCGAGCGGCGGGCCAGGCCCACGGTGGGCGGGCCCAAGTTTCCGGACGGGCTGGCGGCGCTGACCCTGGTTCGCTTCATGCACGATCACACCGGGAACTTCGACGTGGCGATTGACGGCGTGAATACTCCGGACCTGATGGTAGCCGACAACGACTACGCGGTCGGCTTGCTGGTTCAGAAGATCGCCGAGAGCCAATACGCCAACAACACGCTGATCTTCGTGGTGGAAGACGACGCGCAGGACGGCGGCGACCACGTCGATTCGCACCGCAGCACCGCCTACGTGGCGGGCGCCTACGTGAAGCAGGGCGCGCTGGTTTCCACGCCCTATAACACCATCGACTTTATCCGCACGATGGAAGAGGTGCTGGGCCTCCCGCCGATGAATTTGAACGACGCGCTGGCCCATCCCATGGCCGACATCTTCAACACCACGCCCAGCCCGTGGAGTTTCACGGCCGCTCCCTCGCAGCTTCTTTATCGTACGCAACTGCCCATCGCGCCTCACCACCGCGCCGGCCTGACGGCGCCCAAGCCGGCGCACAACGCCCGGTACTGGGCGCGGGCCACCAAGGGCATGGACTTCGACGACGCGGATCTGGTAAGTCCCCAGGACTTCAATCGCATCCTGTGGAAGGGAATGATGGGCCGGCAGCCCTATCCCGCCGCGCCTACCGGAGTAGACCTGCGCCAGAACCGCGCCGAACTCCTGGCGCGCTCCCGGCGGAGTCTGAAACAAAAAGCGGAAAACGAACCGAATAAGGGGACCAACTGAACGTCATGCACGCTCCCAAGGAAGGACAGGACACCATCATGGATTCTATCGAAACACGTCCGTTCACCCGGATTCTGATGCTCGCGGGGTTAATGGCCGCCACCGCGGCCGGGCAGTCCTTTAAGTTCGACGACAGCGGCAACGCCACGCTGCAAGGACGGTATTTCGTGCGCGAAGTCGCGCTCCTGAACTTGAGCGCGCAAGGCGCCATCGGAGAGGCGATCGGCGCAATCGGAATCGCCACTTTCGACGGATTGGGAAACTACAGCTTCAGCGGCCAGCTCGCCGATTCCGCGTCGCAGACGGGAGCTATTAGCGTAACCCACAGCGGCACGTATGCGGTAGCCGCGAACGGTTTTCTGAGGATCGCCAGTTTCGCTCTCACCGGCGCCTTCCCGGCCAGCAGTGTCACGTTCGCCAGCGGTGGCGTGGGCGCCGTGGGCCCGTCCGCGTTCATCGCCAGCGCGACGGAGAACTCCAGTCCGGTGTTCGATCTGATGGTGGGTATTCCCATGGGCCCCGGCGTATCCAACGCGAGCCTGACCGGCGCCTACCATGCCGTCTATCTGAATTTCCCGCAGGCGGCGGTGGGCCAAACCCGGCAGGCATACATGCCGCTCCAAGCCGACGGGGCCGGCGGGTTCGGAACGGTGACGGCAACCGGCGGCGCCACCGGCAACGCCAGCCTGACCACACAGGCCATTCCCAGCGTCACCTACTCTCTGTCGGGGAGCGCGGGAACCATCGATTTCGGCGCCGCGGCCTCCGACCAGTTGATCGGAGGAACCCAGTCGTTCTTTGTCTCGGCGGACCACAATCTGTTAGTGGGTGGATCGCCCGGCGGGTACGATTTGTTCCTGGCCTCGCCCGCTGTGCCCTCGGCCTCCGCTGCTACCTTCCAGGGCTTCTATTATCTGGGCGGGCTGGAGGCCGACAACACGGTATGGAGCAGTCTGGCTCAAAGCCTGCCGGATGCCTTCTATGGCGCCCTGAATTCGACCGGCCAGGGCAACTACACCAGCCACCTGCGCCTGAACGCGAACGGGTATTCGGTCGAAGACCTGACCTCGGGCTGGCAGTCCAGCTTGCAGAGTAACGGCAGCTTCACCCCCGGGGACGGCGACCAATACTGGCTGGGCGCCAATGGGCAGGTGGTGCTGGCGATCGGCCAGGGGAACTTCTATTCCATCGTGGCCGGCCTGCATGCGGTCGACTACACGGCCGGCGCCGGGGACGTCTTCCTGAACCCGCTGGGCATCGTGAACGCCGCCAATTTTGCGCCGGCCACGAATCCGGTGGCGCCACAGGAGATGGTCGCGCTGTTCGGATCGAATATGTCAACCGGATCGGCCCAGGCATCCACGTTCCCGCTGCCCACCACACTGGCGAACACCCGGGTTCTGGTAAACGGGGTGGCCGCCCCTCTGCTGGCTGTAAGTCCGACCCAGATCACAATTCTAGTGCCCAGCGCCGCCAGCCCGGATCTCACGCCTTACGCGGCCTTCGAGGTGCAGAACACCGTTGCGGTTTGTCCCACCGGCTCCCAATGCCCAACCTCGAAACTGGTGACCATGTACACGAACTACTCCGCCCCGGGCGTCTTTTCCGTGGGACAGAATGGCTTCGGACCGGCCGCGGCCGAAGACATTGCGGGCAACGCGATCGGCGCGAACAACCCGGTCGGGCCAGGGAGCTTTGCGAGCCTCTTTCTTACCGGCATGGGCTCGGTTACGCCGTCGCTCGTTGACGGAGTGCCGTCCTCTCCCACGGGCCAGCCATGGAACGTGCTCGATAGCTACAACGGCAGCGCTCTGTCGGTGTACTTCGACGGCTACCCGTCGCCGAATATCCAATTTGCAGGTGTGGCGCCCGGGTACGCCGCGGGGTTTTATCAGATCAACGCGGTGATCCCGTCGGGCGTCTCCGCGGGAAACGATTACCTGGACATCCTCACGCCGGAGGCGGAAGCCGAGCAAGTGACGCTCAACATCGGCACACCGGTCTCGGTGTCCGCCCCCAAGACAGTCCACGGGAACGCCTTGGGGAGACCGTCCGGCAGGGGACAGCGAGCCGCCCAGCGCGCTCCAGCGGTCCCACCGCGGGTGCCGCCCGTTTCGCGGTAGAATCCGCTCATGCGTGGATTCCTGGCCTGCTTGACGATCGCCACGGCGGCGCTGCCCCAGACGATTCCGCCTGGCGTTCCTCTGCGCGTGGCTCTGGAACGCCGGGTCGCCATCCAACGTGTGGGCGAACCGATCCGCGGACGGCTGGTGGAACCGGTTTACGTCTACGATCGGGTGGCGCTTCCGGCCGGCAGCCCAGTGGAAGGGCACGTCGCTGAGATCGGCGGAATTCCAATTCGCCGGCGCCTCGCCGCGATCCTGTCGGGCAACTTCACGCCGCCGCGGGAAGTTCGAGCGCAGTTTGACTCCATCCTGCTGGGCGACGGTTCGCGGCTGTCTCTGCGCACCGCGCCTGCGCGCGGAGCGGCGCACACCGTGCGTGTCGCGAAGCCTCCGGCCAAGGGAGAAGAGCGCAAGTCCGCTCTCGAAGGCGCTCCAAAAACCCCCGGCGAAATGGACCGCGCCGCGATTCTCGCCTTCCGGGCGCCAGGCAAGATGAGCCAGTTGAAATCCAGGCTGTTCGAGATGCTTCCTTATCGCCGGCAAGCCTGGCCGGCGGGGACCCTTTTCAATAGCGTTTTACAGGAACCTCTGACCGCACCGACACCGGCTCCCGCCGATGCGCCAATCGATTACCCCGCGGTTGGCGGAGTTGGCGCCCAGGAAGTCGGCGCCCGGCTGCTCACTCCGATCAGTTCCGCGACGGCGCGAAGAGGAGCGCCGGTGGAAGCGGTCGTGACCCGCCCCGTGTTCTCGTCCGGTCATGCGCTGTCGATTCCGGAAGGCAGCCGCCTTCACGGGGAGGTCGTAGAGGCGCAGCCCGCACGCCGCTTTCACCGCAACGGGAAGGTGCTTTTTGTGTTCCGCCAGGTCGAACTGGCGGCCGGCGCCGTGCAAGGCGTCCAAGGCTACCTGGAACAAGTGGAGGCGGACTTCGATGCCCACCTGGCCCTCGACTCGGAAGGGGCCGCACGCACCGGCAGCCCCAAGGCCCGGTTCATTTTCCCAGCCATTGCGGCAACCGTCGCCGGCCTCTCGTTTCATCAGGACTTCAATGCCCAGGGTATTCCCGACCGGGACATGGCAGGCCGTGCCGAATCCGGCGCCGTCGGACTGGGGTTGATTGGCACCCTGGTGGCGCAGGCCTCTCGCACGCTGGCTTCGAGCACCGCCATCGCGGGCGCCGCGTGCAGTGTTTACTCGACGTTCATCGCGCGAGGAAGAGACGTAGTTCTCCCGGCCAACACGCCGCTGACGGTCAGCCTCGGATCGCGCGGCGCTTCCCCGGCGGCGGGTCAGCGGGACGGAGAGCGCAGGTAGGCGTCGTCGCCGCGCTGCCAGTCCGCGCGCGGGGGAGAGAAGACATCCAGCGCCAGGCTGTCTTCGAGCGCCTCGACGCTGTGCTCCTCGTTCGGCTCGAAGACCAGGGCTTCGCCCGCCTGGAGCAGCAGCTCGCGGCCTTCCACCAGGACCCGCAGCTTGCCCCGCTCGAGCATGGTGATCTGCTCGTTCTCGTGCCGGTGCGCCGGGACCACCAGGCCCTTGGAAAGACGCAACCGCGCCACGGTCATCCCGCGGCCGTGGATCGCCTGGCGGACGAACAGCGGATTCAACTGTTCCTTCTCGATCGCGTCCCATTCGTAGAGTTCCATGGCAGCGACGATTGTAGCATCGGCGCTAGAACGTCACGCCCAGCAGCAGGTCCGCCTGGTTGCGCGCCGACTTTAGCATCGCGCTCGAGGCGGCGAAGGCGTCCGCGGTCCAGTAGGTGCAGCGGACCTCTCCGAAGACGCCCAGCGCCCGATGGCGGAGCTCCAGGCCGGCGCCGGCGGTGAAGCCCAGGGTGAATTTGTGGCTCGGTGGCCCGAAGAGGACAAGCTAAAGCATGTCCTACGGCCCGACGTAGGGTAAGCTTCAGCTTGCCCGGCGAGGGAGGCGAACCCGGGGTTTCCGAAGAGTTGTGGGCCGCCGTTGTATGATTGAGACATTATGAAAGGCATCGTGCTCGCGGGCGGAACCGGCAGCCGGCTGTTTCCGCTGACCAAGATCACCAACAAGCACCTGCTTCCGATCTACGACAAGCCCATGGTGTACTACCCCATACAGACCCTGGTGGACGCGGGGATTCGGGACATCATGATCGTCACCGGCGGCCGGAACGCGGGCGATTTTCTGCGGCTGCTGGGCAACGGCAAGGAGTTCGGCCTGGCGCACCTGAACTACGCCTACCAGGAAGGCGAGGGAGGCATCGCCGAGGCGCTGGCGCAGGCCGAGCATTTCGCCGACGGGCAGCCCATCTGCGTGATCCTGGGAGACAACCTCATCGAGGGATCCATCCGGCCGGCGGTGGAGGATTTCGCCGCGCAGCGGGAGGGCGCGCGCATCCTGCTCAAGGAAGTGCCGGACGCCGCGCGGTTCGGGGTGGCCGAGATCGAGGGGGACCGCATCGTGAGCATCGAGGAGAAGCCGCGCGAGCCGAAATCGAAATACGCGGTGACGGGAATCTACATGTACGACGCGACGGTCTTCGAGAAGATCCGGGAGCTGGCGCCATCGGGCCGCGGAGAGCTGGAGATCACCGACGTCAATAACGCGTACATCCGCGAGGGCGCCATGACGTTCTCGTATCTGGAAGGCTGGTGGACCGACGCCGGCACGTTCGAATCGCTGCTGCGGGCGAGCAATCTGGTGGCCCGCGCGCGGCAGGCGCAACCCGCCGAGGCGGTGGCGCGATGATGGCGCCGGGGGCCAGCATCAAGGCGGGCGAAGGACTGGAGCTGGCTTACCCGCAGTGCGAGAAAGGGATCGGAGCGGTGATCCAGACGCCGGATTCGCCGCAGTTGATCGTGGGCGTGCGGGTGCGGCCGTATTCCGTCTATGCCGACGACCGGGGCTACTTCCTGGAGGCGATCCGCACGGGCCAGGAACTGGTAGCGCCGTTCGCGCGCGTTCAGGTCTCCGCGGCACTGGGCTACCCCGGCACCGTCAAGGCATTCCATTACCATCTGCGGCAGCGCGACTGCTGGACGGCGGTGGCGGGCATGCTGCAGGCCGCCCTGGTGGACCTGCGGGAAGGCTCGCCCACCTTCGGCGCGCGCAACACGCTGTATGTGGGCGCGCTGCGGCCCTGGCAGATCCTGATTCCGGCGGGGGTCGGCCACGGCTACAAGGTGATCGGGAACCAGCCCGCCGTGCTGGTCTACGCGACCGACCAGTTCTACGATCCGGCCGACGAAGGGCGGCTGGCCTTCGACGATCCGCGCATCAACTACGATTGGGAGACCCAGAACAAGTGAGACTGCTGGTCACAGGCGGGGCGGGCTTCATCGGATCGGCGTTCATCCGGCTGGCGCTGGCCGGGGAGGGCGCGTCCGGCATTCTGAATCTGGACAAGCTGACCTACGCGGGAAACCTGGAGAACCTGGAGGCGGTGGCGGGCGATCCGCGCTACCGGTTCGTACGCGGCGACATCTGCGACGCCGCGCTGGTAGGCCGCGCACTCGACGAATTCCGGCCCGATGCGATCGTGCATTTCGCCGCCGAATCGCATGTGGATCGCGCCATCCTTTCGCCGGAGCCGGTGATCGAGACCAACCTGCGGGGCACCTTCACGCTGTTGGAAGCCGCGCGCGAGCACGGCATCGGGCGGTTCCTGCAGGTATCCACCGACGAGGTCTATGGCAGCCTGGCGGCGCCGCTGGAGGCCGGCGAAGAGTTCCCCCTGCGGCCCAGCAGCCCCTATTCGGCGACCAAGGCGGGCGCCGACCTGCTGGCGCTTTCCTACTTCGCCACCTACAAGCTGCCGGTGGTGGTGACGCGCGCCTCGAACAACTATGGCCCCTACCAGTTCCCCGAGAAGCTGGTTCCGCTGACGATCTCGAACGCGCTGGAGGGGCGGCCGCTGCCGGTCTACGGCGACGGGCTTCAAGTGCGCGATTGGCTGTACGTGGACGACCACTGCCGGGCGGTGGCCGCGCTGCTGGAATCGGGACGGGACGGGGAGATCTACAACATCGGCGGCAACCGGTCGCTGGCCAACCTCGATGTGGTGCGGCAGATCCTGTCCGCCACGGGAGTTTCCGAGGAGCTCATAGAGTACGTGACGGACCGGCCGGGCCACGACCGCCGCTACGCGCTTTCGAGCCAGAAGACGCTGGCGGCGACCGGATGGCGGCCCGAGGTCGGCTTCGAGGAGGGGCTCAGCCGCACCGTGGCCTGGTACCGGGCCAACGCCGGCTGGATCGAGCGCGTCAAGAGCGGCGCGTATCAGAGCTACTACGAGCGGAATTACGGCGACCGGGACCTGGAACTGAAGCGCCTCGGCAGGCGGTAGGCCGCGTATGCGAGTGGCGCTCGATGCCGCGCCGTTGACGCTCTCCAGCGGCGGACTCGCGCGCTACGTCCGCGAGCTGCACCGGGCGCTCGAGGCGGCCTTTCCCGAGGACGAGTTTCCGCTGCTAGCCCAGCCGGCCGCGCCGCGCGGATTCTCGGAGCGCCGCTGGTGGCTGTGCGGCCTCGCCCGGGAACTGGCGCGCCGCCGGGTAGACGTCTTCCACGGAACGAATTTCGAAGTGCCCTACTTGCCGCTGCGGCCGAGCGTGCTCACGCTGCACGACCTTTCGCCCTGGATGGAGGCGGCCTGGCACTCGGGGGCGGATCGGGTGCGCCGCCGCACGCCGTACCTGGTTGGCCTGGGCTTGGCGACGATGGTGGTGACGCCCAGCCAGACGGTGCGCCGGCAGGTCATCGAGAGGTTCCGCGTCTCTCCACAGCGAGTGGTGGCCGTACCCGAGGCGGCTGCGTCGCACCTGCACCCGGCGCCGGGGTCGCATGCGGAGCCTTACTTCCTGTTTCTGGCCACGCTCGAGCCGCGCAAGAACATCCGGATGCTGTTGGAGGCCTGGAGAGAGGCCCGGAAGCGGGCGCCGGTGGATCTGGTGCTGGCTGGCCGGCGCCGCGAGGACTTCCCCGCCCTTCCCGAGGAGCCGGGGCTCACGGTTCTGGGCGAGATCGCGGAGGAGCGGCTCGCCGCTTGGTATTCGGGAGCCCTGGCATTCGTGTACCCATCGCTCTACGAAGGATTCGGGCTGCCGGTGGTGGAGGCCATGCAGTGCGGCGCGGCGGTGATCGCCTCGCGCGACCCGGCCATCTCGGAAGTGGCCGCGGGTGCGGCGGTCCAGGTGGACGCCCGCGACGCGCGCGGCTGGACCGAGGCGCTGGTCGCCGCCGCCACGCGTCCCGAATGGATCGCCGGTCTGCGCGCGAAATCGCTCGAGCGGGCGCGGGATTTCTCCTGGGAGCGCACGGCGCGCCTCACCCGCGAGGTGTACCAGGAGGCGCTGGAGAGGTTTGGGGCGGCGGACTCGTAAAGAGATGATCCGCACGCGTCATGTCGTCAAACCGGACGTATCCGGCGTTCTTCGACGACGGATCGCTCGACCCGGCCGCCCAACATGCATCTGCTAGAATACCGAGTGTGAGAATCGCCTGAGAATGCCATGCAGACCGCACCCTATGGCGAGGCCGGACAGCCGATGTTNNGTTCGGACTGCTGGCCCAACGCGCGATTTGCCGTTGAGTCAGGACGGCATGGTCGAGCCAGGAACCGGCGGGATGTCGGTCGCGCTGGACGCTGCGCGGAACTTACCGAAGCCTCGGCTTCCCAGGTCGCTCGGGGGAGAAGGCCGGGATCCGGTGTTCCGGATGTTCACGGACTATGTCCCGCGGACGTTGCTCCTTCGTCTTGACCGCTATCCGCACGCTCTCATCGAGCCGGGCCGCCGATGCCCTCTTCCCGACTTCGAGTCGGCCCTGACGGGCACCCGTTCCCTCTGGAGCAAGGCCCATGACTAAAGACCTGGCGCGGTACCGTCAGCTTGAAAGCCGTTTGTGGATGACCCGGTGGAGGCATGAGGGTCAGGAATCGGCGGAAGAGGACGCAATCCTCGACGAGATGGAGGACGCCTGGATGGACCTGATAGAGGAAGACCGGGCCCTCCTACGCCTGGAGGGGCCGAGATGCTGGCCCATGGACCCGTCCTCTTTGCCTCCCGGACTTGCCGGCACACTGTACTCCTCGGCGCCAACCGCTTGGGCTTACGAGGGATTCCACTCGCCCGCGGAGGCCATTCTGTCAGCGGACGCGGCATGATGGAGAGCGACCCCCAGACTGCGGCAGAACTGCTCCACGAGTGGTTCGGAAGCATCCTGCATCTCGCCGATGAAGCACTGTTCGGCATTGTGCCCGAGGGGCCGCACCGCGACGCCGTCGTGTTGGATGTCCTGAAACGGAACGCCAGGATCCTTTCCGAAGGCGAACTGGATAACGAAGGCAAGCTCTACTCCCCTCTCTGCTACTTCCTGGCTGCCGCCTGCCGGACGCTGAGGATTTCCTTGGGCGCAGGGCATTGGCGGGCTGCAGTGGACAATCTTGTTCACCTGCAACAGCAGACGGCGGGCGCCCGCGCGGAATCCGCCAGAGTCGGGTTGGAGATAGGCAGCCCCGCGGCTCTCTTTAAGCAGGAGTTCGATGAAGCGATCCACCAGGCTGCCATCGCGGGCGGCGTCAGCTACCTCAATCGGGAGAATCGGCAGGTGGCGCTCGGTCTGGCGATCAACTGGGGAATGCGGCTGCTGCTCGCCTATGCTGTGGACTGCCGTGGATCGAGCACGGGCACTGGCTTGAAGGATCTTGGTTGGGTGGCCAACGTTGTGGGGCCGATCCTGCATTCCCCCAGTCGCGCCCAATAAGAACGGGACATTGCCGGTCAAACGTCGCCTGGCGTTCCGGATCGCGCTCTCGTCCACGACAGCGGCCAGTTGGCCGGCTCGCGTCCTCCCCTGAAACCGGCCCTCGGATGGCGTCCCGGCTCCGCGGCCTCCGCACGGGACCGATCAATCCGCCTGGCAGTCCGGCTCGACCGGACTAATCCTCGGCGGCGATTCCGCCGATCAATAGGCCGGCATGGTCTCCAGACCCATCAGCGTGTATGCGTGCGAATCCCAGCCGGTGGTGGTGGAAGGATTGCGCAGGGCGCTGGAAGGAGACGCCCGGTTCGAGTTCGCCGGGGTGGCGGCACGGACGCGCGAGGCGCTCGCGGCCGTTCTCGCCCGGGCGCCGGATATTACGCTGGTGGATCACGAGGACGATCCGGCGGCGGCGCTCGAGCTGGTCGAGGAGTTGGGCAAAGCGCTCTCCCGGACGCACGCGGTCTTGTGGGTGAGAAGCCTGGAAGACCTGCGGGCCAGCCAGGCGTTGCAGGCGGGAGCGCGGGCCATCCTGGTGAAGAACCGGCCGCTGGAGATACTGCTGGAGTGTCTGCGGGTGGTGGCGCGCGGGCATCTGTGGTTCGAGAACGGCGCCAGAGAGCCGGCCGGCGAACGGGAACCGGGACGGCGGAGAGCGCCCCGCCTGACGCCGCGCGAGCGCCAGGTGGTCACACTGCTCTCGCAGGGCCTCAAGAACACCGAGATCGCGCGGGCGCTCGAGATTTCCCCCGGCACCGTGAAAGTCCACCTGATGCACGTGTTCGAAAAGACCGGAGCGCGAGACCGCTATGAGCTGGCCATCCGGAGCCGCCGGCTGCTGGGGCCGGAAGGCGGCGCCACAGAGACCGCGCAGCAAGCGGAAGCCGCGCCCGGAGCAAGCGGGAGTGCCGGCTAGCCCGGTTCCGTCCGCCATCGCGCCAGGGCGTCTGGGGGCGCTGGTTCGCCCGTCGCTCTCGGATTGGCTGTTCGCGGCGCTGCTGGGCTGGCTGTTCCTGGCCGGAAGCGGCTGGAGCGCGCTGCTGGCCGACGGCGACACGGGCTGGCACATACGCGCCGGCGATTTCATTCTGAATCGCGGACGGCTGCCGTCCAGCGACCCGTTCTCCTTCACGCGGATGGGCGAGCGGTGGTTCGCCTGGGAGTGGCTCTCGGATGTGCTGTTCGCGGGCTGCCACCGGCTGGCGGGGCTGAAAGGAGTGGTGCTGCTGGCGGGCACGGTGATCGCCGGCTACCTGACGCTGCTCACGCGGCACATGGCGTGGCGCGGGGCGAACGCGTTGGTGGCGCTGGCCTTTTGTCTGCTCGGCGCGGGCGCCTCGGGCATCCATTACCTGGCGCGGCCGCACATCTTCACGCTGCTGTTTCTAACGGCCTCGCTGTGGATGGTGGACGCAGACCGGCGGCGGCCCAGCCGCGTGGTGTGGCTGCTCGTGCCGCTCACGGCGCTGTGGGTGAATCTGCACGGCGGATTCCTGGCGCTGCTCATCTCGCTGGCCCTGCTGGCGGCCGGGACGGCCATCCAGGCAGTCTTGGAAAAACGCTCCTGGCGGGCGGCCTGGAGGGGCGCGCGGCGGATGCTGGCGCTGCTGGCGGCCTGCACGGCGGCGACGCTGGCCAATCCCTACGGGATCGGGTTGCACAGGCACCTGGCGGAGTATCTGAAGTCGGACTGGATCCGCCAGGCGGTGGACGAATTCCAGAGCCCCAAGTTCCGCGGCGAGAGCGCGTTGCAGTTCGAGATCCTGCTGTTCGCGGGATTGATCCTGGCGGGAGTGTTGCTGCGGCGCAGGCAAGTGGCCGACGCGCTTCTGGTGATTGGCTGGGCGCACGCGGCGCTGGTCTCGGTGCGCCACGTTCCGGTATTCGTGGTGGCGGCCTGCCCTATCCTGGCGGCGGAGACCAGCCGATTGTGGGCGGGCTGGGCCGAGCGCCGACCCCCGCGCTCGGTGGCCCGGATTCTGGACGGGGTGGCGGCCGATTTCGCCTCCGGGTTCCGGCGCTCCAGCCTGTGGCCCGCGGCGCTGGTGCTGGCCCTGGCGCTGGTGGGCGCGCCCGTCCGGTGGCCGCTCGATTTCCCGGCCGTCAAGTTTCCGGTGGACCTGGTGGGACGCGAGCGGGGGAAACTGGCGGGAGCGCGGGTGTTTACCTCGGATCAATGGGGCGACTACCTGCTGTACCGCTTCTACCCCCGCCAGAGAGTGTTCATCGACGGGCGCAGCGATTTCTACGGACCCGAGCTGGGAAAACTCTACTTGCGCGTGGCTTACGGGCACGCCGAGTGGAGGAACACGCTGCAACGCTACGGGGTGAGCACGGTGCTGGCGCCGCTGGAGTGGCCGCTAGCCGGCATCCTGCGCCAGGACCCGGGCTGGCGCCTGGTGGAGGAAGACGCGCTCGCGGCGCTGTTCGAGCGGGTGGCTGGGCCTCCCGCCGGCCGGCCGCCGGAGGCCGCGGCCCCCATTAAAGAATTCCCCCTTTTCCGCCGAATTACTTCGAGGAGACCGGGGACAGCTTCTCCGGGCGGCTCGGAGTAAGCGCCCGCGCCCCCGCCCGGAAAAGGACCACAGATGGACCGCAGACTCTTGACGGTGGTGGCGACCAGCCTGTTGGTTGCCCTGGTGTTATCGGCTGTCTTCTATCAGGTCGTAATGGGAACGCGCCGAGGCGGCTCGCGGGCCGGCCGGGTGGATCTGCGGGACCTGGTGGTGGCGGCGCGGGCCTTGCCTTTCGGCGCGACCATCAAGGCGGCCGACGTCAAGCTGGCGAAATACCCGGCCGATCAGGTCCCCGCGGACGGGTTCGCGCGCCTGGAGGAGGTTCTGGAGCGGCCGGTGATTTCCAACATCCTGGCGGAGGAGCCGATACGGGCTGGACGATTAGCGCTGCGCGGGAGCGGGATGGGGCTGGCCCCCATCATCCCGCCCGGAATGCGGGCGGTCGCGGTGCGTGTGAACGACGTGGCGGGGGTGGCCGGTTATGTGCTGCCGGGCATGCGGGTGGACGTGCTGGTGACGGACCACCCGGCGGGCCGCGAGTCCACCGTCACCAAGACCGTCCTGCAAGACATCCAGGTGCTTTCGGCGGGACAGAACATCGATCCGGACGGGTCGGGCAAGGCCATCAATACGCCGGTGGTGACGCTATTGGTTACGCCCGGGCAGGCGGAGACACTGACGCTGGCGACCGAAGGGCGGATTCAACTGGTGCTGCGGAATTCCAACGACCGGGGAGTGGAAAAGACCACCGGCCGCATGCTATCGGACCTGTTCCCCACCGCCGAGCTCCCCAAGCCCGAGCGGGTGGCAGCCGCACCCCGCCCGGCCGCGCCGCCCCCCGCGGTACACCTGGCGCGCGTCACCGACGATGTGGTGGTGATCCGCGGCAACACCAGAACGGTGGAGCAAGTGGCCATCGGGAAATCGGAATAGTCTCATGAAAACACCACGTGCCGGATGGTTTTGCCTTTTGCTTCTGTCGGGGAGCCTGGGCTGGCCGGCCAGCCCGCCCGCCGAAACCAACCAGGACCTGGCGTTGACGGTAGGCAAGAGCATTGTCGTCGATTACGCCTCGGACATCGGGCGCATCTCGACCAGCAATCCCGAGGTAGTGGACGCCGTGGCGGTCTCGACGCGGGAGATTCTGCTGCTGGCCAAGGCGCAGGGCGCGGCGACCGTCCGGGTGTGGACCAGGAGCGGCGAGCGCACCGCCTATGCCGTCCTGGTGGACCAGAACCTGGATCCGGTGCGCAGGCTGCTCAAGGATACCTTCCCCAGGGAAGACATTCAGGTGCAGGCCTCGCGCGATGCGCTCTCGCTCACCGGGGTGGTGTCCAGCCAGGCGCTCTCGGATCGCGCCGCGGCTTTGATGGCCCCTTTCGCCAAGGCGGTGGTCAACAATCTGCAAGTGGCGGCGCCGGCGGCGGAGAGGCAGGTGCTGCTGCGGGTGCGATTCGCCGAATTGGACCGCACGGCGGGCTACTCCTTCGGAGTGAACCTGGTTTCGACCGGAGCGGCGAATACGGTGGGGAGCGTCTCGACGGGGCAGTTCGCGCAGCCCCGGCCCACCAGCCTGACGGCCAACGTCCCGGGGCAAGCGGGAAACAACAGCACGTTTTCGCTCTCGGATGCGCTCAACATCTTCGCCTTCCGGCCGGACCTGAACCTGGGCGTGCTGGTCAAAGCGCTGGAGAGCAAGGGGGTGCTGCAAATCCTGGCCGAGCCCAACCTGGTGACCACCAATGGCAAGGAAGCCAGCTTCCTGGTGGGAGGGGAGTTCCCGCTGCCGATCCTGCAGGGCGGCGCGAGCTCGGGGGCCATCACCATACAGTTCAAGGAATACGGCATCCGGCTGACCTTCAAGCCGGAGATCACCGCGCACCACACCATCAAAATGTACGTGAAGCCGGAGGTCTCCACCATCGATATGGCCAACGGGGTGACGGTGTCCGGGTTCACGATTCCCGCTCTCGCCACGCGGCGCATGGAGACCAACATCGAGTTGGGCGAAGGGCAGAGCTTCGTGATCGCCGGGCTGATCGACGACCGGGTGAACGAGAGCCTGTCGAAGCTGCCGGGACTGGCGCACATCCCCATTCTGGGGGCGCTGTTCAAGAGCCGGGACACGCAGAAAACAAAGACCGAGCTGATCGTGATGGTAACGCCGGAGACGGCCCTGCCGATAAGTTCCGCGGAGGTCAAACCGGTGATCATGCCCCAGGACTTCATGCCGCCGCAGTTGAACGTGGCCCGGGACCCGCAGCCGGCGCCGGCCAAACGGGGAGGAAAGAAATAGCGGCGGGAGGGCTATGCCAGCGCGCAACCCAGCTTCGGCGCAACTCACGGCTCTGCTGATCGCGCCGGGCCGCGCGCTGGCCCACGTTTTCACCACCAGCGTGGCGGCCAGCCGCGCCTTCCAGATCCTGGCGGAGCTGAAGAGCTACCCGTCGCAGCAGGTCCTGGAAATGCGCCTGCGGCAGCTCCAGCCGGAGATGGTGCTGCTGGATCTGGAGACCGATCTGGAGCGGGCCTGCGAGCTGATCCGTTTCATCGTGGCCTCTTCTCCCGCGATCCACGTGGTGGGCCTGCACGGCCGCAACGATTCGGAAGCCATCCTGCGCTCGCTGCGGCTGGGGGCCAGCGAATTCCTGCACGCGCCGTTCGAGGCGGCCGTCCAGGAGCAGGCGGTGGAGCGCATCCGGCGGCTCATGGGGCCGCGCCCGGAGGCGCCGCGGGCGCTGGGAAAAGTGCTGCTGTTCTCGAGCGCCAAGCCGGGCAGCGGAGCCTCGACGCTAGCTTCCCAGGCCGCGCTAGCCCTGCGCCGGCTCACCGGGAGCCGGGTGTTGCTGGTGGACCTGGACTTGATGGGCGGATGCTTGGCCTTCTCGCTGCGAGCGGCCCCGGGCGGCTCGCTGCTGGATGCGCTGGCCGAGGATGGGCCGGCAGACCAGTGGCCTTCCCTGGCCGCGCCGGCCGCCGGCCTGGAGCTGCTGGCGGCGCCGGCCACGCCTCCGCAAGACGCTCCGGTCGAGGCGGCGCGGCTGCACGAGTTCCTGGAACGCACGCGCGATATCTACGACTGGGTGGTGCTGGACTTGCCTGCCATCTTCCACCGGCTGAGCCTGCTGGCGCTGGCCGAGGCGGACCAGGCGTTCCTGGTGTCGACTCCCGAACTGGCCAGCCTGCACCTGGCGCGCAAGGCGGTCGGCCTGCTCTCGCAGTTGGGGTTCGGCAAGGAGCGCTTCCAGGTGCTGATCAACCGCGTGGGCGGGCGCGACGGCCTGCGGCGCTCGGACGTGGGACAGATCTTCGACTGCCCGGTGCACAGCAGCTTTCCCAACGACTACTTCCCGCTGGACCGCGCCGTGACCATGGGCCAGGCGCTGGACCCGGAGAGCGGCCTGGGCCGGGCCATCGCGGCTTTCGCGGGACGTCTCGCCGGGCGGCCGGCGCTCGAGAGCCGCCGCGGCGGCGCGCCCGCCCCAGAGCGGCCGGTACTGTCCGCCACCCGGGAGTAGACCACGCCTATGCCCATTGCGACCGATCCACGATCCACCCAGCCGGCACTGACCTGGGACCAGAGGATCCTGCAGAAGGCCGGCCGGAGCCGGGCCAATCTGAAGCCCGAGTGCCAGGAACTGAAGTTCACCCTGCACCGCAAGCTGCTGGACCGGATCAACCTGGAGGCGCTGGCCTCCATCGACAACCAGCGCATGCGCAGCGAGGTGCGGCAGGCGCTAGTGGCGCTGATGGACGGGGAATCCACGCTGCTCAGCTCCATCGACAAGCAGCAGGTGATCGACGAGGTGCTGGACGAAGTCTTCGGGCTGGGCCCTCTGGAGGCCTTGCTGGAGGACCCCACCATTTCGGACATCCTGGTGAACACGCACAAGCAGGTGTACGTGGAGCGGCGGGGCATCCTGGAGCTGACCAGCGTGACCTTCCGCGACAACGCGCACCTGCTGCGCATCATCGACAAGATCGTCTCGCAGGTGGGGCGGAGGATCGACGAATCGACGCCCATGGTGGACGCGCGCCTGATGGACGGTTCGAGAGTGAACGCCATCATCCCGCCGCTGGCGGTGGACGGACCCATCCTGTCCATCCGGCGCTTCTCGACCGACAAGCTGATGCCGCCCGACCTGGTGGAGCACAAGGCCACCACGCCGGCCATGATGGAGCTGCTGGAGGCGGCGGTGCGGGCGCGGCTGAACATNNTCGGCGTTCATTTCGCCCAAGGAACGGATCGTGACCATCGAGGACGCGGCCGAGCTGCAGTTGAAGCAGCCGCACGTGGTGCGGCTGGAAACGCGGCCGGCCAATCTGGAGGGGCAAGGGGCGGTGAAGCAGCGGGAACTGCTGATCAACAGCCTGCGCATGCGGCCCGACCGGATCATTTGCGGAGAGGTGCGCGGCGAGGAGGCGCTGGACATGCTGCAAGCCATGAACACGGGCCACGAAGGGTCGCTCACCACGGTGCACGCCAACACGCCGCGGGACGCCATCTCGCGGCTGGAGGTGATGGTCACCTTCGGGGCGGCCAACATGCCCATGCTCTCCATCCGGCAGCAGATCGCGGCGGCGGTCCACCTGATCGTGCAGGCGGCGCGGCTGAGCGACGGCACGCGCCGGGTGGTGAACATCACCGAGGTCACGGGCATGGAAGGCGACGTGATCACGCTGCAGGACATCTTCGTCTTCGAGAAGCGGGGGCTGTCGCCCGAGAACCGGGTGCTGGGGCGCTTCGCGGCCACCGGAATCCGGCCCAAGTTCTACGAAAAGTTTCTGGCGGCGGGCATCCGGCTGAGTCCGGCCCTGTTCGACGACGCGATGGAGATCTGAGCCCGGCATGCTCCTGTACGCCACATTGCTGATGGCCTTCTGGCTGGGGGCGCTGGGCGTGTGGTGGCTGTGGTCGCACGGCCGCCAGGCGGCGGACCTGAACCGCATGAAGGCGCGTCTGACCGGGGCGCCGGAGCCGGGCAAGGCCGCGCGGCGGGGCCCGGCGCTGATCCGCACCGAAGAGCTGACCAAAGGCCAGTTGATCCTGGAACTGCTGCACCGGCTGCGGCTCAACCAGCGTCTGGCGACCCTGTTCGAGCAGGCGGGCCTGAAGTGGAGCCCCACGCGGACGGTTCACGTCTCGCTGGCGCTGTTGCTGGCCGGATTCACCGTAACCTGGCGCGCGGCGCCGGACTACCGCGCCTTCGCCATCGTTCCGGGACTGATTCTGGGAGCCATTCCGACGCTGTACGTGATGCGCAAGCGCCGCAAGCGCCTCCGGAAGTTCGAGGAGCTGTTTCCGGACAGCCTGGAGTTTCTGGGGCGGTCGATGCGGGCGGGGCACGCCTTCTCGGTGGCGCTGGAGATGATCCACCAGGAGTTCCAGGAGCCGCTGGCGGGAGAGTTCAAGCGGGCCTTCGACGAGCAGAACCTGGGGCTGCCGCTGGACGTGGCCCTGGAGAAGCTGGCCGAACGGGTGCCGCTGATGGACGTGCACTTCTTCGTCTCCGCGGTGCTGCTGCAAAAGCGCACGGGAGGCAACCTGGCGGAACTGCTGGACAAGCTGGCGCACCTGATCCGGGAGCGCTTCAAGCTGCGGGGCAAGATCCGGGCGGTCAGCGCGCACGGGCGCATGACCGGCATGGTGTTGTCGCTAATCCCGGTGGTGGTGGGCGCCATCATGTTCTACGTGAACCCGATGTACACCAACTTCTTCATGCACGACCCGACCGGGCACCTCATGCTGGGCGCCGCCATCGGGATGCAACTGATAGGGTACGCCGTAATCAAGAAGATCGTCACGATCGAGGTCTGAGACATGGAATTGATGGCCACCCTGCTGTTGTTCGCGACCGTGACGGCGATTCTGTCGCTGATTGGCTCGCGCTTCTGGGTGCGGCAAAAGGCGGCCATCGAACGGGTGACCCGGGCCACCTCCGAGGCGCGCGAGATGGCGCATCCCAGCCTGGCCTTCCACGACCTGGTGCGGAGACTGGGCACGCTGCTGCCGCAGAACCCGAAAGACACCACCGCCATGCAGAAGCGGCTGATGCGGGGGGGGTATCGCGGCCCCGGGGCGCTCAAGACGTTTTACGGGCTGAAGGTGGCGCTGGCGGTGCTGTTCGGGGTGGTGGCGGGCATTGTGGCGTTCAACTCCGACCTCTCGACGAATACCCGGGTGATGGTGGTGGCCGGGGCGGTCGGCGCCGGCCTGTTCGCTCCCAACAAATGGGTGCAGATGCGGGCCAAGCGGCGCCGGAGGAATATCCGGCGGGCGCTTCCGAACGCCCTGGACCTGCTGGTGGTGTGCGTGGAATCGGGGCTGGGGCTGGACCAGGCGATCATACAGTGCGCCAAGGAACTGGAGCACGCCCACCCGGAGATCTGCCAGGAATTCACGCTGGTGAACCTGGAGTTGAAAGCGGGCAAGCGGCGCGCGGAGGCGCTCA
The DNA here is from genome assembly GCA_003154855.1 of Bryobacterales bacterium. GTDB lineage: Bacteria > Acidobacteriota > Terriglobia > Bryobacterales > Bryobacteraceae > Fen-330. The sequence goes on from PMEV01000081.1 coordinate 18,901, forward strand.
GGAACCTGGCCGACCGGGGGGGCGTGGACGAGTTGAGGAAGCTGGTGGCGGTGCTGATCCAGGCGGACAAGTTCGGCACCAGCATTGCGCAGAGCCTGCGCGCGCACTCCGACTACCTGCGGGTGCAGATGCACCAGACGGCCGAGGAAAAGGCGGCCAAGCTGGGCGTGAAACTGATCTTCCCGATTTTCTTTTGCATCCTGCCCTCGCTGTTCGTGGTGACGGTGGGACCGGTCATGGTGAAGATCAGCCGGGAGCTGCTCCCCATGATGAGAGACATGTAGGCCGGCGGCCGGCCGCCCGAAGCGGGCTGGCAGCCGGGAGCACTGGAAAGGAGAACGACGACATGGATTCCGGAACCGTTCGGATCATATGCGCGCTGTTCGCGGTGGCGCTAATCACCGTGATCGTGCTGCGCCGCCGCAAACGCGTGGAGTAGCGGACCCGCAGGCAGAGAGCGAAACCGGCCGCGGAGGGAGTCGGCGGCGCACGCCGGAGCCCTTCGCGCCGACGGGAAGGAAGGCGCCGGAAACTCGTTCAACCGGCGGAGGCAGGCCGCCGGACGGCCGGCTTCCGGAGAGTCCGGGCCGCAGCCGGGGGCCAATCGAGGGCGCCTCCGGCCGGGAGCCGGCGACGGATAGGGGAGAGAGCATCATGAAACTGCGATTGTCGGTGAGTTTGTGCTTGGCCTGCTGGGGTTGGGCGGGCACCTTCGGGACGGTGGTCCCCATCGGGGGGCAAGCCTCGGATCTGGCGCTGGACGAAGCGCGCGGGGTGGTGTATCTCGCCGACTTCGGCGGCGGCCGGATCGAGGTGATCTCGACCTCGAACCTGACCATCCGGAACTCGATCAACGTAGCCGCCCAGCCTTCGGCGCTGGCGCTCTCGCCCGACGGCCGCTTTCTCCTGGTCGCCCATTTCGGCAACTTTCAGGCGCCCCAGACCAGCGGCAACCTGCTGACGCTGATCGACCTGAACTCGGGCGGGAAGCAGACCTTCGCGCTGAGCTCGCCGCCGCTGGGGGTGGCCTTCGGCAGCGACAACCGGGCGCTGGTGGCGACCACCACGGAGTTTTTGTCGTTCGACCCGGTGAGCGGCGGGAACCTGACCGTAGGGACGGTCCAGAACGTGACCGCCAACACGCTGCCGGCGCCGCCGGCGAATTTCCCGCCGCAAATCGTAGCGGCTTCGATGGCCGCCTCGGGGGACGGCAACTTCATCTACGGCCTCACCGACACCATCCGCTTCAAGTACGACGTCCGGCAGAAATGGGTAACCTCGCTGGGGTATACCTCGACGCCGACCATGGGGCCGCGCGTGGTGAGCGTCAACCAGGATGGTTCGCTGTGGGCCGGCGGCTGGGTGGAGTACGACCGGAGCGGCAAACTAATGGCCCAGTTCCCCAGCGCGTCGGGGCTGCTGGGGGTGGGCAGCCATGCCTTCGACTCGGCGCGCGGCCTGATCTACGCCCAGATTCCACAGGCCACGGCCACGGGAACAACCACCGTCTCGCCGCCGGTGCTGATGATCGTGGATGAGGACAACCTGACGGTGAGGGAGCAACTGCTCCTGCCCGAGAACCTGGCGGGCAAGAGCGTGCTCTCAAGCGACGGCTCCGTGATGTACTCGGTGTCGGCGAGCGGCCTCGCGGCGCTGCCGGTGGGGTCGATCGACAAAGCGCGCCAGATCCGGATTCAGCGGGAAGACCTGCTCTTCCAGGCGAGCACCTGCTCCGCGGGCGTGGCCGTACAGCAATTCGCGGTCACGGACCCCAGCGGGGCGGCCACCGACTTCACGCTCACGGCCTCGGTGCCCGGGATCTCCATCAGCCCGGCCAGCGGGGTGACGCCGGCGGTGGTGAGCGTCTCGGTGAACCCCAGCGCCTTCCAGAATCAACACGGCACGACGGCCATCCAGATCGCGGTGCAGTCGGCGGCGGCGGTGAATATCCCGCCCCCGTTGCGGGTGCTGATCAACAACCGCGATCCGGACCAGCGGGGCACGCTGGTGAACGTTCCGGGCAAGCTGGTGGACATCCTGGCCGACCCCATTCAGAACCGGTTCTTCGTTTTGCGCCAGGACAAGAACCAGGTGCTGGTGTTCGAGGGCGGAGGGTACACGCAAGTGGCCACCCTGCGCACGGGCAACACGCCCACGCAGATGGCCATCACCTTCGACCGGCAGTATCTGCTGGTGGGCAACGACAACTCGCAGATCGCCAACGTGTACAGCCTGCAAACCCTGCAAGCGCTGGCGCCGATCGGGTTTCCAGGCGGACACTATCCGCGCTCGCTGGCCGGCTCGGGCAACGCCATCCTGGGGGCGGTGCGGTCGGCGGTGAGTTCGTACAACCCGATTGACCGGGTGGACCTGGCTTCGCGAACGGCGGTGGAACTGCCCAGCCTGGGGCCGTGGGCCAACAGCGTGGACATGAACACAATGCTGGCGGCGTCGCCCAACGGGGCCTGGATTCTGGCGGCCCAGGCGGACGGCGGGGTGATGCTCTACAACGCCACGGCCGATTCCTTCACGGTTTCGCGCCAGGATTTCACGGCGCTGGCGGGGGCGTACGCAGCCTCCAGCCAGGGGCAGTTCGTGGTGGGGAACAACCTGCTGAACGTCTCGCTGGTTCCGGTCGAGCAGCTCGAAAGCGCCACGGGAACCAGCTCCGGATTTGCGTTCCTGGGCGGCTACGGGCTGCAGACGACGGCGCCCCTCGGGGCCAGTCCCGGGGTGATCGAGCGGGTGGATCCGGCCACCGGAGCGGCGCTCGATCCGACGCGCACCGTGGAGGCGCCGCTCCTGGGCCAACCGGGAGCCGCGCTCACGAGGACGCTCGCGCCCTTGGCCAACGGCAACGCGATTGTTTCGCTCACCACCTCGGGATTCACGGTGCTGCCCCCGGCTTACGATGCCCCGGTCGAGCCGCCGCACATCGACAGCGTGGTGAATGCGGCGGACTTCACTGCCGCGGTGGCGCCGGGCAGCCTGGTCTCGCTGTTCGGCGAGAACCTGAGCCCGGTGAACATGGCCAGCTCCGAAATGCCGCTGCCCACCGCGCTGGGCGACAGTTGCCTGACCGTGAACGGCGCGCTGGCCCCGATGTTGTTCGTCTCCGCGGCGCAGGTCAACGCGCAGTTGCCTTACTACCTGGATGGCAACGTCACGCTAGTGCTGCACACTCCCGGCGGGGTCGGCAACAACTTCACGATCGACATGGCCGACACGGCCCCGGGGGTCTTCGAGGCCCCGGTCGAGGGGACCAATCAGGTGACGCCGGCGGTGGTCCGCCTGGCGAACAACCTGCTGGCCACGCCGTCCAATCCTGTGCACCAGGGCGACACGATCGTCATCTATGCAACCGGTCTAGGCCAAACCACGCCGGCGGCAAACGCTGGAACCGCGGCGCCGCTGAACCCGCTGGCGGCGAGCGCCGTCACGCCTCAGGTGGTACTGGGCGGAGTGAGCTTGCCGGTGCTATGGGCGGGACTGACGCCGGGCTTTGCCGGCCTGTACCAGATCAACGCCCAGGTGCCCTGGTTTGTCCCGACGGGGGCCAGGGTCGAGCTGGACATCATTCAGGGATCCAGCTCCACGTCGCTGTTCTTGAGGGTGGTCGAATAGGAACTCACTTCTCTCGAATTCTGCGGATCGAGGCGCCGGCCCGGGCCAGCTTCTCTTCGATCCGCTGGTAGCCGCGATCGATGTGATAGACCCGGTCGATCTCGGTCTCGCCGGTGGCCACCAGAGCGGCCAGAACCAGGGAGGCGCTGGCGCGCAGGTCCGAGGCGATCACGCTGGCCCCGGTAAGTTGCGAAGGTCCCGCGACGATCGCCTGCCGGCCCTCGATCCGGATGTTGGCGCCCATGCGCATCAACTCCAGCGCGTGCATGAAGCGGTTCTCGAAAATGGTCTCGGTGACGACGGCGGCGCCCTGGGCCTGCGTCATGAGGGCCATGTACTGCGCCTGGAGGTCGGTGGCAAAGCCGGGATACTCNNAGGTGCTCGGGGACGCAATCGGCCACCAGGAGATCGCCGCCCGTGATGGCGCGTGCGATGAGGAAGGTGCCGGCCTCGATACGGTCGGCAATGATGGTGTGTTCGGCGGCGTGGAGGCGGGCTACGCCGCGGATTCGAATGGTGGAAGTGCCGGCGCCTTCGATTTGCGCGCCCATTTTGGCCAGAAGATCCGCGAGATCTCCAACTTCGGGCTCTCGGGCGGCGTTCTCGAGCCGGGTCTCGCCGTCCGCCAGCACCGCGGCCATCATGAGGTCCTCGGTGCCGGTAACGCTGACCCGGTCGAAGTTGCAGCAGGCGCCGTGGAGTCCCGCGGGAGCTTCGGCCTCGATGTAGCCGTG
>PMEV01000010.1:0-3541 GCA_003154855.1 Bryobacterales bacterium
CGGAGCCTCTTCGCCCATAAGAGGTTCCGATCACGTAACCGCGCCGTGCTTGTCGCAGAATCTTCCTGAGTACCTCTTCATCCAAGGAGCCCTCGACAGCGAGGTTGATTGGGATGGCGCTATTCATTGGCGAAGAGGTCCAACTGGTCGAGGCCGGGAGGAGCCGTTCTCGGAAGGGCGGCGTCAGCGGGACTGAGCCCCGCGTCCAACAGGTCGCGAACTTCCCGGATCGATGACGCCAAGTGGACGACAGTACCTTCCTGGTCCGGGGTCAAGTCTAACACCTCCTCGCCGCCTATTCCCTTCTCTGAAAGCAGGTCGAAACTGTGGGTACTGATCAGAACCTGCCGCTTCCTCTGGCGCTGCAACTTAGAAATCAGTGCCGGCAGTCTGCTCACTATCGCTGAATGCAGCGACAGTTCGGGCTCCTCCAGCAGGAGAGGTGAGTCACCCTCTAGCAGAGCCCAGAAAAGGCCGATGAGCCGTAGCGTGCCGTCGGAAAACTGGTCTTCGCGCTGCAGTCCAGCCCTAGGACGCCAGTGCTCATATAGCGCCTCCAAATGCGGTACCCCCGTCTCGTCCTTGGTGTCACGAAGATTCTTCAACTGGGGCACGGCTTCGCGGAGCGCTTTCTCAATCTTACTGAGCCGGGATTTGCGAGTCTTCTCTGGCGTCTTGGCAACCCGTTCCAGGAAGTTGCGGCCAAAAGGATCATCGGGAACGCCAGGTCCAACGAACGCTTCGGGATGCCGCAGGAGCTGGGGAACCAAGTGCAAATAGAGGACCGACTCGAAAAACTTGGCGACTTCCCGAAACTGTTCGTTCGTGTTGATCTGTTCAAGGTGCGTCTGCGTACGTCGGAGTTCGTCTTTCAGGTCATGGGCGTCAGGACGTTCAAGGATCAACTGTGTCCCTTGGCGAACACGTTCGTAGGCGAGGTAGGGTTGACGGTAGCCTCGCACCTGCTGCTTGATGCCAATGCTGTATTCCCAAGACGGTGTCCGTCCGTCGTCCGCAAGCTGCACCGAGATTTCCACATCGGGCTCGCGCCGGGCGGCCAGGCACCGGATCTTGGACAGCCCTCCGCGCTGGCTGACGGCCTGCTGTAGCCCGCCGCCCGGTTTCGCGATGTCGCGAAGAAACCTGAAGACATCCAGGAGGTTAGACTTCCCCGAAGCGTTCGGACCGATCAGGAACATCCGTTCTTTAAGCGGGACATCGACGGACCGGAAGTTGCGCCAGTTCTTGACGATCAAATGAGACACGATCATTGGCGTTCGTTCCTCCTTCCACCGCTGGCGTGTCCGACGGCCGGTTCTCGAACACGCTGTGTTTTCTTATGATAGCAGCGGCACAGTGGATCTGGCCCGTTTGCATTTCTACGGAATTCGTATACTATGGAATCAGGAGGACGAATGGCGGAGAATGCACCAGTTGCGGTGTTGAACGTCGGGCAGAACGGGCAGATCACGGTGCCGGCCGGGTTCCGCAAGGAGCATGCGCTGGGCCGGGGAGGAAAGCTGGTTGCGGTCCGCATGGGCGACGCGCTGGTGATCGCGCCGCACGATCCGGTGCTGGAGTCCATCTGCATGCGGATGGAGGAGGCGATGCGGGGCGCCGGGAGCGATGTGGCGAAACTGAAGGCGCAGGCACGCATTGAGCGCGCCGCGATGGTACGGAAGCGATACGGCAGGTGAACCGGCCACGGGTGTTTCCGGACAGTTGCGTGCTGATCGAGGGATTGGTAGCGCCCTGGAGCGCGTCGCGGGGCGTTTTGATCCTGGGCCGGGCGGCGTTGTTCCGGTTCGCGGTGGCCGAGTTTGTCATCGAAGAAACTGAGCGTGTTCTCGCGGGAAAGCTGGGCGGCACGTATGGCGGCCGCGAGCGCCTCAGAGCGGATTTCGGGCTGCTGCTCAAGCGCCTCCGAGTGGAGCGTATTCCGCACGTATCGCAGGAGGAGTTCCGGCAGGCGAGGGCGCTGATCCGGCACGCGAACGACGCTCCGGTGCTGGCGGCGGCGCTGAAGGCCGCCCCGGACTGGGTTCTGACGGACAATACCGCGCATTTCACCGCCGAGGTGTCGGCCCGCACCGGGTTGAGGATCGCAACTCCAGAGGAGTTCCTCAGGCAAGCTGGGCGGCTGTTCGGCGGGCCGGGGCGGGTGGGGTGACGGCCGCGTAGCAGCGCCTAAGGGCGCGTGCGAAGGCGGCGGAGGAGCCAGGGGCAGCCTTGATACAGGGCCAGGATGCAGAGTAAGCCCAAGAACACCCCCTGCGCCTTGTAGCCCAGTTCCGTTCCCAAGGTCCAGCACAGCTCCGCGGAGGCGAACCGAACCGCGAGATAGACTCCCAACAGCTTGCGGAATCGCCCGGTGGGCGAGTCTTGCCATGCGCCCACGAGAAACCAGAATAGCAACGCGACGCCCTCGTGGATCGAGAACCAAACCGGGTCCCACAGCCGGGTGCAGTCCTGGATATAGGCCTCCGGCCTGACCGCGTGGGAAATCAGACCTGCCGGAGGCGTGCCCCAAGCCACGGTGTTGAGGTCCCATGGGTCTGCGTCCCACAGATCGACCGAGCTCCAGCCCACGATGCCTTCCTCCTTGCCCAGCCAGGGTTCCTGGGCCGGCGTCCGGGATTGGACCACGGGCACATGGGGGCATGGCTTCTCGGCCGATTGCCACTCGTATCCCAGCCAAATGAAATGGGAGAGGAAGATCACGTCGACCAGGGCGTGGCCGAGGGGGAGGAGCCAGCGGTAGCGCAAGCGGGCCATCACCAATTATGGACACCGGAGCGGGGGCGGAAGTTCCCGGCGGCGGGGGAGGCGGTTGATGAAGGGGGGGGCGGCGTGTTGAAATGGGTGTTACCCCTGCCGCTGGAGGACAACCGGAGTGAATACTGCGATCCTGGCCCTGGAAGACGGGACGGTCTTCGAGGGCAGGAGTTATGGTGCGCGCACGGAAAGCTCCGGGGAAGTTGTCTTCAATACGGCCATCACGGGCTACCAGGAGATCTTCACCGACCCGTCCTATTGCGGGCAAATAGTGGTCCTGACGTACCCGGAGATCGGCAACTACGGGGCCAACCTCCAAGACAGCGAATCGCAACGGCCGTACATCGAAGGGCTGGTGGTGCGGGAGTTCTCGCCCATCGCGAGCAACTGGCGGAGCCGGCAGGATGCCGAGGCATTCCTGGCGGAGGCCAACATTCCGGTGGCGGCCGAGATCGACACTCGGAGACTGGTGCGGCATCTGCGGACGCGCGGGGTGATGCGCGGGGTGCTCGCGACCGGAGGCGGCGAGGCGCGGGAACTGGTGGAAAAGGCCCGCGGCATTCCGTCGATGGCGGGATTGGACCTGGCCACTCGGGTATCGACCACGGCCTCGTACGAGTGGACGAAGGGAGTGGACGCCTGCTCGCCATCCGAGCCGGTGGGACTGGCGGCGGAAGAGCGGTACCACGTGGTGGCGTACGATTTCGGGATCAAGCGGAACATACTGCGGCGCTTGGTACACGCGGGCTGCCGGGTGACGGTGGTT
>PMEV01000010.1:3613-3754 GCA_003154855.1 Bryobacterales bacterium
GCCTGGGGCAGCAGTTGCTGGGGCTGGCGCTGGGCGGGAAAACTTACAAGCTGAAGTTCGGGCACCGGGGCGCGAACCATCCGGTACTGAATAAAGTGACGGGACGGGTGGAGATCACATCGCACAACCACGGATTCGCGG